>NZ_JXXD01000070.1 GCF_000935215.1 Stutzerimonas stutzeri
GGGTCATCATGCCGTTGATCATGCCGCCCCAGCTCGGAGCCAGCAGAATCAGCGACATCACCATGCCCAGGCTCTGCGCCCAATCCGGCAGAGCGGTGTAGTGCAGGTGGTGCGGACCGGCCCAGATGTAGACGGTGATCAGTGCCCAGAAGTGGACGATCGACAGGCGGTAGGAATACACCGGACGTTCGGCCTGCTTCGGCACGAAGTAGTACATGATCCCGAGGAAGCCGGCGGTGAGGAAGAAGCCCACGGCGTTGTGGCCGTACCACCATTGCACCATCGCATCGGTCGCACCGGCATACAGCGAGTAGGACTTCATCGCACTGACCGGGATTTCCAGGTTGTTGACGATGTGCAGAATGGCCACGGTCAGGATGAAGGCGCCGAAGAACCAGTTACCGACGTAGATGTGCTTGACCTTGCGCGTCGCCAGCGTACCGAAGAAGACGACCGCATAGGCCACCCAGACGATGGTGATCAGGATGTCGATCGGCCACTCCAGTTCCGCATATTCCTTGGAGCTGGTGAAGCCCAGCGGCAGGGAGATCGCGGCGAGCAGGATGACCAGCTGCCAGCCCCAGAACGTGAACGCGGCCAACTTTGGCGCGAACAGTGTGGTCTGACAGGTACGCTGTACCGAGTAGTAGGACGTTGCGAACAGAGCACAGCCGCCGAAGGCGAAGATCACCGCGTTGGTGTGCAATGGACGTAGACGACCGAAACTGGTCCAGGGGAGGTCAAGGTTCAGAAATGGCCAGGCCAATTGTGCTGCGATGAAAACGCCGAGCCCCATCCCGACGATTCCCCACACCACCGTCATGATGGCGAATTGGCGGACCACCTTGTAACTGTAGGCGGTACTGGTTGCTGTGTTCATGTATGGGCTTCCATCCACGGGTAATGAGCAGTTTTTTTCTTTCTAATAGAAAGCGGGGCAAGGATGGGGAAAGGGCAATCTGCCGGTATTGACACGGATCAATACACACAAAGTGACAAAGGGCATCTCGTCAGGTGGAACCAGCCGTCTGGCGGCGCATGGGTGAGCCTGATCCTGGCGCATGGTGCAGGCGCACCGATGGACAGCCCGTTCATGGAACAAATGGCTGCGCGCCTTGCTGCGCGCGGGATAGCGGTTTGCCGATTCGAGTTCGCCTACATGGCGGCGCGACGTGCCGGGGCAGGCAAGCGGCCGCCCAGTCCACAGGCTCAATTGTTGGCCCAATGGCGTGAAGTCCATGCCCTGGTGCGACAGCAGGCCACAGGACCGCTGGCCATCGGTGGCAAGTCGATGGGGGGGCGAATGGCCAGTTTGCTGGCCGATGAGTTGGGCGCGGACGCGTTGGTCTGCCTGGGTTATCCGTTCTATGCCGCCGGCAAGCCGGAAAAGCCTCGGGTGGCGCATCTCGCCACGCTGCAGACGCCGACCCTGGTTGTCCAGGGTGAGCGCGACGCCTTGGGTGATCATGAAACGGTGGCGCAGTACGCGCTATCCCCGACGATTGCGCTGCACTGGCTGGCCGCCGCCGATCACGATCTCAAACCGCTGAAACGCTCGGGCCTGAGCCACGACCAGCACCTCGACAGTACTGCCGATGCGATTGCCGCGTTTCTCCAGGGTGTGATCTCGCACTGAGCGCTGCCTGCAGCCGGATCGAGCGATACCGGCTGCGGCTTTTCCTAGCGGTTGAAGCGCTCGACCAGGGCGTACTGCCCTTGCGCCGTGGCGGCGAGGTCCTCGCTGAGCAGCGCAGAGCTGCGCGCGTCACCAGTGGTCTGTTCGGCCAGCTGGGCGATGGTGCTGACGTTGTTGCTGATCTCGTCGGCTACCGCGCTCTGCTGCTCCGTCGCGGACGCGATCTGCGTGGTCATGTCGATGATATTGCCCATCGCCTCATTGATCCCGCTGAGGGCCTGATCGGCCTGGATCACCTGATCGACGCCGCGCGTCGCATGCACTCGGCCATCCTCGGTGGTCTGCACGGCGTGCCGCGCCTGCGACTGAAGTTTCTCGATCAGTTGATGGATCTCACCCGTGGCACTGGCCGTACGTTGGGCAAGCTGGCGGACTTCGTCGGCGACCACCGCGAAGCCGCGGCCACTTTCACCGGCACGCGCAGCTTCGATCGCGGCGTTGAGTGCCAGCAGGTTGGTCTGGTCGGCGATGCTCTTGATCACATCGACCACTCTGCCGATTGACTCGCTGTCGTTCGCCAGTTGGTTGACCGCCTCGCCCGTCTTCGCGACGGATTCGGATAGCTGCTGAATGGCCTCGCGTGTCTCGGCTGTGACCGTACGGCCCTGATCGGTGAGACGGCTGGCCTCGCGGGTCGCGTCGGCGGCCAGCGCGACGTTGCCGGCGACTTCCTGCGTCGTCGCGGCCATTTCGTTGATCGCCGTTGCGACTTGCTCGGTTTCCTGATGTTGCTGCACGAGGCCGTTGGCGCAGTTCTGTGCCAGCGAGTCGGCCTGCTTGGCTTGGCCCTGCAACTGCACGGCCATGTCCTGCAAGCGCGTGAGGCAGGTCTTCAGATGCGCGTGCTGGCTGAGCATCGCCATTTCCAGTTGTGCTTCGACGCCGCTGCTGTCGGTATACATGCGCGCGATGAGTGGATCGCTGGTGCTCTGGCTCGCCAGCTGCAACAGGCGTTTTATGCCGCGTTGCTGCCAGTGCAGCGCGACGAGGCCGAACGGTACGACCAACAGCGCGGCGGCGATGAATCCCAGCGCATGATCGAAGTTGGCGCCGACGAGAAACCCGATCTGGCTGATGACCAGAAACGGCAGCCATTTGCTCAATACGGGCAGCCAGGTGTCGCGCCGGGGCACGCCGGCCTTGCCGGAATTGATGCGCGCATACAGCGCTTCCGCCCGCTGGACCTGCTCGCGGGTCGGTTTGGTCCGTACCGACTCATAGCCCGTCACCTGGTGCTGCTGATCGAAAATGGGCGTGACGTAGGCGTTGACCCAGTAATGGTCGCCGGTCTTGCGCCGGTTCTTGACGATGCCCATCCACGGCTTGCCCTGCTTGAGGGTCGTCCACATGTGGTCGAACACGGCCGGCGGCACATCCGGATGGCGCACCAGGTTATGCGGCGCGCGAATCAGTTCGTCACGCGCGAAGCCGCTGACCTCGGCAAAGATATCGTTGCAGTAGGTGATCTGGCCTTTGAGGTCGGTGGTGGAGATGAGGCGTTGCTGATCAGGAAACGCGTATTCACGCTGTGTCACGGGTTGGTTGTTACGCATCGACTATCACGCCTGGCAGAGGAATCGTAGGGTGGAGCACCCGACCTGTGTGTTTTTTCTAATGGGGCGGGCCGGCCAGTTGGTCGGCCGGAGAGTGGTGTTCTTGAGCGAAAGCTGATTCGCGGATCAGTTTTTACTGCCCACAGGCGACCAGCGGCAGCCGAAGCTTAATGGTTCTGTAACGGGTTTTGGGCACTGTCGGTGCGTGTCCGGGTGCTTCGCGATGCGATGCGACTTGAGGGAGCCGGGCAGCGGGCAGGGACGTCAGGGCAGCTGGAAACCAATCGCCGAAGGACCGGCGGACGCCGATGCGAAAGGAATCGCATCG
>NZ_JXXD01000071.1 GCF_000935215.1 Stutzerimonas stutzeri
GGCCGAAGCCGACCGGCCCTTCGGTGTAGCCGGTCTCCATTTTCAGGATGAAGCCCTGGGCCCACTCCTCGGCCTTGGACTGGCCGTCCCCCGAACGGAAGTCGCGGTTCATGTAGAAGTTGCGCAGGTCGATGCTGGCCTTGCTGTCTTCGATGAAGGCGGCCGAAGCCGTGTTGGACATGCCCAGGATGGCTGCAGCCAGGCTGGAAAGCAGGAAGGTCCGGCTTGCTGGTTTCAGTTGCATAGCTATCTCTCTTGTTGTTGTGATCGTTGATGCAGCTGTTGAGCCCGACTGCCAACTGCCCGGGCTCGGATTACCACTTCATGCGGTAAAGCGGTGTCGCGCTCAGCGCGCGGTGCTTCTGGGCACGCGGCCCAGCAGATAGAACTCGTCGTTGGGCGGGGTGCGCGCCATGGACACCAGGCGGTTGGAGAGGCCGAACAGCCCGGCGATGGCGCCGATGTCCCAGATGTCGTCGAGGCTGAAACCCTGGGCCTCCAGCCGCGCTTGCCAGGCGTCGTCCAGCACGCCGCGCCCGGCGGCCAGGTGCAGGGCGAAGTCGAGCATCGTGCGCTGGCGTTCGGAGATCGGCGCGGTGCGGTAGTTGACGGCGATCTGGTCGGCCAGCTGCACGTCCTTGGCGAGGATCCGCAGGATCGCGCCATGGGCGACCACGCAATACAGGCAGCCGTGGTCGGCGCTGACCGCCACCACGATCATCTCCTTCTCGGCCTGGGTCAGGCTGTCGGCTTCGCGCTCCATCAGCGCATCGTGATAGGCGAAGAAGGCGCGAAACTCCGCCGGCCGATGAGCCAGCATGAGAAACACGTTGGGGATGAAACCGGCCTTTTCCTGCACGGCGAGAATCCGTTCGCGCAGGTCGGCGGGCAGCGTGTCGAGGCTATCGGACAGCGGAAAACGGCTGATCGACTGAGTAGTAGGCAGCGCCATGGAAAGCTCCTTTTCGGATGAGCGAATTGCCGGCCGGGCGAACCCGGCCGGTGCCGGTCAGTGCTGTTCGCTGATGCCCAGCTCGACCACGCTGATTTCGCGCATGCGGAACTTCTGCACCTTGCCGCTGATGGTCATCGGGAAATCGTCGACGAACCGGATGTGCCGCGGCCTCTTGAAGTGGGCAATGCGGCCCTTGCAAAACTCGCGCAGCGCCTCGGCCTCGACCTGATGGCCCGGGTGCAGCTTTACCCAGGCGACGATCTCCTCGCCGAACTTGCTATCCGGCACGCCGATCACCTGCACGTCGGCCACCGCCGGATGGGTGAAGAGAAATTCCTCGATCTCGCGCGGGTAAACGTTCTCGCCGCCGCGGATGATCATGTCCTTGTTGCGGCCGACGATCTTGATGTAACCCTCATCGTCCATTACCGCGAGGTCACCTGTGTGCATCCAGCGGGCGCCGTCGATGGCATCGCGGGTGGCGTCCGGGTTGTTCCAGTAGCCGAGCATCACGCTGTAGCCTCGGGTGCAGAGTTCGCCAATCTGCCCGCGCGGCACCACCGCGCCGTGCTCGTCGACAATCTTGCTTTCCAGATGCGGCTGGGTGCGGCCGACGCTGGTCACGCGACGTTCCAGGTCGTCGTCGGCGCTGGTCTGGGTGGAGACCGGGCTGGTTTCGGTCATGCCGTAGGCGATCTGCATTTCCGCCAGGTGCATGTCGTCGATGACGCGCTTCATCACCTCGATCGGGCAGGTGGAGCCGGCCATGATGCCGGTGCGCAGGCTGCTGAGGTCCAGCGACTGGCGCTCCGGGTGATCGAGCATGGCGATGAACATGGTCGGCACGCCGTACATGCCGGTAGCCTTTTCCTCGGCCGCGGCCTGCAGTGCCGCCAGCGGTTCGAAGGCGGCGCTCGGGTAGATCATCGTGGTGCCGTGGGTGACACAGCCGAGATTGCCCATGACCATGCCGAAGCAGTGGTACAGCGGCACCGGAATCACCAGGCGGTCGTGCTCGGTCAGCCTGAGGCTCTCACCGACCATGTAGCCGTTGTTGAGGATGTTGTAGTGGCTGAGCGTGGCGCCCTTGGGGAAGCCCGTGGTGCCGGAGGTGTACTGGATGTTGATGGGGTCGTCGAACTGCAGGCGCTCGCCGCACTGGCGCAACTGCTCGGGGCCGACCTGCTCGGCCATCTCCATCAGCGCCTGCCACTGCAGCATGCCGTCCACCGGCTTGTCGCACAGGCTGATCACACCGCGCAGCTCGGGCAGCATATGGCTCTGCAGGGCCCCGACGGCGGCGCTTTCCAGCTCCGGCAGCAGCTCGTGGAGCATGGCGTGGTAATCGGACGTCTTGAAGGCATCGGCGCAGATCAGCCAGCGGCAGCCGGACTGCTTCAAGGCGTACTCAAGCTCGCTGAGGCGGTAGGCGGGATTGATGTTGACCAGCACCACGCCGATCTTCGCCGTGGCGAACTGGGTGATGCACCACTGGGCATTGTTCGGTGACCAGATGCCCACTCGTTCGCCAGCTTGCAGTCCGAGGGCCAGCAGGCCACGCGCGCAACGGTCCACCGCCTCCGCCAGTTCCGCCCAGGTGTAACGCAGCTGCTGATGGCGCACCACCAGGGCCTCGCGCTGGGGAAAGCGCTCCACGGTACGGTCGAATGCCGCGCCGATGGTCATGGGCAACAGGGGTTTGCTCTGCGGTCCGCAGGTATAGCTCGGAAGACTCATGACGATTTTCCTCAGTCTTATGTTTGTTATGAGGCGTGCTCGCAAGGGTGCTGGCGCTGCTGACAGTCACCCTAGGCCACGATTACGTTAACGTAAAGGTAACTAGCTGACAATATGTCGCAGGGTAGGCGAAAGTCGGGGAACTTGAGCAGTCAAATGGCCATTATCTGGTGACGAATAGCAGGGTCAGCCGCGGCCAGATCGGCGCTGACACGACGTGTCGGAAGGCATGCCTGAGCGGCGCAAAACGGTTGCGCCAGAGCCTCAGCAACGATGCCGCGCATGCGTCTGCCGAAGACGCCTCGTCAGGCGCCTCCACGCTGGTACTCGTGATGGAAGTCCAGCGCGGCGAGGTTCTTGTCCTTGGCTTCGAGCATGATGTCGAAGCGATCGAGAAACTGAAACGCATAGCGATTCGTCCAGTGGTTCCACATGCGTTTGCTATGCGCATAGAGGTCGCGCTTGTTGACCTGCTCCAGCAACTCGGGGAGTTCCAGCTTCTGCTCCGGCGCGAAGCCTAGCTCCATCAGGCTCTCCTGCGGCTGCGAGTAGTGCATGGTCGGCCGCACACCGCGCCAGCTTTCCAGAACGCGCTCGATACGCGGGTCGTCCGGCTCGATGTAGCGGCCCTCGTGAATCCAGCAGTGATGGATATCCAGCACCACCGGCGCGAGGTCCGCGAGGCTCAGGCAGTCGTCCAGGCCATAGGTCTTTTCGTCGTTCTCGAAGGTGATGCAGTGGCGCGCCTCGGTCGACAGGCGCGGCCACACGGCACGCACCCCCTCGGCGCCGAGCCGCCCGGCGATATGCAGGTTGCATTTGAAGTCCTGGAAGCGCCGGCCGTAACCCATCATGCGGATCATGTCGGCGTGGTATTCGAATTCCGCCAGGCTGTTTTCCACCACCTGCGGCTTGTCCGATCCCAGCACGCAGTACTGGCCGGGATGCATCGACAGGCGGATTTCGTTGGCCCGTGCCAGTTCGCCGATCGCGGCGAAGCCAGCCTCGAGGCGGTTCCGTATCTCGGCGCGACGGTAGAACGGCGCGATCTCGGCATGGCTGTAGAACGGCAGCAAGTCGCTGGACAGGCGCAACATGCGCAGCATCGGCGGCAACGTGGCGACGTATTCGAGCAACACCCGCTGGGCATTCAGGTTGTGCTCGACGATCTCCTCCAGCCTCGCCTCGGCCGCGGCGCGACCGACCGAGGCCATCCAGCGCAGCGTGGTGCTGCGCGGATTGAAGGTGCGCTCGATGCGCTCCAGCTCCTTCAGCGAGAGGCTCTGTTGCGGGTGGCGATACATGCAGGCGAAGCCGATGCGGGGCATGGAGTTTTCTCGTCGTGGCAGGCCGGCGTTGCGGCCACTGCCTGTTTAGTCCCGCCGGGCTCGCGCCGAGTGCCCCTCCACCGACGAAACACCACCGCGCGCCACCAACCGACGGCCGCACCTTGACGGGCCTATGCTTGCAGCATGCCGACTTGGCGGTGTGTTGACAGACCCGCAGCGGACCTTTACGTTAACGTAAAGCAGCGAACGATCATCCATACCGATGACGTCAGACCGCTACCAGAGCGCCGGCCTGCACTCCGCCGACGAACGAATCCTCTGAAAACAGAACAATTACAAGACAAGCAGGTGGCCCCTATGAACTACTCCAGCCTCAATTTCGCCCTCGGTGAAACCATCGACATGCTGCGCGAGCAGGTCCAGGCCTTCGTCGCCGCCGAGATTGCCCCGCGCGCCGAAGCCATCGATCAGGAAAACCTGTTCCCGGCGGACATGTGGAGAAAATTCGGCGAGATGGGCCTGCTCGGCGTGACCGTCTCCGAGGAGTACGGCGGCGCCGGCCTCGGCTACCTGGCCCACGTGGTGGCGATGGAAGAAATCAGCCGCGGCTCGGCCTCGGTCGCCCTCTCCTACGGCGCCCACTCCAACCTGTGCGTCAACCAGATAAACCGCAACGGCAACCCCGAGCAGAAGGCCCGCTACCTGGCCAAGCTGATCAGCGGCGAACACGTCGGCGCGCTGGCCATGAGCGAGCCGAATGCCGGCTCCGACGTGGTCTCCATGAAGCTGCGCGCCGAAAAGCGCGGCGACCGCTACGTGCTCAACGGCAGCAAGACCTGGATCACCAACGGCCCGGACGCCAACACCTACGTGATCTACGCCAAGACCGACCTGGACAAGGGCGCCCATGGCATCACCGCATTCATCGTCGAGCGCGACTGGAAGGGCTTCTCCCGCGGCAACAAGTTCGACAAGCTCGGCATGCGCGGCTCCAACACCTGCGAGCTGTTCTTCGATGACGTCGAGGTGCCGCAAGAGAACGTGCTGGGCGCCGAGAACGGTGGCGTCAAGGTGCTGATGAGCGGCCTGGACTACGAACGCGTGGTGCTGGCCGGCGGCCCGACCGGGATCATGCAGGCCTGCCTCGATGTGGTGGTGCCCTATATCCACGACCGCAAGCAGTTCGGCCAGAGCATCGGCGAGTTCCAGTTCATCCAGGGCAAGGTGGCGGACATGTACACCCAGCTCAACGCCAGCCGCGCCTATCTGTATGCCGTCGCCCAGGCCTGCGACCGCGGCGAGACCACCCGCAAGGACGCCGCCGGGGTGATCCTCTATACCGCCGAAAATGCCACGCAGATGGCCCTGCAGGCGATCCAGATCCTCGGCGGCAACGGCTACATCAACGAATTTCCCACCGGCCGCCTGCTGCGCGACGCCAAGCTCTACGAGATCGGCGCGGGCACCAGCGAGATCCGCCGTATGCTGATCGGCCGCGAGCTGTTCAACGAATCCAGGTGAGCCTGCAGGCAAAAAGAACGCCCCCAGCCTCGTAGGGTGGAAAACCGCGAAGCGTTTTCCACCGCAGTCGGTGGATGGCAATGCCATCCATGATGGAATTGAACGGAGCCAACCATGGCCATCCTGCACACCCAGATCAATACCCGTTCGCCGGAGTTCGCCGCCAACAGCGCAGCGATGCTTGAACAGGTGAACAACCTGCGCGCCCTGCTCGGCCGCGTCAGCGAAGGCGGCGGCGCCACCGCCCAGCAGCGCCATGTCTCGCGCGGCAAGCTCTTGGTGCGCGAGCGCATCGATACCCTGCTCGACGCCGGTTCGGCCTTTCTCGAACTCGCCCCGCTGGCCGCCCATGAGGTCTACGGCGAAGACGTCGCCGCCGCCGGCGTGGTCGCCGGTATTGGCCGCGTCGAAGGCATCGAGTGCATGATCATCGCCAACGACGCCACCGTGAAAGGCGGCACCTACTACCCGCTGACGGTGAAGAAACACCTGCGCGCGCAGACTGTCGCCCGCGAGAACCGCCTGCCCTGCATCTATCTGGTGGACTCCGGCGGCGCCAACCTGCCGCGCCAGGACGAGGTGTTCCCGGATCGCGAGCACTTCGGCCGCATCTTCTTCAACCAGGCCAACATGAGCGCCATGGGCATTCCGCAGATCGCCGTGGTCATGGGCTCCTGCACCGCCGGTGGCGCCTATGTGCCGGCGATGGCTGACGAAACCATCATGGTGCGCAACCAGGCGACCATCTTTCTCGCCGGCCCGCCGCTGGTAAAAGCCGCCACCGGTGAGGTGGTGACTGCCAAGGAACTGGGCGGGGCCGACGTGCACTGCAAGACCAGCGGCGTTGCCGACCACTACGCGGAGAACGACGAACACGCGCTTTCCATCGCCCGCCGCTGCGTGGCCAACCTCAACTGGCGCAAGCTCGGCCAGCTGCAGACCCGCGAACCGCGCGCACCGCTGTATGCCGCCGACGAGCTGTACGGCGTAATTCCGGCGCAGGCCAAGCAGCCCTATGACGTGCGCGAAGTGATCGCACGGCTGGTGGACGGCAGCGAGTTCGATGAATTCAAGGCGCTGTTCGGCACCACGCTGGTCTGCGGTTTCGCCCACTTGCACGGCTACCCGATCGCCATCCTCGCCAACAACGGCATCCTCTTCGCCGAGGCGGCGCAGAAAGGCGCGCACTTCATCGAACTGGCCTGCCAGCGCGGCATTCCGCTGCTGTTCCTGCAGAACATCACCGGTTTCATGGTCGGGCAGAAATACGAGGCCGGCGGCATCGCCAAGCACGGCGCCAAGCTGGTTACCGCGGTGGCCTGCGCCCAGGTGCCGAAGTTCACCGTGCTCATCGGTGGCAGCTTCGGTGCCGGCAACTACGGCATGTGCGGCCGCGCTTACGACCCGCGCTTCCTCTGGATGTGGCCCAACGCGCGCATCGCCGTGATGGGCGGCGAGCAGGCCGCCGGGGTACTCGCCCAGGTCAAGCAGGAGCAAAGCGAACGCGCCGGCAAGAGTCTCGGCGACGACGAGGTGGCCGCGATCAAGCAGCCGATCCTCGAGCAGTACGAGCGCCAGGGGCATCCCTATTACTCCAGCGCGCGACTGTGGGACGACGGCGTGATCGACCCGGCGCAGACCCGCAAGGTGCTGGGGCTGGCGTTGTCCGCCGCGCTGAATGCGCCGATCGAGCCGACCCGCTTCGGCGTGTTCCGCATGTAATCCGAGCCGTCGGCAGCCAAGCGCGCCGGCGACTGCAGTCCCATCGAGGATGCCGAGATGACCGATTTCCAGACCATCGAACTGAACAAAAACGCGCGTGGCGTGGCCACCCTCTGGCTTAACCGCGCGGACAAGAACAACGCCTTCGACGCCCGGGTGATCGGCGAACTGAACGCGGCGCTGGCCCAGGTGCAGGACGATGCCAGCATCCGCTTCCTGATCCTGCGCGGGCGCGGCAAGCACTTCTCCGCCGGCGCCGATCTCGGCTGGATGCGCGAGTCGGCCAAACTCGACTACCAGGCCAATCTCGCCGACGCTCACGAACTCGGCGAGCTGATGCAACGCCTCTACCAGCTGCCGCAGCCGACCCTGGCCGTGGTGCAGGGCGCGGCCTTCGGCGGCGCGCTGGGGCTGATCGCCTGCTGCGACATGGCCATCGGCGCCAGCGACGCGCTGTTCTGCCTGTCGGAAGTACGCATCGGCCTGGCCCCGGCGGTGATCAGCCCGTTCGTGGTCAAGGCCATCGGCGAGCGCGCCACCCGCCGCTACGCGCTGACCGCCGAACGCTTCGACGGTAAGCGTGCCCGCGAACTCGGCCTGCTCGCCGAGACCTACCCGGCCAGTGAACTGGACGCCGCGCTCGAGCAGTGGGTCGACAACCTGCTGCTCAACAGCCCGCAGGCACTCAAGGCCTGCAAGGACCTGCTGCTGGAAGTGGGCGATGGCGATTTCAGCGCCGACCTGCGCCAGACCACCGAACAGGCCATTGCGCGCCTGCGCACCAGCCCGGAAGGTCAGGAAGGCCTGAGCGCCTTTCTGGAAAAACGCACGCCCGCCTGGCAGGAGCGCGCGTGATGACTGGGCTTCTGTGGGGTGCCCGCTCGTATACGTTGTCGCGTACGCGCAGTGAGAGGGTTGCGTTGTGTGGTGGTCGGGCGGCTGTGTCGGCCCTTGGCATCGCCCCCTCACCCCAGCCCTCTCCCTCAGGGGGCGAGGGGGTTTGGCCGT
Organism: Stutzerimonas stutzeri; assembly: GCF_000935215.1. Lineage (GTDB taxonomy): Bacteria > Pseudomonadota > Gammaproteobacteria > Pseudomonadales > Pseudomonadaceae > Stutzerimonas. Next base: position 8,233 of record NZ_JXXD01000071.1, read on the forward strand.
GCGGGGTCTGGAGCGCGATGCAGTTGCAGCCAAAAAACCAAAGCGCACCACGCGGCCACCGCCACGACGCTCGGCCTGCTGCCTCCATCCGGCAAGCCGCCGACAACCAAACCACATCATTCCTCCGCCTCACTCCGTCATCCCCTCGCCCCTCAGGGGAGAGGGCTAGGGTGAGGGGAAACCCACTGAAGGCCACGCAGGAGCCACAACAATGATTACCACCCTCCTGGTTGCCAACCGCGGCGAGATCGCCTGCCGCGTGATGCGCACCGCCAAGGCCATGGGCCTGACCACCGTTGCCGTGCACAGCGCCATCGACGCCACGGCGCGCCACGCCCGCGAAGCTGACATCTGCATCGACCTCGGCGGCGCCAAGCCGGCCGACAGCTACCTGCGCATCGACAAGCTGATCGAGGCGGCCAAGGCCAGCGGCGCCCAGGCGATCCACCCGGGCTACGGCTTTCTCTCGGAGAACGCCGAGTTCGCCCGCGCCATCGAACAGGCCGGGTTGATCTTCCTCGGCCCGCCCGCTTCGGCCATCGACGCCATGGGCAGCAAGTCCGCCGCCAAGGCGCTGATGGAAGAAGCCGGCGTGCCGCTGGTACCGGGCTACCACGGCGAGGCGCAGGACGTGGAGACCTTCCGTGCCGCCGCGGAAAAGATCGGTTACCCGGTGCTGCTCAAGGCCACCGCCGGTGGTGGCGGCAAGGGCATGAAGGTGGTCGAGCGCGAGGCGGACCTGGCCGAGGCGCTGGCGTCCGCCCAGCGCGAGGCGCAGTCGTCGTTCGGCGACTCGCGCATGCTGGTGGAAAAATACGTGCTCAAACCGCGCCATGTGGAAATCCAGGTCTTCGCCGACCAGCACGGCAACTGCCTGTACCTGAACGAACGCGACTGCTCGATCCAGCGCCGCCATCAGAAAGTGGTTGAAGAGGCGCCAGCGCCAGGCCTCTCCCCCGAGCTGCGCCGCGCCATGGGCGAAGCTGCGGTAAAGGCCGCCCAGGCCATCGGCTACGTCGGTGCCGGCACGGTGGAATTCCTGCTCGACGCCCGTGGCGAATTCTTCTTCATGGAAATGAACACTCGTCTGCAGGTCGAGCACCCGGTCACCGAGGCCATTACCGGCCTCGATCTGGTCGCCTGGCAGATTCGCGTCGCCCGCGGCCAGCCGCTACCGATTCGTCAGGAACAGGTGCCGCTGATCGGCCATGCCATCGAGGTACGGCTGTACGCCGAGGATCCGGACAACGATTTCCTCCCCGCCACCGGCACCCTCGATCTCTACCGTGAAGCGGCGGATGGCCCGGGCCGTCGCGTCGACAGCGGCGTTGCCGAGGGCGATACGGTGTCGCCGTTCTACGACCCGATGCTCGGCAAGCTGATCGCCTGGGGCGAGAACCGCGAGGAAGCGCGCCTGCGCCTGCTGGCCATGCTCGACGAGACCGCCGTCGGCGGCGTGCGCACCAACCTCGCGTTCCTGCGCCGCGTCGTCGGCCACCGCGCCTTCGCCGAGGCCGAGCTGGATACCGGCTTTATCCCGCGTCACGAAAGCGAACTGCTGCGTCCGGCTGGCGAGCTATCTGATGCCTTCTGGCAGCAGGCTGCGGAGTGCTTCGTGCAGACCGAACCGACCAAGGTACGCGGCGACGATGCCCATTCGCCGTGGTCCAAGCGCAGCGGGCTGCGTTTCGGCATGCCGGCGCAGATCAGCCTGCATCTGCAGTGCAATGGCGAAAGCCGCCGGCTGCGGGTCGACGCCACCGTACCGCAGTCGAACGTCCGTACACCCAAGGCGATTCGCCAGGGCAACCGGCTGTATCTGCAGTGGAACGGCGAATGGCTCGCGGTGACTACCTTCGACCCCATCGCCGAAGCCGAGGCCAGCCACCAGCACCACGGCGGTCTGACCGCACCGATGAACGGCAGCATCGTCCGCGTGCTGGTGGAAGCCGGCCAGCATGTCGAAGCCGGCACCGCACTGATCGTGCTGGAAGCGATGAAGATGGAACACAGCATCCGCAGCGCCCAGGCAGGCGTGGTCAAGAGCCTGTTCTGCAGCGAAGGCGAAATGGTCAGCGAAGGCGCGGTGCTGCTGGAGATGGAAGAGGCGTGACGGTCGCCATGGTGAGCAAGGCTTCGCCGTTGTTCACCTACGTCCCCCGCAACCAGTAGGGTGGAAAACGCCGCAGGCTTTTCCACCGGTAGCCGGACGCCTCGGCTGACACACATAGACCGGTGAGCCCGCCAATCGCGCTCACCCCAGGAGGACATATGAGCCTGCCCAAACAGGTCCGGCTGGTGGAAGTCGGCCCGCGTGACGGTCTGCAGAACGAGCAGCAGCCCATTAGCGTGGCGGACAAGGTGCGCCTGGTGGACGACCTGAGCGCCGCTGGCCTCAGCTACATCGAAGTCGGCAGCTTCGTCTCACCCAAATGGGTGCCGCAGATGGCGGGCTCCGCCGAGGTCTTCGCGCAAATCCAGCGCAAAGCCGGTGTCACCTACGCGGCGCTGACGCCGAACATGAAGGGCCTGGAGGCGGCCATCGAAGCTGGCGTGAAAGAGGTCGCGGTGTTCGGTGCGGCCTCCGAAGCTTTCTCGCAGAAGAACATCAACTGCTCCATCGCCGAGAGCCTGGCACGCTTCGCGCCTTTGATGGAGGCTGCCCGCGAACACGACATTCGCGTGCGTGGCTACGTTTCCTGCGTGCTCGGCTGCCCTTACGAGGGTGAGGTATCGCCAGCCAAGGTCGCCGAAGTGGCCCGCGAGCTGTATGCCATGGGCTGCTACGAGGTTTCCCTTGGCGACACCATCGGTACCGGCACGCCGGGCAAGACCCGCACCTTGTTCGATACCGTGGCCCGTGAGGTGCCGCGCGAGCGGTTGGCCGGGCATTTCCACGACACCTACGGCCAGGCGCTGGCGAATATCTATGCCAGCCTTCTGGAAGGCATCGCCGTGTTCGACAGCTCGGTCGCCGGCCTCGGGGGTTGCCCGTACGCCAAAGGCGCCAGCGGCAATGTCGCCAGCGAAGACGTGCTGTACATGTTCAACGGGCTGGACATAGCCACCGGCATCGACCTCGATGCGTTGATCGGCGCCGGCCAGCGCATCAGCCAGCTGCTGGGGCGTGCCAATGGTTCGCGGGTCGCCCGCGCCAGGCAGGCCGGTTAGCGGCACCGATTTTGCTAAACCCTATTCGTCGGGCGGCCATCTATCGGACCACCCGGCACAGATAGAACAACAAGTAGAGGTAATTCATGAACAAGATTTACCCCAGCGCCGCCCACGCTCTGGAAGGCCTGGTCGAGGACGGCATGACCATCGCCGTCGGCGGCTTCGGCCTGTGCGGCATCCCCGAGCAGCTGATCGCCGCCCTGCGCGACAGCGGCAAGAAGGACCTGACTGCCATCAGCAACAATGCCGGCGTCGACGGCTTCGGTCTCGGCCTGCTGTTGGAGACGCGGCAGATCAGCAAGATGGTTTCCTCCTACGTGGGTGAGAACAAGGAGTTCGAGCGCCAGTACCTGGCCGGCGAACTGGCCCTGGAATTCACCCCGCAAGGCACTCTGGCCGAGAAGCTGCGTGCCGGCGGCGCGGGCATTCCGGCGTTCTACACCAAGACCGGCTACGGCACGCTGGTGGCCGAAGGCAAGGAAACCCGCCAGTTCAACGGCGAGTGGTACGTGATGGAGGAATCCCTCACCGCCGACCTGGCCCTGGTCAAGGCGTGGAAGGCCGACAAGGCCGGCAACCTGCTGTTTCGCAAGACCGCGCGCAACTTCAACCCGCTGGCAGCGATGGCCGGCGAGGTCTGCGTCGTCGAGGTGGAGGAGATCGTCGAGACCGGCGAGCTGGACCCGGACCAGATTCACCTGCCGGGTATCTACGTGCATCGCATCGTGCACAACCCGAACCCGGAAAAACGCATCGAAAAACGCACGGTGAGGAGCTGAGACCATGGCCTGGACACGTGAACAGATGGCGCAACGCGCCGCCCAGGAGCTGCAGGACGGCTTCTACGTCAACCTCGGTATCGGCCTGCCTACCCTGGTCGCCAACTACATCCCGGAAGGCATGGACGTCTGGCTGCAGAGCGAGAACGGCCTGCTCGGCATCGGCCCCTTCCCGACCGAGGAAGAGATCGACCCGGACCTGATCAACGCCGGCAAGCAGACCGTCACCGCCCTGCCCGGCTCGAGCTTCTTCGACAACGCGCAGAGCTTCGCGATGATCCGCGGCGGTCACATCAACCTGGCCATCCTCGGCGCCATGCAGGTGTCGGAAAAGGGCGACCTGGCCAACTGGATGATCCCCGGCAAGATGGTCAAGGGCATGGGCGGCGCGATGGATCTGGTGGCAGGCGTCAAGCGCGTCGTGGTGCTGATGGAGCACACCGCCAAGGGCGGCGCGCACAAGATCCTGCCGGCCTGCGACCTGCCACTGACCGGCCTCGGCGTGGTCGACCGGATCATCACCGACCTCGGCGTACTGGACGTCACCGAGCAGGGCCTGAAGCTGGTTGAGCTGGCCGAAGGCGTCAGCTTCGATGAGCTGCAAGAGGCGACCGGCAGCCCGATCCAGCGCTGAAACCTGGGTGCGGGAAGGACGCCGGAGCATCCCTTCCCCGCCGCGTCTTCCCGCCTGCCCCGAACGCCCTCAAGCCGGCTGCCCGCCAGCACTGGCCAGTCACTTAGGCGCCCGTATACTGCGGCATTGGCCGGCCTGCGAGGCCGCTTCTCCTGTGTCGTTCGAGGGCACCCTTTCCCGGAGTCAGGCCGCGCGCCTGGCCCTCGCGTTACGCCCCAGCGTAGCGCCTTTTAATTCGGAGTCCGTCATGCAAGACGTCGTCATCGTAGCTGCAACCCGCACCGCCATCGGCAGTTTCCAGGGCGCGCTGGCCAATGTGCCGGCGGTCGAACTCGGCGCCACCGTGATCCGCGCGCTGCTGGAAAAAACCGGCATCGACCCGGCCCAGGTCGATGAAGTCATCCTCGGTCATGTGCTCACCGCCGGCGCCGGTCAGAACACCGCGCGCCAGGCCTCGATCAAGGCCGGCCTGCCGCACGCGGTACCGGCCATGACACTGAACAAGGTCTGCGGCTCGGGCCTCAAGGCCGTGCACCTGGCCGTGCAGGCGATCCGCTGCGGCGACGCCGACGTGGTCATCGCTGGCGGTATGGAGAACATGAGCCTGGCGCCCTACGTCATGCCCGGCGCGCGCACCGGCCTGCGCATGGGCCACGCACAGATGGTCGACAGCATGATCACCGACGGCCTGTGGGACGCCTTCAACGACTACCACATGGGCATCACCGCAGAGAACCTCGCCGACAAGTACGGCATCGACCGCGCCCAGCAGGACGCCTTCGCCGCGCAGTCGCAGCAGCGTGCCGCCGCCGCCATCGAGAGCGGCCGCTTCGATGCCGAGATCACCCCGGTCATGATTCCCCAGCGCAAGGGCGAGCCGCTCGCCTTCGCCCGTGACGAGCAGCCCCGCGCCGGCACCACGGCCGACTCCCTTGGCGGCTTGCGTGCGGCCTTCAAGAAGGACGGCAGCGTCACCGCCGGCAACGCTTCGACCCTCAACGACGGCGCCGCCGCGGTGGTGCTGATGAGCGCCAGCAAGGCCGAGGCCCTGGGCCTGCCGGTGCTGGCGAAGATCGCCGGTTACGCCAACGCCGGCGTCGACCCGGCGATCATGGGCATCGGCCCGGTTTCCGCCACTCGCCGCTGCCTGGAAAAAGCCAACTGGTCGCTGGCTGAACTGGACCTGATCGAAGCCAACGAAGCCTTCGCCGTTCAGGCGCTGTCGGTGGGTAAGGAATTGGGCTGGGATGCCGATAAGGTCAACGTGAACGGCGGCGCCATCGCCCTCGGCCACCCGATCGGCGCCTCGGGCTGCCGTATCCTGGTGACGCTGCTGCACGAGATGCAGCGCCGCGATGTTCGCAAGGGCCTGGCAACACTGTGCATCGGTGGTGGCCAGGGAGTAGCCTTGGCAGTCGAACGCCCCTGAGCGCACCGTCGCGGCAGGGCATGCTGGCAGACACGCGCCCGGTTCGCCAGGCGCGACAGAGGATGATCGGAAGAATCATGGCGAAACAGACCTACAGTATTTCCGACCTGGCCAATGAGCTGGATATCACCACTCGCGCCATCCGCTTCTACGAAGAACAGGGCATGCTCACGCCGACCCGCCGCGGTCAGGAACGCATCTATTCACCCAAGGATCGCGTCGCGCTGAAGCTGATCCTGCGCGGCAAGCGCATCGGCTTTTCGCTGGCTGAATGCAAGACGCTGATCGAGCTCTACGATCCCAAGGCCGGCAACCAGAAGCAGCTGAACATCATGCTGCAGATGATCGCCGAGCGGCGCCAGCAGCTGGAGCAGCAGCTACTCGATATCCAGCAGATGCAGCTGGAACTGGACACCGCCGAGGAGCGCTGCCGCAGCGCCCTGGAAAGCACCCTGGCCAAGCAAGCCGCCAGCTGATCGCACACCCTCTGCTCTACTCCTCTCATCCGGCGTCGCGCCCCGCGCAACGCCGGATTTCGTTTTGTCCAGCAGTCAGTCATTGCGACCGTCCATAGAGCTGGACATGTTCCAGAATTCCAGACACCGCCGCGTGTTCACCTGAGCAGTGTCTGCCGCAGCGGACACCGCTATCGCCCTGCAATCATCCGAATGCCGCTGCAGAGCGCGCCTTTCCTCGCTCGCGAGCGATAGGCACAGAACCTGCAATCCACCCCGCGACGCCAGAACAAACCAAAGAACAAGACTGGCGCCGGATCGGCAGCATCGGCTCGGCCTCTGTTCTTGTTCTGGCCTGTTAACGCCCTCGACCCACGGGCGGTTACGCGTCCGCCCTCGGGCACCAGAACAACAACAAGAAGGAAACCTGCATGTCGACCAAGAACAAACTCTCCCGTATCGCCTGCGCCATCGGTGCGACCACCCTGCTCGGCGCTAGCCTGCTCAGTGGCGTCGCCAGCGCCGCGGAAAAGATCCGCTGGCAGGTGCCGTTGGCCTTCCCTTCGCACCTGATCGGCCTCTCCACTCCGGTCAAGCACCTCTCCGAATCGCTCAAGGCCGTGTCCGGCGGCGACATCCAGCTGCGCTACTACGAGCCGGGCGAGCTGGTGCCGCCGTTCGAGATCATGGATGCGGTGAGCAGCGGCAAGTACCCGGCCGGCTACACCTGGATCGGCTACGACCAGGGCACCATCCCGGCCCTGCCGCTGTACTCCGGCGCGCCGTTCAACATGGAGCCGCCGGCGCATCTGGCCTGGTACTACCAGGGCGACGGCAAGAAGCTGCTCGAGGAGATCTACGCCGAGCGCAACATCCACCCGATGCTGTGCAGCATCATCGGCCCGGAAGGCGCCGGCTGGTTCGCCAAACCCATCGAGAAGCTGGATGACTTCGATGGCCTGCGCATTCGCTTCGCCGGCATCGGCGGCAAGGTGCTGGAAAAGCTCGGCGCCTCGGTGACCATGGTGCCGGGCGGCGAGATCTACCAGGCGCTGGAGCGCAAGACCATCGACGCCACCGAGTTCTCGCAGCCGGCGGTGGACAAGATGCTGGGCCTGGACCAGATCATCAAAAACTACATCATGCCCGGCTGGCACCAGACGCTGACCACCTCGCACCTGCTGGTGAACAAGGACGTCTGGGACAAGCTCAAGCCGGAAAGCCGCGCACTCATCGAGATGGGTTGCGAGTCGGCGACCCTCAAGGGCTTCGCCGAAAGCGAGTGGGCACAGCCGACCGCGCTGCGCGACTACCAGAAGCAGGGCGTGAAGGCCCAGGTGTTGCCTGAGCCGGTACTGCGCGAACTGCAGAAGGTCACCGATGAAGTGCTCGACGAGATGGCCGCCAAGGACGAGATGTTCAAGCGCGTGCTGACCAGCCAGCGCGAGTTCATGAAGCACCACTCGATCTGGCACGGCATGGGCTACCTGCCGCGCGACTTCTACAAGTACGACTGACGGCTACGCGCTGTGGCCTGTGCGGTGAGTGGGTTGAGGCAATGAGCAGCAACGCTGCATCGGGGCCATGGGCGCCGAAATTGACCAACCAGACTTACCAAACAGGCCACTAACCCGCGGGCACGGCAGCGTGCCCGCCTCCTATCCCTTGTGTCGAGATTTCGAGGTCCGCCGTGTCCTTCAAGCCCGTCTCTCCCGATGCGCCAGCGCCCGACGCGCTGCCGTACAACCGCATCTCGCGGCCGCTGGATCGCCTGCTGGTGGCCATCGGCGAAGCCAGCGCCTGGCTCTGGCTAGCGGTGCTGCTGGTCGTGCTGGCCAATGTGTTCAGCCGCTTCGCCCTCTCGCGTGGCTCCATCGCGCTGGAGGAAATGTCCTGGCACCTGTTCGGCGCCGCGCTGATGCTTGCCCTCGCCTATGCCGTAGTGCGCGACGACCATGTGCGTGTCGATGTGCTGAGCGAACGCTTCAGCCTGCGCAGCCGCGCCTGGATCGAGCTGGTCGCCATCGTGCTGCTGGCGTTGCCAGTGATCGCGCTGATGATCGATGCGCTGATTCCCTACGCCTACAAGGCCTACCTCTACAACGAGCGCTCCCAGGCACCCAGCGGGCTGCCCCATCGCTTCATCTTCAAGAGCGTGCTGCCCATCGGCCTCGCTCTGGTGGCGCTGGCGCTGCTGTCCCGCGCGTTGCGCTGCAGCACCCTGCTGTTCAATTTCCCGCGGGCCCTGACGGCCCCCTCGGACGAGCGCGACCGCACTCGTTCGCAGCCCTGATGGAGTAGTCGCAATCATGGGTCTGGAAGAAATCCTCGTCATCGCCATGTTCGCCAGCTTCATGGGCCTGCTGCTGCTCGGCTTCCCGGTCGCCTGGTCGCTGGCCGGCATCGGCCTGCTGTTCGCCGTGGTCGGCTATGTGCTGGTCGAACATTTCGACGCCAATCTCTGGTTCACCTGGGACGGCACCATCGGCGTGCTCGACGCGCGCATCTACGGCATCGTCGCCAACGAGCTGATGGTCGCCCTGCCGCTGTTCATCTTCATGGGCATCATGCTCGACCGCTCCGGCATCGCCGAACGCCTGATGCACAGCCTGGTACGCGTACTCGGTCCGCTGCGCGGCGGCTACGCGGTGACCGTGGTGGTGGTCGGCATCCTGCTCGCCGCTTCCACCGGCATCGTCGGCGCCTCGGTGGCGCTGCTCGGCATGCTCTCCATCGGGCCGATGCTGCAGGCCAATTACAACAAGAGCCTGGCGGTGGGCACCGCCTGCTCGGTGGGCACGCTGGGCATCCTAATTCCGCCGAGCATCATGCTGGTGCTGATGGCCGACCGCCTCGGCACCTCGGAAGCCTCTGTGGGCAAGTTGTTCATGGGCGCGTTGATCCCGGGGATGATGCTGGCGCTGATGTACATCCTCTACATCGTGGTCGCCGCCTGGCTGAAGAAGGACTTCGCCCCGGCACCGGCCAACCGGCCGAAACTCGACGCCCGTGCCCTGCTCGACGTGTTCTGGGCCGTGGTGCCGCCGCTGGCGCTGATCTTCGCCGTGCTCGGCTCGATCTTCTTTGGCATCGCCACCACCACCGAGGCCTCCGCCGTCGGTGCCTTCGGCGCCTTGCTGATGGCTGCGGCCAGCCGCCGATTGAGCCTGCCGGTGCTCAAGGATGCGCTGTACCAGACCAGCCGCACCGCCGCCTTCATCTTCGGCATTTTCATCGGCGCCACGGTATTCGCCGCCGTGCTGCGCGGCCTGGGTGGCGACGACGTGATCCGCGCGGCGCTGACCGGCCTGCCGTTCGGCCAGACCGGCGTGCTGCTCACGGTGCTGGCGATCACCTTCCTGCTGGGGTTCTTCCTCGACTGGGTGGAGATCACCCTGATCATCCTGCCGCTGGTAGCGCCGGTGCTGTTTTCCATGGGCGTCGATCCGCTGTGGTTCGCGATCCTTTTCGCGCTGTGCCTGCAGACCTCGTTCCTCACGCCACCGGTGGGCTTCGCGCTGTTCTACATCAAGGGTGTCTGCCCGCCAGGCATCACCACCCGCGATGTTTACCTCGGCGTGCTGCCCTATATCGTCATCCAGCTGATCGGGCTGGCGCTGGTGTTCTACTTCGCCCCGCTGGCCACCTGGCTGCCCAACGAAGTGTATAGCCCCTGAAAACTACCTGCGTTGGCAATACTGCGTTAGAACCGGCCTCAGAATGCTCATTTACAACACGTAAACTCCGCTTCTTCGGCCGCTTCTGCCTTGTCTTGCCTGCCTCGGCAACGTTTTCTCCAGCGTCTACAACGTCCTCCGGCTGCCTTGCCCGTGGCAGCCGGGGCCAACCATAATCGGTCGCCCCAGAACGGACCCTGACTGCCCATGAGCATTGCCCGCGACGCACTCGACAACCACGGCCTGATCGTCGGCGTTTCGCCGGAACGCTTCCGCGCCGTGGCCATGCCGCTGCTGTTCGACCACCTGAACGCGCAGTGCGAGGGCACCATCGCGGTCAACCGCCAGGCGCGCATCGTCTGGATCAACGACAAGTACGCCGAGAAGGTCGGCATTCGCGATCCGGCCAGCGTGCTCGGCAAGGAAATCGAAGAAGTCCTGCCGGCCAGCCGCCTGCGCGAGGTGGTGGAAAGCGGCCTGCCGAGCATCATCGACCTGATGGCCTTCGGCGACGAGCACTTCGTCGTCACGCGCATTCCGCTGCGCGACGAGGACGGCACCCTGGTCGGCGCGCTGGGCTTCGTGCTGTTCGACCGCGCCCGCCATCTCAAACCGCTGATGTCCAAGTACACCAGCCTGCAGACCCAGCTGGTCGCTACCCAGAACGAACTGGCCAAGGCGCGCCGGGCGCGCTACACCATCGCCGGCTTCATCGGTAACAGCCCGGCCGCCAGCGAGATCAAG
>NZ_JXXD01000072.1 GCF_000935215.1 Stutzerimonas stutzeri
GCAGCACCGAGCCCCCGTGGGCGCGCTCTCGCGGCGATGCAGGCCGGTAGGCCTGCCAAAGACTGAAAAGCATCGCCCCGGGGTCGGGCCTCCACAAAGCAGTCCCGTAGGGTGGGCCGGGTGGCGTTCCGCTTCAGCCCACCCATTCCAGGCAATGGGCGTCATCGAAGTGGGCTGAAGCCCACCCTGCTGCTGCGTGCCGAAATGTAACCTCGTGACGGATGCGCGGACCGATGGCTGACGTGTTGGCGCTCAGCCACCTCCCGCACCTCAGGCGCGCAGCAGCGCCTTGGCCATCTTCGGCGACAGCTGGGCTTCGCTGAACTGTGGCTCGTTCGGCGGATAGAGCAGGTCCTCGATGATGCTGTAGCCGTGTTCCTTGCCGAGGGCGATCACGTCGCGGACCTTTTCACAGGCCTTGAGTTTTTCGCCGAGCGCCGGGTCGTTCAGGGCTTGGTTCGAGAAGGCTTGGATTTCCTTGATGGACATAGGGTTCTCTCTGTTGCGATGACTGGAACCAGCGCCGAACGGCTGGCGAGGCATGCCATAGCAACATCGATGCCTGAGATCATTCCATTGAATATCAATGGCTTATGAGGTTTTGACGAGCTGCCGATTGTCGTATTGGCGACAATCGGACAACAGCCGGGCTCAACCCAGCAGGGCCACGGCCTTGATCTGTGCCCACAGCGGCAGCCCGGGAGCGATGCCCAACTGGTCGGCCGAGCGGCGAGTGATGCGCGCCAGCAGCGGCGTGCCGCCGGCATCCAGGCGCACCAGCACGTGGGCCGGGGTATCTGCCGCGGCCAGCGCTTCGACTCGCGCCGGCAGCAGGTTGGTGATGCTGCTGCCCTCGGCACGGGTCAGCGCCAGGCTGACGTCGCGGGCATGCACGCGAAAGCGCAGGCGCTGGCCGAGCGCTTCCGGCCGCTGCGCCACCAGTACCTCGCCGCCGGGGAAGGTCAGGCGGGTCAGATGGTAGGCGTCGTCGTGTTCGGCCACGTGGGATTCGACCACCACGCCGGCGTCCTCGCCGAGGGCGGTGGGCAGGTCCAGTCGTGCCAGGGTTTCGCGCAGGCCGCCGGCGGCTACCGCCCGGCCCTGGTCGAGCAACACCACGTGATCGGCCAGCCGCGCCACTTCGTCCGGCGAATGGCTGACGTAGAGCAGCGGGATGTCGAGTTCGTCGTGCAGGCGTTCCAGATAGGGCAGGATTTCGTTCTTGCGCTTGAGGTCCAGCGCCGCCAGCGGTTCGTCCATCAGCAGCAGGCGCGGGCTGGTGAGCAGGGCGCGGGCGATGCCGACGCGCTGGCGCTCACCCCCGGACAGCGTTCCCGGCAGGCGCTCCAGCAGGTGGTCGATACCCAGCAGGTTCACCACATGGTCCCAGTCCACCCGGCGCTGGGCGGCCTTGACCCGACGCAGGCCGTATTCGAGGTTGCGCCGTGCCGTGAGGTGCGGGAACAGGCTGGCTTCCTGGAATACATAACCCAGGGCGCGCGCGTGCGTCGGGACGAACAGCCCGCGCGCACTGTCCTGCCAGCGTTCGCCGTTGACTTCCAGGTACGCCTCGCCGGCGCGCTCCAGGCCGGCGACGCAGCGCAGGCAGGTGGTCTTGCCCGAGCCCGAATGGCCGAACAGCGCCGTCACGCCGCGGCCAGGCAGGGCGAGGTCGACGTCCAGTTCGAAGCCGGGCCAGGTCAGGCGGAAGCGGGCGTGGATCTGCCCGGCGGTTGGTGAGTCGTTCATGCACGAGTCCCTTCAATTGAGGCCGGACTTGAAACGGCGGCTGGAGTACAGCGCCAGCAGCACGCAGAAGGAGAACGCCAGCATGCCGCCGGCCAGCCAGTGGGCCTGGGCGTACTCCATGGCCTCGACGTGGTCGAAGATCTGTACCGAGACCGTGCGGGTGACACCGGGGATGTTGCCGCCGATCATCAACACCACGCCGAACTCGCCGACGGTATGGGCGAAGCCGAGGATCGAGGCGGTGACGAAGCCCGGCCGCGCCAGCGGCAGTACCACGCTGAAGAAGGTGTCCCAGGGACTGGCGCGCAGGGTGGCGGCTACTTCCAGCGGGCGCTCACCGATGGCTTCGAAGGCGTTCTGCAGGGGTTGCACGACGAAGGGCATGGAGTAGAGCACCGAGCCCACCACCAGACCGGCGAAGGTGAAGGGCAGCAGACCCAGGCCCAGGCTCTGGGTCAGCTGGCCAACCAGGCCGTTAGGGCCCATGGTGGTGAGCAGATAGAAGCCCAGCACGGTCGGCGGCAGCACCAGTGGCAGTGCCACCACTGCGCCGACCGGCCCCTTGAGCGGCGAATGGGTACGCGCCAGCCACCATGCCAGCGGCGTGCCGAGCAGCAACAGCAGCGCGGTGGTGAGGCTGGCCAGCTTGAAGGTCAGCCAGATCGCTGCGAAATCGACGCTGTCGAGCATCATCGCGGTTCAGTCCAGCTCATAGCCGTAGGCGCGAATCAGCGCGGCGGCGGTATCGCCCCTGAGGTAGTCGAGCAGCGCCTGTGCCGCCGGGTTGCCCTCGCCATGGCGAAGCAGCAGGGCGTCCTGGCGGATCGGCGCGTGCTGGTCGGCCGGCACCACCCAGGCCGAGCCGCGGGCGATGCGACCGTCCTCGGTCACCTGGGACAGCGCGACGAAGCCCAGCTCGGCATTGCCACTGGCGACGAACTGGTGGGCCTGGGCGATGTTCTCGCCCTGCACGAAGCGTGGCTGCAGCCGTTCGCGCAGGCCCAGGCGCTCGAGGGCTTCCAGTGCTGCGGCGCCGTAGGGGGCGGTTTTGGGATTGGCCAGGGCCAGGTGACGGAAGTCGCCGTCGGCGAGGATGCGCCCTTGCGGATCGACATAACCCTCGCGCGCCGACCACAGCACCAGGCTGCCGATGGCATAGGTGAAGCGGCTACCGGCGACGCCGGAACCCTCGTCCTCGAGTCGTGCCGGTGTGCTGTCGTCGGCCGCCAGCAGGATGTCGAAAGGCGCGCCATTGTTGATTTGCGCATAGAACTTGCCGGTGGCGCCGAAGGCCAGCACGGCGCGGTGGCCGGTGTCGCGGGTGAAGGCGGCGGCGATTTTCTGCATCGGTGCGGTGAAGTTGGCCGCCACGGCCACCTGCACGTCGTCGGCGATGGCGGTTAGTGGCAGGCAGAGCAGCAGGGCGGCGCAGAAATGGCGGACGGGGTGCATGGCGACTCCTTTCAATCGACGGCGATGATGACGTGGGATGCCTTGATCAGCGCGGTGCAGGGCTGGCCCAGGGCCAGGCCGAGCTCTTCGGCGCTCTCGTTGGTGATCACGGCGCTGAGGGTGCGGTTGCCCGGCAGCAGCAGCTTGACCTCGCAGTTCACCGCGCCCGGCATCAGCGCGCTGATGGTGCCGGTGAGGCGATTGCGGGCGCTGATCTTCACGTCAGGATCGGGCGAGAGCAGCACGAAGCTGGCCTTGATCAGCGCCATGGCGGTATTGCCGGGCGCCAACTGCAGTTCGTCGATGCTGTCGTTGGTCAGCGTGGCGCTGATGCACAGGCCTGCGCCGATGTCCAGGCGCAGGCTGCCGTTGACGGCCCCCTTGTCGACGGCGGTGATACGGCCGCGGAATTGATTGCGTGCGCTGGTCTTCATGGCGATGGCCCTCAGCAGCCGGTCGATGTCGTCGAAGCCTTCGATGCCCTCGGCGACCTGGGCGAGAAAGCGCTCGTATTCGGCCTGCATGCGCCGCCATACGTGGAGCATCTCGCGGCCGAAGTCGGTCAGGCGCGTGCCGCCGCCCTGGGCGCCGCCGGCAGAGCAGATCACCAACGGCCGCTCGGACAGGTTGTTCATGGCATCCACTGCATCCCAGGCGGCCTTGTAGCTCAGCTTGATGGCCTTGGCGGCGCGGCTGATGGAACCGGTGGCCTCGATCTGCTCCAGCAGGTCGATGCGCTTGCCGCCCAGATAGCCTTTCTCGCCCCGGTTGAACCAGAGCTGGCCGTCGATGCGCAGGGGTAGGTCCGCTTCGTTCATGTCGTTTCCTCGGGCTCCGGCTCTGGGCCTGGAGCAAGCAAGAATGCATCCAGGTCTGTGTTTTCAAATAAATCCATGAAAATCAAAAAGTTAATGCTTTCATGGAGGCCCCGTGAGCTGTCTGGAAGATGACATTGTGTGATGCGCTATATCGTTTTGTATATAGCGCTACAGAGGTATTCCGGCCCGCCCGAGGAACCGCGGCCTGGTGTGTCGCAAAGCCGACATTGCGCCCCATGCGTACCGTTCGCGACAGCGGGAAGGTCGTGCGATGAATCTATATGTATTTGAAAAATAATTGTTTTTCAGCTTGGCAAGGCTGGGCATGGGCGTTGCAGAAGTACCTGTGCCGGGTGGCCAGATCGCCGCCACAGCCGAGGAGACATGCCGATGATTACCCTGACTGAAAGCGCCAAGAGTGCGATTAACCGCTTCATCAGCAACGCCGACAAACCCACCGCCGGCTTGCGCATCCGCGTCGAGGGCGGCGGCTGTGCGGGGCTGAAGTACAGCCTGAAGCTGGAAGAGCAAGGCCTCGACGGGGACCAGCAGGTCGACTGCGGCGCCTTCACCGTGCTGATCGACGACGCCAGCGCACCGCTGCTCGACGGCGTGACCATGGACTTCGTCGACAGCATGGAAGGCAGCGGCTTCACCTTCGTCAACCCGAACGCCAGCAGCGGTTGCAGCTGCGGCAAGTCCTTCGCCTGCTAAGCGCCATTCGAGGCGGCCGGCCACGACCGGCCACCCAGCATTCACCGGGAGATCAGCCGTCATGTGGGATTATTCGGAAAAGGTCAAAGAACACTTCTACAACCCGAAGAACGCCGGCGCCGTGGCCGAGGCCAATGCCGTCGGTGACGTCGGCTCGCTGAGCTGCGGCGATGCCCTGCGGCTGTCGCTGAAGGTCGATCCGGACACCGACGTGATTCTCGACGCCGGCTTCCAGACCTTCGGCTGCGGCTCGGCAATCGCATCGAGCTCGGCGCTGACCGAGATGATCAAGGGGCTGACCGTCGACGAGGCGCTGAAGATCAGCAACCAGGACATCGCCGACTTCCTCGACGGCCTGCCGCCGGAGAAGATGCACTGTTCGGTGATGGGTCGCGAGGCCTTGCAGGCGGCGGTGGCCAACTACCGCGGCGAAACCCTCGAGGACGACCACGAGGAAGGCGCGCTGGTGTGCAAGTGCTTCGCCATCGACGAGGTGATGGTGCGCGAGACCATCCGCGCCAACCGGCTCTCCAGCGTCGAGGACGTGACCAACTACACCAAGGCCGGCGGCGGTTGCTCGTCCTGCCACGAAGGCATCGAGCGGTTGCTGGTCGAGGAACTGGCCGCGCGCGGCGAGATCTTCGTTCCGGCCGGTACCGGCGCCAAGGCGGCGAAGAAGGCCAAGGCGCCGCTGGTGACCCTGGAAACCCCGCCGGCGGCTCCGCAGGCGGCGCCCACCGCGCCGCGCATGACCACCCTGCAGCGCATCCGCCGCATCGAACGCGTGCTCGAATCGATCCGCCCGACCCTGCAGCGCGACCACGGCGACGTCGAGCTGCTGGATGTCGAGGGCAAGAACATCTACGTCAAGCTGACCGGCGCCTGCACCGGCTGCCAGATGGCCAGCATGACGTTGTCCGGCATCCAGCAGCGGCTGATCGAGGAACTCGGCGAGTTCGTCAAGGTGGTCCCGGTCAGCTCCCCGGCCCACAGCGCGATGGCGGAGGTGTGAGATGAGCGGCATCTATCTCGACAACAACGCGACCACCCGTGTCGATGACGAAGTGGTGCAGGCCATGCTGCCGTTCTTCACCGAGCAGTTCGGCAACCCCTCGTCGATGCACAGCTTCGGCAACCAAGTCGGCATGGCGCTGAAGAAGGCGCGGCAGAGCGTGCAGCGGCTGCTCGGTGCCGAGTACGACTCGGAAATCGTGTTCACCTCCTGCGGCACCGAGGCCGATTCCACCGCGATCCTCTCGGCGCTCAAGGCCCAGCCCGAGCGCAAGACGATCATCACCACGGTGGTCGAGCACCCGGCGATCCTCAGCCTGTGCGACTACCTGGCCGAGGACGGCTACACCGTGCACAAGCTCAAGGTGGACAAGAAGGGCCGCCTGGATCTGGACGAGTACGCCGCGCTGCTCGACGACGACGTGGCCATCGTCTCGGTGATGTGGGCCAACAACGAGACCGGCACGCTGTTCCCGGTGGAGCAGATGGCGCAGATGGCCGACGATGCCGGGGTCATGTTCCATAGCGATGCGGTGCAGGCGGTCGGCAAGGTGCCGATGAACCTCAAGGACAGCGCCATCCACATGCTCTCGCTGTCCGGCCACAAGCTGCATGCGCCCAAGGGCGTCGGCGTGCTCTACCTGCGCCGCGGCACGCGCTTCCGGCCGCTGCTGCGCGGTGGCCACCAGGAGCGCGGGCGCCGCGCCGGCACCGAGAACGCGGCGTCGATCATCGGCCTGGGGGTCGCCGCCGAGCGCGCGCTGGCCTTCATGGAACACGAGAACACCGAGGTCCGCCGCCTGCGCGACAAGCTCGAGGCCGGCATTCTCGCCGCCGTGCCCTATGCCTTCGTCACCGGCGATCCGGGCAATCGCCTGCCGAACACCGCCAACATCGCCTTCGAATACATCGAGGGTGAGGCCATCCTGCTGCTGCTGAACAAGGTCGGTATCGCCGCCTCCAGCGGTTCGGCCTGCACCTCCGGGTCGCTGGAACCGTCCCACGTGATGCGCGCGATGGACATTCCCTACACGGCGGCCCATGGCAGCGTGCGCTTCTCGCTGTCGCGCTACACCACCGAGGAGCAGATCGACTACGTGATCCGCGAGGTGCCGCCGATCATCGCCCAGTTGCGCAAGCTGTCGCCCTACTGGAGCGGTAACGGCCCGGCCGAGGCAGTGGGCGATTCGTTCGCGCCGGTCTACGCCTGACGACCAAGTGGCCGCCCGCAGCGCCGAGGAGGTTCAGCATGTCCATCGTGATCGACGACACCACCCTGCGCGACGGCGAACAGAGCGCCGGGGTCGCCTTCAGCGCCGAGGAGAAGCTCGCCATTGCCCGCGCCCTGGCACAGCTCGGCGTGCCGGAGCTGGAGATCGGCATTCCCAGCATGGGCGAGGAGGAGTGCGAGGTGATGCGCGCCATCGCCGGGCTGGGCCTGCCGGTACGGCTGCTGGCCTGGTGCCGGTTGTGCGACGCCGACCTGCTGGCCGCCGGCGGCACCGGCGTGGGCATGGTCGACCTGTCGCTGCCGGTCTCCGACCTGATGCTGCAGCACAAGCTTGGCCGCGACCGTGACTGGGCGTTGCGCGAGGTCGCGCGACTGGTGGGCGCGGCGCGCGATGCCGGGCTGGAGGTGTGCCTGGGCTGCGAGGACGCCTCGCGCGCCGATCCGGAGTTCATCGTCCGCGTGGCGGACGTCGCCCAGGCCGCCGGCGCGCGGCGGTTGCGCTTCGCCGACACGGTGGGGGTGATGGAGCCGTTCGTGATGCACGAGCGCTTCCGCTTTCTCGCCGGGCGCCTGGATCTGGAGCTGGAAGTGCACGCCCACGACGACTTCGGCCTGGCCACGGCCAACACCCTGGCGGCCGTGCGCGGCGGCGCCACGCATATCAACACCACGGTCAACGGTCTCGGCGAGCGCGCCGGCAACGCCGCGCTGGAGGAATGCGCGCTGGCGCTCAAGCACCTCCACGGCATCGACTGCGGCATCGACGTGCGCGGCATTCCCTCGATCTCGGCGCTGGTGGAGCAGGCTTCCGGGCGCCAGGTGGCCTGGCAGAAGAGCGTGGTCGGCGCCGGGGTGTTCACCCACGAGGCGGGCATCCACGTCGACGGCCTGCTCAAGCACCGGCGCAACTACGAGGGGCTCAACCCCGACGAGCTCGGGCGCAGCCACAGCCTGGTGCTGGGCAAGCATTCCGGCGCGCACATGGTCGAGCTGAGCTACCGCGAGCTGGGCATCGAACTGCAGCAGTGGCAGAGCCGGGCACTGCTCGGCTGCATCCGCCGTTTCTCCACGCAGACCAAGCGCAGCCCGCAGAGCGCCGATCTGCAGGGTTTCTACCAGCAGCTGTGCGAACAGGGCCTGGCCCTGGCCGGAGGTGCCGCATGAACCTGTACCGCGAATGCCGCGACGATGTGCGCTGCGTATTCCAGCGCGACCCCGCCGCGCGCTCCACGCTGGAGGTGCTGACCACCTATCCGGGGGTGCACGCGATCATGCTCTACCGCCTCGCGCATCGCCTGTGGTGCCGCGAGTGGCGCTATGCCGCGCGCCTGCTGGGCTTCCTCGGGCGGCTGCTGAGCAACGTCGACATCCATCCCGGTGCCCGCATCGGCGCGCGCTTTTTCATCGACCATGGCGCCGGGGTGGTGATCGGCGAAACCGCCGAGATCGGCGACGACGTCACCCTCTATCACGGCGTGACCCTGGGCGGCACCAGCTGGTGCAAGGGCAAGCGCCATCCGACCCTGGGCGACGGCGTGCTGGTCGGCGCCGGGGCGAAGATCCTCGGGCCGATCAGCATCGGCGCCAATGCCCGGGTCGGCGCCAACTCGGTGGTGGTGCAGGACGTGCCGGACGGCTGCACGGTGGTCGGCATCCCCGGCAAGGTGGTCCGCCTGCGCGAGGCCGGCCGGCCCAACGTGCATGGCATCGATCTCGACCATCACCTGATCCCCGACCCGGTGGGCAAGGCCATCGCCTGCCTGCTGGAGCGCCTGGACAGCCTGGAGAAGCAGGTCGAGCAGGGCGGCCTGGTCGCCGCCGGCAGCCAGCAGCGGCGCTACCAGGAATGCCAGCCGGACAACAGCCTGTGTGAAAACGACTGTCCGGCCATGGCCGGGCGCTGACGGAGCACGCCCATGGACCTGCAGGATTTCGACGGCGCCGGCCTGTATTTCGACGAGCCGCGCCAGCCGCGCGTCGCGGCGCTGCTGGACGAGGCGTCGGCGCAGTACGCCACCGGCACGGCGGAGCAGCCGCTGCT
>NZ_JXXD01000073.1 GCF_000935215.1 Stutzerimonas stutzeri
CTGTCGGTTGAAACAGCCCTCACCCCGATCGCGGGCCGCCTGGGCCCCTCTCCTGGAGGGAGAGGGGAGACAAGCGCGCACTCTTCGCGCCGGGCTCTTGCCAGCTCCCGCGCTGTGGCGATATCCACCGGGACAAAGCGCACTTTATCCCCTGCCTTAAGCTGCCCGAGCTGCCACAGGTCGGCTTCGATAATGGTCACCGGACAGACAAACCCCCCCAGGCTCGGGCCGTCCGGGCCGAGGATCACCGGCATGTCACCGGTGAAGTCCACCGCGCCGATGGCGTAGGGGTTGTCGTGGATATTGGATGGATGCAAACCGGCTTCGCCGCCGCTCTCGCGCACCCATTCGGGCTTGGGCCCGATCAGGCGCACGCCGGTGCGGCTGGAGTTGAAGTGCACTTCCCAGTCGGTGGCGAAGAAGCGCTCGATATAGCCTTCAGTGAAGTATTCCGGCGCACCGTGGGGGCCATAGATCACGCGAATTTCGCGCACCGCCGGCAGGGTGCTGCACAGCTCGGCGGCCAGCGTGGCGCCGGCAGACGAGTCGGTCAGCGGTGCCAGATGCAGCACGTCGCCGGCACGCAGGGCGCGGCCGCCGTGGCCGCCGAACTGGCCGAGGGTAAAGGTGCTCTTGCTGCCCAGATACTCCGGCACCTGCAGACCGCCGCGCACGCACAGATACGACCGCGCACCGGCGCCGGCGATGGTGCCGATCGTCAGGGTGCTGCCGGCCGGGATGAACAGCGCAGTGCTCATCGGCTGCGGCACGTCATCCAGCTTCAACGGTATTTCCGCGCCGGTCACCGCCACCACCGCGTCGGTGTTGAAGCGCAGGATCGGCCCGCTCATGGTGATTTCCAGCCCGGCGGCGTCTTCGGCGTTGCCGAGCAGGGCATTGCCCAGACGCATGGCGCGGCTGTCCATCGGGCCGGACGGCGGCACGCCTACCGCCCAGTATCCCAGGCGGCCGGGGAAGTCCTGCACGGTGGTCTGGGTGCCGGCGCTGATGACCTCGAAGGTATCGGCCTTGTAGCTGAGGCCTTCGAGACAGCGAGTCCAGGCGTTGCCGCTGGCGAACGGGGTGAAGGCAAGGATCTGGCGCAGGTAATCGCGGTTGGTTTCCACGCCGTAGAGCAGGGTGTCGCCGAGCGCCTCGTCAAGCGCTTGGCGAGCCTCCTCGCGGCTCGGCGCCCAGGTGATGATCTTGGTGACCATCGGGTCGAAATACGGCGGGATCTCGCAGCCAGCCTCGACCCAGGTATCGACGCGCAGGGCCTTGCCGTCGGCTGCCGGGAAGCTCGCGGCGGTGAGCAAACCGGGACTCGGCTGGAAATCCCGGCCCGGATCTTCGGCATAGACGCGCGCCTGGATCGAGTGCCCGCTGGGCTTCAGCGTCTTGGCCAGCTCCGCCAGCGGCGGCAGGTCGCCGGCGGCCAGCTCGATCATCCAGCGCACCAGATCGACGCCCCAGACCTGCTCGGTGACGCCGTGCTCGACCTGCAGGCGGGTGTTCACCTCGAGGAAGTAGAAGCGCTGGGCCTCGGCGTCGTAGACGAACTCGACGGTGCCGGCGCTGCGGTAGTCGACGGCCTTGGCCAGTGTGATAGCCGCTTCGCACAGTGCCTCGGCCATGCCGGCCGGCAGGTTCGGTGCGGGAGTTTCCTCCAGCACCTTCTGGTTGCGCCGCTGCACCGAGCAGTCGCGCACGCCGAGGGCGATGACGTCGCCCTCACCATCGCCGAACACCTGCACTTCCAGATGGCGGGCGCGCTCGATGTATTTCTCGATGAATACGCCCGAATCGCTGAAGTTGTTCTGCCCCAGGCGCTTGACCGCGTCGAAGGCCTCGGCGAGTTCCGCCGCCGAGCGGCACACGCGCATGCCGATACCGCCACCGCCGGCGGTGCTTTTCAGCATCACCGGGTAGCCGACCTGCTCGGCTGCGCCGAGGGCATCGGCGAGGCTGTCGAGCAGCTCGGTGCCCTCCAGCATCGGTACGCCGCGTTGTTTGGCCAGGGCGCGGGCGGTGTGCTTGAGGCCAAACACCCGCAGCTGTTCTGGCGTCGGGCCGACAAAGGTGATGCCGGCGGCTTCACAGGCTTCGGCAAAGGCGGCGTTCTCGGAGAGAAAGCCGTAGCCGGGGTGAATGGCTTTCGCGCCGGTTTCCTGGGCGATGCGGAGAATCTTCTCCACCACCAGATAGGTCTGCGCGGCCGGGCCTTCGCCCAGGCTGTGGGCCTCGTCGGCTTGCTGGATATGCAGGCTGGCGGCGTCGGCCTCGGAGTAGACGGCCACGCCTTTCACATCCAGGGCGCGCAGCGTACGCAGGATGCGGCAGGCAATGGCGCCGCGGTTGGCGATCAGAAGTTTGTCGAACATGTTCAGTAACCCTCGAAGGGCTGGCGGGCCGTCCCGCCTTTATTCATCTGCGCCACGGCCGTCCGTGGTTGGGGAGGGTTGCTTCGCTGTCGGCAGCTCGGGCCGCTGCCCGGCGCGCGCCTGCAGCAGCGGCAGCAGGTGGCGTCGTAACAGCGCCATCAGTCCCACACCAGCACCTCGGCGGGCGTCGGGTTCCAGCCGTTGCAGGGGTTGTTCAGTTGCGGGCAGTTGGAGATCAGCACGATCACGTCCTGCTCGGCCTTGAGCTCCACGTACTTGCCCGGTGCGGAAAGGCCGTCCTCGAAGGTCAGGCCGCCCTCGGGCGTCACCGGAACGTTCATGAAAAAGTTGATGTTGGCGCCGATGTCGCGCTTCTCCAGACGGCCGTCGTGCAGGCTGGCGCGCAGGAAGTTGTCGCGACAGCTGTGCATGTAGCGCTTGTCCAGGGCGTAGCGCACCACGTTGCTCTCCTGGGCGCAGGCGCCGCCGAGGGTGTCGTGGCGACCGCAGGTGTCGGCGACGATGGTCAGCAAGGGGTTGCCGAGGTTGGAATACAACACCGTGCCGGCGGTGAGATAGACCTTGTTCTGCCGGCGCAGGGTGCGCTGCGGGTCGAAGCGTTCGCGCGGGTTCTTCGCGCTGAAGAACAACGTGTCGATGGCTTGATTGCCCTCGACATCCAGCAAGCGCAGGGTCTGTCCGGCCTTCACTTCGAACAGGTACGGCTCGCCGGCCGGGATCAGGTGGCGGAAGCTGGCGGTTTCGGGGTGCAGGCTGCTTTCTACGATGGTCATGTCGGCAACCTCCTCAGATGTAGAGTCGTTCGGTGTTGTGGAAGCCGCGGCCGTTCTCCGGACGCGAAGTGCGGCAGAGCACGCTGATGCCATCGCTCTCGACCTTGTGCCAGCTCAGCTGCACTGGTTTGGGTGCGTACAGCGGATTGGGGTCCAGCGGATGCTGCAAGGCGGTGAGGATCACCAGGGTGTCCATTGGCGCGTACAGCTCGATGTAGTCGCCCGCTTTGGAATTGCCGCTGTGGAAGGCAAAGGTGCCGTCGGCGGTGACGTCCACCTGGCTGAACAGATTGAGCACCATGAGTAGGTCCTGCAGGTTGAGGTTCCACTTGCCCATCTCCACCAGCAGGTTGTCGGTGCCGTTGCGGAAGAAGCCGTTGCGCAGTTCCTGATAGCGGCCCTGGCCGTACTTCTCGGCGACTTCATCGGCGTTCAGCACGCCGCCAAAGCTGTCGTGCCAGCCGCAGGTGTCGGCGGTGATGGCTGCGAGTACGCGGCCCATGTCCGAGTAGAGGCAATGACCGGCGGTGAGTTTGGCGGTGTGCTGGCACTTGAGGGTGTCGGGCAGGTTCAGCCGCTCGCTCTTCTCCTGGGCGTTGAGCAGCATCAAGCTGACGTTGGCGCCGCCTTCCAGATCGGTCAGGCGCAGCAGCTGGCCACGCTTGAGGACGAAGGAGGTGTGGCCGCCACCGGGAACGGTTTCCTCGTACAGCGTGGGGCGGATCGCGAGTGAAGCGCTCATGTCAGGCTCCTTGATAGGCAGTTCGGAATTTCTCGCTGAGGGCGACCGGAACGCCAGCGGACGCGCCGGGCGCGTGGCGGCCCTCGTGCAAGGGAATGTCGTAGGTCACCCGCGCGCCATAGGCACCCGGGGCGTGGGGATCGATGCGCGGCTTGTCGAAGACCAGGATGCGGCTGCCGAGGGTGAAGCCTTCCGACAGGTCGTGGGTGACCATGAACACCGTCAGCCGGGTTTCCCGCCACAGCTCCAGCAGCAGCTCATGCATGTCCTTGCGGATGCCCGGGTCGAGTGCGCCGAAGGGCTCGTCGAGCAGCAGCACGCGGGGCTTCATGATCAGCGCCTGGGCGATGGCCAGGCGCTGCTGCATGCCGCCGGACAGTTGCGCCGGGTACTTGTCCAGCGCATGGCCGAGGCCGACCTTGTGCAGCATCTGCGCGGCCTGCTCGCGGGCATCGCGCTTGCGGTGACCAAGCAGACGGCCCAGTAGCGGGGCGCGCGGCAGTTCCAGGCCGAGGGCGACGTTGTCCAGTACGGTCAGGTGCGGAAATACCGAGTAGCGCTGAAAGACCACGCCGCGGCTGGCATCCGGTTCGTTTGCCAGCGGCTGGCCATCGAGCAGGATCTCGCCGCGGCTGGGCGCTTCCTGGCCGAGCAGCAGCCGCAAAAAGGTGGATTTGCCGCAACCGGAGGCACCGACCAGGGTGCAGAACTCGCCTTCGGCGATGTTCAGGTTCAGGCGCTCCAGCACGACCTGATCGCCGTACTGCTGCCAGACGTTCTTCACCTGAATGAAGGAGCCGGGGTCGCCGCCTGCGCGAGTCCCTGGTTGCGTTGTGCATTGGCTCGACTGTGCGGCAACGGGTGCCTTGGCGTTGTTCTCGCTCATGCCTTGGCTCCTTCATACCAGGGGAACAGCAGCTGGGTCAGGCGCCGCAGCAGGTAGTCCATGGCCCAGGCCAGTAGGGTGATCCAGGCGACATAGGGCAGGATCACGTCCATCGCCATGTAGCGACGCACGAGAAAGATGCGGTAGCCCAGGCCATCGGTGGAGGCGATGGCCTCGGCGGCGATGAGGAACAGCCAGGCCGAACCGAGCACCAGGCGCAGGCTGATCAGCAGGCGCGGCATCAGCTGCGGCAGGACCAGGCGCAGGATCAGGGTCCAGGTGTTGGCGCCCAAGGTTTGCGCCTTGATCAGCAGCTCGCGGGGGATTTCTCGTGCTCGGTGTTCAAGGTCACGAGCCAGGATCGGCGTGATACCGATGACGATCAGCATCACTTTGGACAGTTCGCCCAGGCCGAAGACGATGAACAGAATCGGCAGGATCGCCAGCGGTGGCACCATCGACAGCACCGTGAGCAACGGCGAGAGCGGCGCGCTGAACAGCGGCAGAGTGCCGGCAACGATACCCAGGCACAGGCCGGCCACTGCCGCGATGGCAAGACCGGTGCCGAGGCGCTTGAGGCTGGAGGCGGTGTCCTGCCAGAACAGGAAGTCGCCGGAGCGTTTGTCGGGGGTGAAAGCGAGGCGTTCGACGGCTGCGCTCATCTGGCCGAAGCTGGGCAGCAACTTGTCGTTGGGGTTCAGTTCCAGGCGCTGGGCCGAGTTGGTCAGGTACAGCGCCAGCAGCAGGGCGAAGGGCAGAATTGCCAGTGCCAACCAGCCGCTACGTCCGGGAGTGCGGTTGATCAGACGCATAGGCAGATGCCCCGTGCAACGGCCGCGGCAACAGGTGGAATACTGTGAAGTTCGGGTGCGGCAGAGGCCCTGGCACAAGGCAGAGCGGAGAACGGCAAAGCCGTTTCGAGCGGGCACATGGCAAACCCTCCAGTGTTGGGAATAGCGCAGGAGCTGCGTGCAATCACGCTGTCTCCCGGGCTTTTATCCCGCCGTGTAACCTCGCTGGAGGTCGCCAACTCTCGGACCAGCCACTCGCGTCAACGAGTCGGAACCCTAGTCAGCTATTTCAAATTGTCTTCGCAGGTGCAGCAGCTTTTCTTCGCAAAGGATGCAAAGCAAGAGCGATGCCAATGCACAAAAAATGCGCGCTACGGGCGTCGTGGGGAAGGGCAGCGCTAGGGGGATGCCCTGTTTTGGGGCTGCGCTCGAGGCAGTGCATGCTTTTCGAGCGCGGAGGGCGTTGCACGAGCGCAACGCCGCATTGGCAGGAAGCTAGAGCTTGAGCTGGCCGATGGCCCGGCTCAGATCGGTGGACAGCGCGGCCAGCTCGGCACTGGTGCTGGCCGAGCTTACGGTTTGCTCCACGGTGCGCTCGGTGACGTCGCGAATGCCGGTAACCGAGCGGTTGAGCTCCTCGGCGACCTGGCTCTGCTGCTCGGCGGCCACGGCGATCTGCGTGTTGCTTTCACGCATCTGCGCCACGGCTTCGGCGATGGCTTCCAGGGCCTGGGCGGCCTCGTGGGCCTCACGCACGCAATCGTCGGCCTTGAGCGAGCTCTCCTGCATGAATTCCACGGCGTCGCGGGTCATCGATTGCAGTCCGGTGATCATCTGGGTGATCTCGTCGGTGGAGTCCTGAACGCGTTTGGCCAGGTTGCGTACCTCGTCGGCCACCACGGCGAAACCGCGACCCTGCTCACCGGCGCGGGCGGCTTCGATCGCCGCGTTGAGCGCCAGCAGGTTGGTCTGCTCGGCGATGCTGTGAATCACGCTGACCACACCGTTGATCTTCTGGCTGTCGGCAGCGAGCTGCTCGATCATCTCGCCGGTCTGCTGCACACCCTGGGACAGGCTGGAAATGGACTTCTCCACTCGGCCGACCACCCGATGGCCGTCGCCTGCGAGGCGGTCGGCGTTCTGTGATTGGTCGCGAGTTTCGCGTGCATGCTCGGCGATCTGGTGCACCGTGGCGCTCATTTCGTTGATCGCCGTGGCCGCCTGGTCGGTTTCACCCTGTTGACCGCGCATGCCTTTGTGCACGTCATTCATGCTCGTGGCCAGCCGGCTGGCGCCCTCATCGAGACGCGCGGCAGCCTGGGCGACGGTGCTGACCACGCGTTGATAGCCGCCCTGCATGGCGTTGAATGCGCTGGCCATCTGGCCGACTTCGTCACGGCTGTCCAGCGGAACCCGTGCCTGCAGGTCGCCACTGCGCTCGACATGCAGCATGACGTCCTTGAGCGTGTTGAGGTGGCTGAGCAGAAAGCGGATAAGCAGTTGCGAAGCGCCGAGCAGGCCGAGCATCAGCACCGCGACCGCCACGGCGTAGCTGAAAAAGTGCTCGCTCAGTACCTGAACAGCGCTGGGCGCGCGGGCCAGTACAGCCAGCTTCTGACCATTCGTCGCGGAGATCAGGTGGGCGCCGACCACGGGATTGCTGGAGAACAGTCGGTCGTGGGCGAGGGTGGTCCAGCCGCTTTCGGCGATAGCCTGACCCTCGACCGCGGCGCGCTGATCTGCCTGGAACGCGATCAGGTCCGCACCCTGCGGCAGCGCAGCATCGGCCGGCCAGCTCGCCAGCAGCGACGCACGCGCCTGCGCTGCAGCGACGGCGTCGGCGCTACGGGCGCTTTGCTCCAGTTGTACGGCGTAAAGTACCAGCAGCAACGCGATGACGAAGGTCACCATGTTCAGTGCCCAGAACTTGTACTTGAGCGACAGATCGCGAATCCAAACGGCCATGACTGCTCTTCTTCTATAGGAGGTTGCGCGCGCGTAGCGGAACGCTTGCTTGCACTGCGGCTGAACATTTAACGGCCGCCTGAGGCAGAGCTTGAGAAATTTCTGTGACTCAGTCGAGGTCCGGCAGGCCGAAGAACGCGCGCGCGCAGCGTGTGGTGTGAGCCGCCAGCGACGCTTCGCTCTCGCCGCGATGGAGCGCGACTTCGCGCAGTACTTCCGTAAGGTAGGCCGGTTCGTTCTGGCCGCTCTTAGGCTTCGGTCGCAGGGTGCGTGGCAGCAGGTAAGGTGCGTCGCTCTCGAGCATCAGACGACCTGTAGGGATGTCCTTCACCAAGGGATGCAGATGGGTACCGCGGCGTTCGTCGCATATCCAGCCGGTGATGCCGACATGCAGGTCCAGGTCGAGATAGCCGTACAGCGCCTGTTTTTCACCGGTGAAACAGTGCACCACCGCCGCAGGGAGGTGGTCCCGAAACGGTCGCAGAATCGCCAGCAACCGGTCGCTGGCATCGCGTTCGTGCAGAAAGACCGGCAACTGCAGTTCGACGGCGAGTTGCAACTGTTCCTCCAGCGCGCGCTCCTGTAGCGGTCGCGGTGAAAAATCGCGATTGAAGTCCAGGCCGCATTCGCCGACTGCGCGCACTTCGGGCTCGGCGAGAAGGCCGCGCAACTGGCTGGCGCTGTCAGTCGTCCAGTGGCTCGCATCATGCGGATGCACACCCGCGGTACTGAACAGGTGCAGGCGGGACTCGTCCAGTTGGCGACAGAGCTTGAGAGCAGCTTCGCTTTCTTCGAGGCTGGTGCCGGTAAGCACCATCTGCACGACGCCGGCCGCTCTGGCGCGGTCGACGACCGCAGGTGCGCTAGAGGCGAATGTCGGGTGGCTCAGATTGACGCCGATGTCGATAAGCTGCATGGATACCTCGAGATTAAAGCTAACTAAATCAATAATATAGGAGTTATAGCTAAACCAGTTTGGAGAGTAAACTGGCGGAATAAGCCAACCTGTGAGAACCTTTGCCACCTTTTGCGGGCAGGGAGCACCGCACCAGCGTTCTCTGCGTCTTCAAACCGGTGCATCCCGATGCCACGATTGCTGCCACTCATGTTCTGCCTGCTGCTGGCCCTGATGCCAACGATGGCGACTGCGCGCGTGGCGGGCCCCGAGGCGTGGCAAGCGAACGACAAGGTACGTGATCTCGCCGAAATTCGCCGTAGTGGCGTACTGCGCGTGCTGGTCAATCAGAGCCGGAACAGCTCCGGGGAGGTGAAAGGCGAAGCGATTGGCGTCGAGTACGCGCGGCTGCGGGCCTTCGAGCAGTACCTGAATCGCAATGCTGCATCCGCGCGGCCGATTACCCTGAAGATCATTCCCAAAGCCAAGGATCAGTTGCTTGGCGCGCTGCAGCGCGGCGAGGGGGATCTGGTAGCGCCCGGCGAATTACTGCCGCTGGTGGGCATGAAAGGCATCAGCCGCAGCCGGCCGGTAGTCAGCGACGTGTCATTGGTGCTCGTCGGCCGCCAGGGCGGCCCACGCTATCAGCGTCTGGACCAGCTATCCGGGCGCAGCCTTGCGTTGCCACCTGGCAGCGCCGCAGGGCTGGCGCTCGCGCGGCTGAACAAGCAACTGATGGAGCGCAAGCTGGCGCCGATCGTTGCCGAGTGGGTCGACCCCACGTTGGCCGTCGAGGATGTGCTGGAGATGGTGCAGGCCGGCGTCTATCCGGCGACCGTGGTCGAGCAGACCATCGCCGAGCGCTGGGCCAAGGTCATGCCGAAACTGCGCATCGAGCAGCACCTGAGCCTTGGCGACAAGGCCAGCATGCACTGGTTCGTGCGGAACGACGCCAGCATGTTGCGCGCCAGTGCTGATCGCTTTCTCAAGGATTTCGACCTGCCAGACAACCAGGATGCCGCCTTCGAGCGCGTCTACCGGCGTCTGTACAAGGTCCAGTACCCGCTCGACCGAGTGGGCCGCCAGCGTCTGGAAAAGGTTCGTCCGACCCTGCAGCGCTATGCCGAACAGATCGAGCTGGACTGGCTGAACCTCGCCGCCCTGGCGTTCAAGGAGTCCACCCTGAACCCCGCGGCGCGGGGCGCCGGCGGTGCCACGGGGTTGATGCAGGTGACGCCGGCCACGGCTCGTGCGATGGGTGTCAGCAACATCCACCAGTTGGACAACAACGTGCAGGCCAGTGCGAAGTATCTGGCGAACATCCGTCGTAACTTTTTCGCCAGCCCGCGACTGAACGAGCGTGAGCGCATGGCGTTCATTCTCGCCGCCTACAACCTCGGCCCGCAGCGGGTGCAGAGTATGCGCGCCGAAGCCCGTCGGCGCGGTCTGAACCCGGATCAGTGGTTCTTCCAGGTCGAGCGTATCGCCATGGAAACTGTTGGCATGGGCGTAGTGGCATACGTCAACAGCGTCAACAAGTACTACCTGGCCTACCAGCGCGAGCGCTATCTGCTCGAGGCCGATCGCAAGACCGCGGCCAACTGACCGCGCTCAGCGCTCCGCCACTTCCTGCTGCTGAAAGGCAGCGATAAGCCGCAAGCGTTCGCCCTCGTCAAACTGCTCGGCCTCCAGTTGCTCGATAGCGCTGCGACGCTCGACATCGTCCAGGCCGCGAGTGGCCTCGATACGCTGACGTTCCTGCCGATAGACAGCGACCCGTTGCTGCCACTGCGCGCGCAGTCGATCCAGCGCTTCGAGTCGGGTGGCAGCCTCGCTGCCCACCAACTGCTGGCGCAGCTGGCGGATCTGCTGCGCATTGGCGCCCTGGGCCTTCAAGGCGACAGTTCGCTCTCGCAGCTCGCTTTGCAGCTGCGGCACGAGCAACTCTTGCAGGTCACCGGGCAATCCGGCGCGCAACTGGTCGATGGCGCGGCCCTTGGCTTCGCTGTCCAGTGCTGAATCGGCTTGAATGGCCAGGCGCTCCAGGCTGAAGCGATCATAGGCCTCGTCCAGGGCGAAGAACGCCTGGTGAACAGCCGGCTCCAGCACGCGTGCGCGCAACGCCTGCACGGCACTCAAGCGCTGGCGTAGCGCTGAAATGTCCGTGGTTCGCGAATAAGTCGATTCCAGATCAAGCAGTTGGCGCTTGTAGTTGAGATATTGCGTGAGCACTGCTGATGCTTGGCTCTGGGCCGGCTCCGGCAGCTCGGCGACGATGTATCGACGCAAGCGTTCGATACTGTTCTTCAACGGCTCCTCTCCGGCTGCGGCGAGAAAGTAATCGAACAGATGCCGAAGTTCGGCGCCGATTAGCAGGTTGCCGGCTTCATCCAGACGGAACTGGCCATCGACCTGGGTGCCCTTGAACGACGTCGGCAACTGCGGCGTGCCTTGCGATGCCGGTTGGGTTTTCAGCGGCTTCCGGGGTGGTGTTGGGGCAGCCGTGGCGGGTGAGGTAGCCGATGGCCATTCGGCCACTGCAGCCGGGCTGGGTGTCGATCGGCTCTGCATGATGGTCAGGCTTAGCGCCACGGCCAGCACCAGAAGAATTATGTATTTGCTCATGGGGTGCTCGGTGATAGCGGCCGGGATCGACGATCCCGGCCTGGTTCACGAAGAGTCGCGCGTCAAAGGCCCGCGTTCTTCAGGCGGTTCGCGTGTTGGCGATAGACACTGACCGGATCGGTCTCGAACAGGCTGGTCAGCCCCATGAACTGATTGACCTCGTCCAGGTGGTTCATCCGGTAGTTATCGCGGATCACCATGCCCAGGTGCGAGCTGCAGCGCCCGACCAGTCCATCGTTGGGCCCGCTGAATGCCAGGGCTCCGGCACCCATCATGGCGTCGCTGATATCCAGTGGGTTGGTCAGCGGGCTGGTGCCACTCCAGGAGTAGTAGCGCACGCCATTGACCTTGTAGGCGCCCTCGCCGCAAGCGGTGGTGGGAATGCCTTGCGGGAATTTGGCGTTGAAGCGGGCGGCGCCTTCGCTGTTGAGTGACTCCAGCGAGCCGAGAGAGTCCTGCGGGGCCGTGCTTGAGCTGCCGGAAACGAAATTGATGAAGCTGCCCATGGCGTTCACCAGTCCGGCGATGATCGCCTCGCCAGAGGAGCCCTCGGGGATCTTGCGGATCAGATCGGCGACGTCCGAACCCTTGTGAGGTGCGCCCACGCTGGTTACCGAGGCGATCAGGTCCGGCCGGACACCGGCTACATAGCGCACGGTCGGGCCGCCGTGGCTGTGGCCAACCAGGTTGACCTTTGGCTTGCCGCTGATGGCGACGATTTCCTCCACCTGCGCAAGCAGCTCCTCACCGCGCAATTCGGACGTATTGAGCTGACTGACTTCGGTGACGTAGACCTGCGCACCGTCGCGGCGCAGCGCGCTGGGGATGCCGTACCAGTAATCGATGCCCAGCAGACTGTCGAAGCCGAGCATGCCGTGGGCGAGCACGATCGGGTACTTCGTAGCGGTGTAGCCGCTGCCAGTAGCAGCATGAGCCTGACCGGCAAGCGCCATGGCGCTACCGAGACAGAGAGCGAGCAAGGTTTTGTTCTTGTTCATGGACGCACTCTTCGAATGTGAATCGGGCTGTGGGCAGTCCATTGCCGTTAACCGCGCATGGCGCGTACTGCGCGCTGAAGAGCGCAGCATTCGTGCCATAAGCACCGAGCGGGAGCGCGTCCGCTCTAGTCGGGCAATTACGACGGGAGGTGATATTGCTGTGATATCTGTGCGGCGTGCGGTCATTGTTACCGAGCGAAACGGCGCCTGGGTAAGAAAGTGATGATTTTGCTTTTTAGCCGCCAATCGCTTTTAGATGTCAGCACAATCGCCGAAGATGATGACCGGTTCGTCCGATATTGACCTGCCGGTCACTGATACTCGACAGCGACCACGTACCAGAGCTTCATCCCGGTCGGGGTTTGCACCTGGACTTCGGCATCCAGACCTTTGCCCACCAGCGCCCGCGCCAGGGGCGAATCGATGCTGATCAGGCCCTGGCGCAGGTCCAGTTCGTCAGGACCGACGATTCGGTAGCGCGACTCCTCACCATCCTCGTCCTCCAGGGTCACCCATGCGCCGAAATACACCTTGTTCGGGTCGCTGGGCCGGTCGCCTACGACTTTGAGCTTTTCCAGACGCTTGGTCAGAAACCGCACGCGGCTGTCGATCTCTCGCAGCATCTTCTTGCCGTAGGTGTATTCAGCGTTCTCCGAACGATCACCCTGCGCCGCCGCTTCGCTCACCGATTGGGTCACCTGCGGGCGCTTGACGTGCCAGAGTTCGTGCAGCTCGGCACGCAGTCGAGCCTCACCTTCTGGGGTGATCAGGGGCGTGCCGGCCGGGCGCGGTGGGCGATAGCGACTCATGGATTTGCGTCCTCGCTGAAAAGTCGCCGATTGTAGCGCTTCAACTCTCGCGCAGTACGGTCAGCGGGCTCGCATTCAGCGCGCGTCGAGTACCGATCAGACCGGCGCCACCGACCAGCAAAGCACCTATCAACGGTAGTACCAGCAGCCATGGGTGCGGCTGCCAGCGCAGATCGAATGCGTAGTGATAGAGCAGGGCGCTGACCAGCTCGCAGCCGAGTGCGGCGAGCAGGCCGCTGGCGGCGCCCAACAGGCCGAACTCGGCTCGGCGCGCACGAAGCAGCAAGCCCCGCTCTGCACCGAGCGCCCTGAGCAACGCGCCCTGACGAATGCGCTCGTCCAGCGTCGCTTGCAGCCCGGCGAACAGAACCGCCAGGCCGGCGGCCAGGACGAACAGCAGTACGTATTCCACGGCCAGTGATACCTGCGCAAGGATGCTGCGCAATTGAGCCAGCAGCGCCTCGACCTGCAGCAGGGTGACCGAAGGAAACGCACGGGCCAGCTCAACCAATTCGCGTTCCTTGCCAGGCGGCAGGTGGAAGCTGGTCATGTAGGTGGCCGGCATGCCCTGGAGAGTGTCCGGTTCGAAGATCATGTAGAAGTTGGGCTGGAAGCTGTCCCAGTTGACCTCGCGCAGGCTGGTGACGCTGGCCTCGCGTGTCAGCCCGCCTATGGTGAAGGACAGTCGATCACCGACCTTCAATTGCAGGCTTTGCGCAAGTTCCGCCTCGACGGATACCCCGGGAATGTCAGCGTCGCCCTGATTGCCCCACCAGGTGCCCGCGACGATGTGATTGTCCTTCGGTAGTTCGGCGGCCCAGGTCAGGCTCAGGTCGCGGCGGATCGCGCGCTCACCCTGGGATTCCTTGCTGACCAGCTGGCGCACCGGCTCGCCGTTGATCGCGATCAGGCGTCCTGGCACGACCGGATACAGTGGCGCGGCATGGTCCGAGATGGCCGCGATGCGCTCGGCAAAGGCATCCTTTTCCGCCGGCAGAACATTGAGCACGAAATGATTCGGTGCGTTGTCCGGCAGCTGGTCCTGCCAGGTATCGAGCAGCTCACCTCGCAGCAGCGCGATAAGCGCCATGGCCAGCAGGATCAGGCCGAAGGCAAGGGCCTGTCCGGCGGCAGCCAGTGGATGGCGCAGCAACTGGCCGAGGCCCAGGCGCCAGCTCAGCGAGGCACCGGCAAGCAGGCGGCGCATGGCCTTGAGCCCCATAAGAAGCAGACCGCCAAGCAGCAGCGTGGCGAGCAGCCCGCCGCCGAGCAGTGCCAGCGTGATCTTCAGATCCAGGCTCAGCCGCCACATGATCAGCCCGAGGGCGAAAATCGCGGTCCCATAGACCAGCCACGCGCTGGGTGGTACCGGCAGCATGTCGCGGCGCAGCACGCGCAGCGGAGGCACGCGCCCCAGCCCCGCCAGCGGCGGCAGGGCA
>NZ_JXXD01000074.1 GCF_000935215.1 Stutzerimonas stutzeri
GCGTGCGCCGCGGGCGTGACAGCGTCTGGCGCAGCGAGGAGGCGGCTGAGCTGGCCGCAGTGCTGGCTGCCTACGCCGAGCCCGGTCGCGAAGGGCTGCTGCGCTATGCACTGGCCACGCGCCTGCTGGGCCGCAGCGCCGCCGACCTTGCCCGCTGCCAGGACGATCAGCAGCAGTGGGACGCCGAACGCGAGGCCGCCGAGCGCTACCACCAGCTCTGGCAGCAGCAGGGTTTCATGCGCGTGTTCCGTGCCTGGCTCGACGAGCAGGCGGTGGCCGAACGGCTGCTGGCGCGGGTCGATGGCGAACGTCGGCTGACCAACCTCCTGCACCTGGGTGAACTGTTGCAAGCCGAAAGCCTGCTGCGCCCGGGTCTTGAGCCGCTGCTCGCCTGGTTCAACCAGCAGCGAGGTAGCGAAGGCGCTGGCGAGGAAGCCCTGCTTCGCCTGGAAAGCGATGCCGAGCGGGTGCAGATCGTCACCATCCACACCAGCAAGGGCCTGGAATACCCGCTGGTGTTCTGCCCCTTCCTCTGGGACGGCAAGCTGCTCGGCAAGAACCGCGACAGCGCCCGTTGCCACGATGCTAATGGCCAGCCGCTGCTGGATCTCGGCAGCGACGCGCTGGAGGACAACCTCGAACGCGCCCGTCAGGAGGTCTTCGCCGAGCAGCTGCGCCTGGCCTATGTCGCCCTGACCCGCGCGCGCGACCGGCTCTGGTTGCACTGGGGGCCTGTGAATCTCTGCAAACCAAAGAAGGATGGCAGCCTAGCGGACGAAGGTCTGCACAGCAGCGCCCTGGCCTGGCTGCTACACGGCCGCGAACTGCCTGGCGAGCAACCGTTGAGTGAGCTGGGCAATCATCTGGCCGATCTCAACGGCGGCAGCCTGCGCCTGGCCATCGAGCGACTGGTGCAGGGAAGCGAAGGCCATATGGCCTGCCTGCCGCTGGAGTCGCGCGAAGCCAATGCACAGGGCCCCGGCCGCGCCGCGCCGCCTCAGCAGCTATCACAGCTCAATCGCAGCCTGCACAGTGCCTGGCGGATCGGCAGCTTTTCCGGTCTTGCCGCCGGCATGCATATGGAAGCGCCCGACCGCGACGCCCTGGCCATCCCCGATGCCGGCGAGCCGGGCAGCGGCTTCTTCGCCTTCCCCCGCGGTGCACGGGCCGGTACCTGCCTGCACGCCATCCTCGAAGACTGGGCGCGCGGCAAAGGCGATCTGGAGGCGCTGGTCGAACCCGCTTTGCAGGCCTTCGGTTTGCCGCTGGAGTGGAAGGAAATCGCCATCGGCCATCTGCAAAAGGTGCTCGACACCGATATGGATGGCGGCGGCCTGACCCTCGCCGCGCTGCAATCGGCCAGACGCCTGCCGGAACTGGGCTTCACTTTTCCGGTGCGGGACCTGGATGTGACGCGGCTGCGCAGCCTGTTGGTCGATCCGGCCAATGGCCTCGCCGAACCATTGCGCGAAGCGGCGACACGGTTGGAGTTCGACAGCCTCAAGGGTTTTCTCAAGGGCTTTATCGACCTGACCTTCGAGCACGACGGCCGCTGGTACATCGCCGACTACAAATCCAACTGGCTCGGTCCGGATGCGAGCTACTACGGCGGCGAACGGCTGCTGCAGGCGTTGGCAGGCGAGCATTACTACCTGCAATACCTGATCTACCTGGTGGCGCTGCGTCGCTTCCTGCGCCAGCGGCTGGCGGACTTTCAAGACGAGCAGCTGGGCGGCGCCTTCTACCTATTCCTGCGCGGCATGCCCGATGCTGGCGTCTACTTCGCGCGGCCGGACGATGCGCTGCTCGATGCGTTGGATCGATTGTTCGAGGAGGGCAAATGATGCGCCTCATATTCGCAGGAGCCCTATCTCGCGAAGGGCGATCGCCCGCTCTTGTAGGAGCCAGCTTGCTGGCGATCCGCGGTGCCGGAACGAGTACTGCCAGCCAGCGGGTTTCTGCTGGTTCGAGGTCGCCACGATGACGAATCTATTCGAGCTTCCGTTAGGCCCACTGGAGCGCGCCTTCATCGCCAGTCTGCAGCGCCTCGAGCCGGATACCCCTGAAACGGTGCTGCTCGCCGCCGCGCTCTGCTGCGAAGCCCTGGCGTCCGGAGACGTCTGCCTGCCGCTCCAACGCTTCGCCGGCAAGCGCCCCTGGCCTGAGGTCGACCTCAGCTTGCCGGCGCTCGCAACCTGGCGGGCGCAACTGGAGGCCTCGCCTCTGATCGGCACATCTGATGATTACGCGCCGCTGATCCTCGTTGGCGACCGGCTCTACCTGGCCCGTTACCAAGCCTACGAGGAGCAACTGGCGGAACAGCTTCTGACTCGCGCAGCGGACGCACCCGATGTCGATGAAGCTCAGCTGAGCGACAGCCTGGCGCGCTTGTTCGCCTTCAATCAGCAAAGCCCCGACTGGCAGCGCCTCGCCGCGGCCCAGGCAGTACGCCGCCGCTTGGCAGTAATCTCCGGCGGCCCCGGCACCGGCAAGACCACCACCGTGGTACGCCTGCTGGCGGCGCTGCTCGAGCAGCCCGGCGGCGAACGCCTGGCCATCGGCCTCGCTGCGCCCACCGGCAAGGCCGCGGCGCGCATGGCCGAAGCGATCCGCAACGCCAAGGCCGATCTGCCGGTCAGCGATGCCGTCAAGGACACCCTGCCGGACGAGGCGCGCACCCTGCACCGCCTGCTCGGCAGCCGCGGCGACAGCCCGAAGGTGCGCCATGACGCGGCCCATCCGCTGGCGTTGGACGTGTTGGTGGTGGACGAAGCCTCAATGGTCGATCTGGCGTTGATGGCCAAACTGGTCGCTGCGCTGCCGCCGAAGGCGAGACTGATCCTACTCGGCGACAAGGACCAGCTGGCCGCCGTGGAGGCCGGCGCGGTGTTCGCCGAACTCTGTGAAGGGCGCGGTTTCGATAGTCAGGCCGCGACCGATCTGCAACGCATTACCGGGCAGGCCGTACCGGTCGAGACGCCGCGCTCGCGCCTCGGCGATGCGGTTGTGCTGCTCACCCACAGCCACCGCTTCGCCGGCGACAGCGGTATCGGCGAGCTGGCGCGGCGAATCAATGGCGGCGACGCCAAGGGCACGGTGGCGCTGCTGCAGGAGAACCGCGCCGATCTTGTCTGGAATGCCACGCCAACGTCCGCCGCATTGATCGAGCGACTGGAGCAGGGCTATTCGACCTATCTGCAGGCCGCACGCCAGACCGATCCATCCGCCGCGTTCGAGGCCTTCAACGGTTTCCGCGCGCTGACTGCCCAACGCGAAGGCGCCTTTGGCGTCACCGGCATCAATGAGGCGCTGGAAGCCCGCTTCAAGCGTCGCCTCAGCGTGCCGGCGCGCGAACGCTGGTACCCCGGCCGCGCGGTGATGGTCCGGCAGAACGACTACGCCCTGGGCCTGTTCAACGGCGATATCGGCCTGTGTCTGAAAACCGAGCAGGGGCTGCGGGTGTTCTTCGAGGGCGACGAGGGCTATCGTGGCTTTGCCCCGGCACGGTTGCCGAGTCATGACAGTGCCTTCGCCATGACCGTGCACAAAAGCCAGGGCTCGGAGTTCACCGAGGTGCTGCTGGCCTTGCCGGAACAGCCCAGCCCGCTGCTGACGCGCTCGCTGTTCTACACGGGCATCACCCGCGCCAAGCGCAAGGTGGAGATCTGGGCGCTGCCGGCGCGGCTGGCCGAAGCGGTCAATACCCGCGCCGAGCGCGCCGCAGGATTGGCCGAACGCTTGGCCCTCCCCAGCGCTCAGACCAGAGCCACAGAGGCAGTGCCGGCGGCCAAGCCAGATGAGCCAAAAAGCGATCAGCTCAGCCTGTTCTAAACCGTGCGCGCCTGCTCGAAGCCGGCATGATCGCTGCTCATCGCCGCCTGTTTCGTGAAGCGGTTGTGCGTATGGCGCTCGGAATTCTGTTCCGATGCGCTTTCGCCAAAAGCCGACACCGGGACTTGCGATGAGAACCTTCTTTCTTCTGCTATGGGGCGCACTCAGCCTGTTCATCAGCACCGCGGCGCTGCGTGAACTCTGGCTCGCGCCGTCCGTGGCCAGCGGTTTCGCCCTGCTGCTGGTGGTCTATTACATCGTCTGCTTCTTCCAGCTGATTCGCGCCGCCTACCTGCCATGGGGGCTGCTGGGTGCGTACCGGCGCAGCGGCTACTGGCTGTGCCTGATCCTGCTGCCGCTGACGCTGATCCCGCTGTACGCCGCCTACCAGATCTGGGAGCAGGGCGGTTACGTTGCAGTCGAAGCCTCGTTGCACACCGAATGGCTGCACCTGCTGCTCGGTTGGCTGCAGGACGCCCTCGGTTATCTCGGCCCGCTGCTGGTACTCGGCGCGCTGGGTGTCGGCATGGCGCTGATGCTGCTGCGTCTGC
>NZ_JXXD01000075.1 GCF_000935215.1 Stutzerimonas stutzeri
GGCGTTGCGGGACTTGGCAAGGGAACACCATTACCTGCGTCCCACGCCTTGCCCGGCGCCATTTGCCGAGGCAACGCGGCTCGCGACGCAACATCAACAGCCCCTAAGGAGCATTCATGTCCCAACTTTCGCAAGCCCTGATTCTGATCATCCAGACGCTGGGCAGCCTCTATCTGCTGATCGTGCTGCTGCGCTTCATCCTGCAGCTGGTACGCGCCGACTTCTACAATCCGCTGAGCCAATTCATCGTCAAGGCCACCCATCCGCTGCTGCGGCCGATGCGCCGCATAATTCCGAGCATGGGCACGCTGGACCTGTCCTCGCTGGTCCTCGCGATCATCGTGCAAATGGTGCTGATGGCGCTGATCCTGCTGATCGCCTACGGCACCACCGGCAATCCGTTGCTGTTGCTGGTCTGGGCGCTGATCGGCATCACCGGGCTGTTCCTCAACATCTTCTTCTGGGCGCTGATCATCAGCGTCATCCTGTCCTGGGTCGCGCCGGGCAGCCACAACCCGGGCGCGCAGCTGGTCAGCCAACTCTGCGAGCCGGTCCTGGCACCGTTCCGCCGCCTGCTGCCGAACCTCGGCGGGCTGGATATCTCACCGATCTTTGCCTTCCTGGCGATCAAACTGCTGGACATGCTGGTGGTCAACAACCTGGCCACCATGACCCACATGCCGAACATCCTGCGCATGCTCATCTGAGACGCTGTTCATGCTTTGCTGCCAAAGCGGCACCGAGGAGCCAAAAGCGCCTCGGAATGCCGCAAGGCAGCACGTAGACTTCAATTTCTCGGCTTTTTCCATCCTGCCTCGTACTTCGCTGCGGGGTGTGAACGAGGACATCGACTCGAACCCGAGCCGCCCATGACCATCCATGCCGCCAGCAAGGCCGTTCGGTCACGCCAGGCTTCGATTGAATTGACCTTGCACCGGCGGGTCCGATAATTCGCCGAATCACACCTCCGGGAGCTGGATGAGCATGGAACGTCTCGACCGACAAGTGGACGCCTACGTCACCTGGAAGCGTGACCTCATTCGTGAGATCACCCGCTACCGCAGCTGGCTGGCGCATAACCGGCTTTCCAGCGAGGGCGTCGAGGCGCGCCTGGAGCGAGCGCTGCGGGTGTTGCGCACCGATCACATCACCCTGGCTTTCGTCGGCGAGTATTCGCGCGGCAAAACCGAGCTGATCAATAGCCTGTTCTTCTCCAACTACGGTCAGCGCATCCTGCCTTCACGGGCTGGCCGCACCACCATGTGCCCCACCGAACTGCTGTTCGATCCGCGTTCGGAACGCTCCTACATCCGCCT
Organism: Stutzerimonas stutzeri; assembly: GCF_000935215.1. Taxonomy (GTDB): domain Bacteria; phylum Pseudomonadota; class Gammaproteobacteria; order Pseudomonadales; family Pseudomonadaceae; genus Stutzerimonas. The sequence goes on from NZ_JXXD01000075.1 coordinate 1,317, forward strand.
GCTGCCCATCGAGTCGCGCCTGGAAGACACCAGCATCGCGCAACTCAAGCGCACACCGCGACTCTGGCTCAATCTCCCGCTCGACCCGCATGACCCGGAACGCATGGCCGAAGGCTTTGCCCAGGTCGCGTTGACCAAGGCCATGCCGGTGGAACAGGCAATTCAGCTGGGCTTTGACCCGGCCGGCCTGGAAAGCAGCAGCAGTGGCGATACCGTACTGGTCCCGGCCTGGCGCCACGCCGTGGTCAACTTCGACCACCCGCTGTTGCGTCAGGGCTTGCGCATTCTCGATACGCCCGGGCTGAACGCGCTGGGCAGCGAGCCGGAACTGACCCTGTCGATGCTGCCCAATGCCCAGGCAATAGTGTTCCTGCTCTCTGCCGACACCGGTGTCACCGCCAGTGACATGCAGATCTGGCAGCAGCACATCCGCCAGCTCGACGAAGATACGCAGAACAGCCTGTTCGCCGTACTGAACAAGATCGACGTGCTCTGGGACGATGTTGCCGGCGAGACCTTCGTGCAGAAGGCCATCGAGGATATCCGTGACAGCACCGCGCAACAGCTGGGCATTGATTGCGCCGACGTCCTGCCGCTGTCGGCCAAACAGGCGCTGATGGCGAAGATTCGCGGTGACCAGGCGCTGCTCGAACGCAGCCAGCTGGCACGGCTGGAAGAATTGCTCAGCCAGCGCATCCTCACGCAGAAGGAACTCCTGCTCGAAGACCAGGTGGTGCAGCAGGTGATGGCGCTGCTGCAGAACAGTCAGCATGCCCTCAAGCTGCGCCTGGAAAAGGTCATCGAGCAGCGCGATGTGCTGGCCAGTCATCAGGAAGGCAGCGGGCAGATGCTGCTCGAACTCACCGCGCGCACGCGGCACGATCACAACCGCCACCACAAGCGCCTGCTCGACCTGAAGACCAATCAGCGCCTGCTGCAACGCCAGGGTGAGCTGCTGCGCACGGCAATACGGGCCGAACGCCTCGAGGAGCACCTGACCCGGTTGCGACGCAGCCTGACCGGAAGCCTGACCACGCTGGGCATCAACCTGGCGATCCTGCACTTCTTCCGCTCGGTGGAACAGGACCTGGGCATCCTCGAGCAGGAGGCGGAAAGGGCCAACAAGATGGTTTCGGCGATCTACCGGCGGCACAGCGAAGAAAACCCCCTACAGGGTATCGACCCGCCGTTGTTCCAGTTGCTGCCTTATCAGCGCGAGCTGCGCAGCCTGCAGGGCAAGGCCGATCAGTTCCGCCTGCAGTTGAAGACCCTGCTCACCGAGCAGCGAACACTCACCAGACGCTTCTTCTCTACCCTGGTGCAGGAGGTCATCGGCATGCACCAGCGGCTGCGCCAGGAAGCCGAACAGTGGGCTGGAGATGCGCTGACGCCGCTGCTGCAGTTTTCCCTGGAACACAAGCAACAGCTGGAAACCCACATCCTGCAGTTGAAGAGCCTGGCCAGGGAGAGCCAGCAGAACAGCCAGCGCGGACAATTGCTGACGCGCTACAGCGGCGAACTGGAGCTGCAACTGGCACAGGCCGCAGAAATGCTCCGCGCGCTGCGCCGACCGGCGCCGTTGCGGCGGCAGGGCAAGGTGGTCAGCCTGACCAGCGCGCAGATCAGCTGAAGCTGTCGCCATTTCGCCGCAGCCCGCGAGGAAATGGCGAGAGCCCCGCTCGCCGTTGCATTTCAGGATGAATTGCAACGCGCATACCTTTAGACTTTGCCGCCTTCTTCAAGCAAGAGCCAGGGTCGATGCCCACTGCAATTCCCGCCGATTCCGTTGGCCTGGTGAGTCCGCAGGTCGCGCATTTTGCCGAACCACTGACACTCGCCTGCGGCCGTACGCTGGCCGATTACCAGCTGATCTATGAAACCTATGGCGAGCTGAATGCCGCGCGCAGCAATGCCGTGCTCATCTGCCATGCACTCTCTGGCCACCATCATGCCGCCGGCTACCACAGCATGGACGACCGCAAACCCGGCTGGTGGGATTCCTGCATAGGCCCGGGCAAGGCTATTGATACCGATCATTTCTTCGTCGTCAGCCTTAACAACCTGGGCGGCTGCAACGGTTCGACCGGCCCGAGCAGCACCAACCCGGCCAGCGGCAAGCCCTACGGTGCAGACTTCCCAGTGGTGACAGTGGAAGACTGGGTGCACAGTCAGGCACTTCTGGCCGACCGCCTTGGCATCGCCCAATGGGCAGCGGTGATAGGCGGCAGCCTGGGCGGCATGCAGGCCTTGCAATGGACCATCAGCTACCCTGAGCGAGTCCGCCACTGCCTGGCCATCGCCTCGGCGCCCAGGCTGTCGGCACAGAACATCGCCTTCAACGAAGTCGCGCGCCAGGCCATCCTGTCCGACCCGGAATTCCACGGCGGCCATTTCCAGGAGATGGGCGTGATTCCCAGGCGCGGCCTGATGCTGGCGCGCATGGTCGGCCACATCACCTACCTGTCCGATGACGCCATGGGCACCAAGTTCGGTCGCGGACTCAAGAGCGAGAAGCTCAATTACGACTTCAACAGCGTGGAATTCCAGGTCGAAAGCTACCTGCGCTATCAGGGCGAGGAGTTTTCCGGGCGTTTCGACGCCAATACCTACCTGCTGATGACCAAGGCGCTGGACTACTTCGACCCGGCGGCAGCCCACAACGACGATCTGGCCAAGACCTTCGAGGGCGCCCAGGCGCGCTTCTGCGTGATGTCCTTCACCACCGACTGGCGCTTTTCGCCGGAGCGCTCGCGGGAAATCGTCGACGCCCTGCTCGCTGCGCGCAAGGATGTCTGCTACCTGGAGATCGATGCGCCGCAGGGCCACGACGCCTTCCTGATCCCCAATCCCCGCTACCTGCAAGCCTTCCGCGGTTACATGAACCGCATAGCCGTATAAGGAACGAAGATGCGTGCCGATCTGGACATCATCCAAGAGTGGATTCCGGCCGGCAGCCGAGTTCTCGACCTCGGCTGCGGCAATGGCGAGCTGCTGGCCTGGCTGCGCGATCACAAGCAGGTCAGCGGCTACGGCCTAGAGATCGACCCGGACAACATCGCCGCCTGCATCGACAAGGGCGTCAACGTCATCGAGCAGAACCTCGACCTGGGCCTGGGCAACTTCGCCAGCGACAGCTTCGACATGGTGGTGATGACCCAGGCGCTGCAGGCCGTGCATTACCCCGACCAGCTGATGAAGGAAATGCTGCGCGTCGGCCGCCAGTGCATCATCACCTTCCCCAACTTCGGCCATTGGCGCTGCCGTTGGTACCTTGCGAGCAAAGGCCGCATGCCGGTGTCGGAGTTCCTCCCCTACACTTGGTACAACACGCCGAACATTCACTTCTGCACGTTCGAGGATTTCGAGCGGCTGTGCCAGGAAAGCGGTGCCAGGGTGCTAGAACGCCTGGCAGTCGACCGCGATCATCGGCATGGCTGGGCCAGTCGCATATGGCCGAATCTGCTGGGTGAAATCGGCATCTACCGCGTCACCGGGCCATCCCGCTGAGCGGCTTCAACGCTGGAGGTAAGCACATGAAACGCATCCTGATCGGTCTGTTGGCCGCACTGCTCACATTGCCGGCGCTGGCCGAGCGCAAACACAGCGTCGGCGAATACGACGTCCACTACAGTGCCTTCAATTCGGGCTTCCTGCAGCCGGACATTGCCGCCGCCGCCGGACTCACGCGCAGCAAGACCCAGGGCGTAGTCAACGTCTCGGTGATCAAGGACGGCAAACCGGTCGCGGCACAGGTCAGCGGCGTAGTGAAGAACCTGCTCGGGCAGGATCGCCCGCTGGGCTTCAAGCAGCTCAAGGAAGGTGACGAGGCGATCTATTACCTCGCGCAGTTCCCCTTCGACTCGCAGGAAACCCTGCGTTTCGCCCTCACCGTTCAGCCGACCGGCGCCGAGCCGTTCAGCTTCGAGTTCAACCAGGAATTCTTCCCCGACCGATGATGCCTTTTTCCGAACTGGTACTGGCCAGCCACAACGCCGGCAAACTCAAGGAGCTCCAGGCCATGCTCGGTGACGCGGTACGCGTGCGCTCGGTGGCCGAGTTCAGCACCGTCGAGCCGGAGGAAACCGGTCTCTCCTTCGTCGAGAACGCCATTCTCAAGGCGCGCAACGCCGCGCGGTTATCCGGTCTACCGGCGCTCGCCGACGACTCCGGCCTGGCCGTCGACGCCCTCGGCGGCGCACCGGGCATCTACTCGGCGCGCTACGCCGATGGCCAAGGCGATGCCGCCAACAACGCCAAGCTGCTGGACGTCCTGCGTGAGGTTCCGGATGCCGAACGCGGCGCGCAGTTCGTCTGTGCCCTGGCGCTGGTGCGCCACGCCGACGATCCATTGCCGATCATCTGCGAAGGCCTCTGGCACGGCCGCATCCTGCATGCAGCACGCGGCGAGCATGGCTTCGGCTACGACCCGCTGTTCTGGGTGCCGGAATGCGACTGCTCCAGCGCCGAGCTGCCTGCAGCGCAGAAGAACCAGCTCAGCCACCGTGCACGCGCCATGGCCCTGCTCAAGCAGCGGCTGGGGATATGAAAGCGGCAACAACGGCAGGTTTCGAATTGCCCCCGCTGGCGGCGTACGTACATATTCCCTGGTGCGTGCGCAAATGCCCGTACTGCGACTTCAATTCCCACGCGGCCGGACCCGAACTGTCCGAAGACGCCTATGTCGCCGCGCTGCTGGCCGATCTTCGCGCGGATCTTGAGCACGTCGGGGACCGCCGCCTGACTTCGATCTTCTTCGGCGGCGGTACGCCAAGCCTGTTTTCTGCCAAGGCACTGGCGGCGATCGTCGACGGACTGGAACGGCTGGTCGGCTTTTCCGAGGACATCGAGATCACCCTGGAAGCAAATCCGGGGACGTTCGAACAGGCCAAGTTCCGCGACTACCGCCAGCTAGGCATCAACCGGCTGTCCATTGGCGTGCAGAGCTTCCAGGCCGACAAGCTCAAGGCGCTCGGGCGCATTCACGACGGCGACGAAGCGATTCGCGCCGCCAACATGGCGCGCGCCGCCGGCTTCGACAATTTCAACCTCGACCTCATGCACGGCCTGCCGGACCAGAGCCTGGAGGATGCGTTGAGCGACCTGCGCATCGCCATCGCGCAGCAACCGACGCACCTGTCCTGGTACCAGCTGACCTTGGAGCCAAACACGGTGTTCTGGAGCCAGCCGCCGCAGCTGCCCGAAGACGATATCCTCTGGGACATCCAGGAAGCCGGCCAGACGCTGCTCGCGGAGCACGGCTATCGCCAGTACGAGACCTCCGCCTACGCCCAGCCCGGGCGGCAGGCGCGGCACAACCTGAACTACTGGACCTTCGGCGATTTCCTTGGCATTGGTGCCGGCGCCCATGCCAAGCTCAGCCACGCCGACGGACGCATCCTGCGCAGCTGGAAGACCCGCCTGCCGAAGGACTACCTCGATCCGGCCAAGGCCTTCCGTGCAGGCGAAAAGCTGCTGGCAGCGGACGAATTGCCCTTCGAATTCCTGATGAATGTGCTGCGCCTCACCGACGGCGTACCGGCCATGCTGTTCACTCAGCGCACCGGACTGCCGCTGGATGTGCTCGCCAAGCCACGGCGCGACGCCGAAGCGCGCGGCCTGCTCTCGGCTGACCCAGCGCGCCTGGTGGCGACGCCGAAGGGCCAGCTGTTTCTCAACGACCTGCTACAGAGCTTCCTGCCTTAAGGACACCGCATGGATTTGCTACTCGACCTGATCGTCACGCTGTCGCGCTGGAGCCGCAGCCACCTGTCGGATATCTCCCTGGCGCTGATGGCCACGCTCTTCGTACTGTTCGGCCCGGCAATCAATACCTGGGTAAAGGGCGCCGTCAGCAGCCTGAACTTCTTTTTCCGCACGCTGATTTTCGTACTGGTCTGCGCGGTGGGCTATGGCCTGGCGATCGTCTTCCTCACCCCGTGGATGACCCAGGGGCTGGCCCACCTGAACAACTACAGCCTGGCGCCGGTGCTGCTGCTGATCTTCTTCCTCATCGGCGTGATCGCCGACCGCAACTAGTGGCCTGGTTGGTAAGGTCAGTTGGTCGACTCCGGCGCCCATGGCCCCGATACTGTGTTGCTGCTCCTTGCCATAGCCCCGCTATGACGCGTCGCAGCGCCTTCTCGGAGCCATGTACATCCGAACTTGCCTTGACCAACTGACCGCACAAGCCACTTACGCCGCTCAGCCTTCGCGAAGAAATCGATCGAGATCGACGGCCTCGCCCGGCCGATAGCACAGCTGCCGGCGCAGATCCTCGAACAGCGGGTCGTAGATGCCGTGCAGGCCGAAGAGGATATCGGTGTCCACCGGCACACCGTGGCGACGCAGGCACTGACGGACGCGTTGCAGGAAGTTGCAGGCGACATCGCGGTGCATTCGAAACTGCTCGTCCACCAGAGTTGCTCCGGCCTCGAAGCGCAGGTGAAAACACGCCCACTGCGGCGCCTCCGGCGTGCCCTCGACACGATAGTCGAGCTGCAGGTGATAACCCGGTTTCCCGGAAGCGGAAAGGCTGTGGTACTCCAGTTGTCCCGGTCTGAACACGCGGCTCCCTCCTTTTGCGAATGACGTGGCTGCTTGCCCGGCTGCCGGGCCGCCTTTGCAGCGCTACGCAGGCGATCATCCCACTGCCGCGCCAGCCCACTCTTGAGCGAAGTCACTACCCGTGCTCGGCCCCGCCGAACAGGAGCAACCTTGTAGCCTCACACCGCCGCAGCGACGCGCGACGGCAGTTCTGGTGGTACAAAAAAGGGCGCCAGCGGCGCCCTTTCGTGCATCTTCTGTTTCTGTCCTTCGTCAGTTGCCGCGACGCAGCGCCTGCGGCGAGAAATCACGCGGGCCGAGCTTGACGTTGAAGTCGTACATCGGCTCGTTGTTGTCCAGCCCATCGACGAAGTAGTTGCCGTCCTTGAGGTGGTAGAGCGTTTCCAGCGTGCTGTTGAACATCGGCACGTCGTAATAGCTGATCGGATGGCTTTCCTGCAGGCCGATCAGCTCGCCCTTCTCGTCGTACAGGTCGACGGCAAGGATCGCCCAGCTGTCCTCGTCGATATAGAACCGACGCTTGTCGTAGAGGTGACTGAAGCCCTTGCGCAAAGTCGCCTCGACAACCCACACGCGATGCAGCTCATAGCGCAGCAGTTCCGGGTTCAGGGTGCGTGCCTGGACGATGCTGTCGTAGGGGAGGCCCTTCTGATGCACGGCATAGCTGTTGTAGGGCATCAGCATTTCACGCTTGCCGAGCAGCTCCCACTCGTAGCGATCCGGCGCGCCGTTGAACGAGTCGACCACATCGGCCGTGGCCAAGCCGCTGGTGTCGGGCTGCAAGGAGTCATAGGCCAGCGACGGCAGACGGCGCACGCGGCGATCGTCCGGGCTGTAGCGCCACGCCTTGCGAGTGGTCAGCACCTGGTCGAGCGGGTCCTGCACCACCAGTGCCGTACCGGACAGCTTGGCCGGCGCGGTGACACGGTACTTGTAGTACAGCACGGTGTTGTCCAGGTCCGCGTGAGTCATGCCTTCGCGGTTGTAGACGTAATAGATGTGCCGATCGCGCTTGATGTAGTTGGCCCGGCCACCGATCACCACTGCCTGGTTATTGATCATGTGGCTCTGGTCACCCTTGTAATGCAGGATGTGATTCCAGATCACCTCGATGCCGCTCTGCGGGATCGGGAAGGGAATGCCGGCTGCCGCGCCCTGGATACCGTTGCCGTTGGCGATGAGCTCGGCGCTGACGGCGTTGTAGCGAGTGGCATCATAGATCCGCTGCGGCACCGAGGCGCTGCGGCGGGTCGGAAATACGCGCAGGTGGTAGTCGGGATAACGCTCCAGCAGCGCCTTCATACCGCCGGAAAGCTGGCCGCTGTACTCGTTGATATTGGTGTGATCGACGCGATAGAGCACTGTATCGGCCGCATACGGGTCGGGATGGTGCATCCCGGGCTGGTAGCCGGCGGGTGCTGCAACGCCCCCGGCCCAGGGCGGGATCGTCCCCGCGGGATTGCCGCCGCGCTCCGCTCCCAGCGGAGTCAGGTCCTGCCCCAGTCGCGCGGCCTGCGTGCTGTCTACCTTCGCCTGTGCCGGTAACGCGGTACAGGCTGCCAACAGCAGAATTCCGATCTTTCCGTACATCGTCTACTCCCCCAATTGCGCACGATGCTGGGCACCGCGTGGCGAGCCCGACTATCGGCGTTGCATTGTTATATGGTGTGGGCAGGCATGCCGTCCTGGCAGCACTCTTCCCTGGCCGCTGCTGCGGCTCTCGATCTGGGTGTGGCAAGCGACCTGGCTGCCTGGCGCCGCTGATAGGGCAGCCGGGACTAGGTCGCGGGCGTTTCGCTTTTACTGACCGCGCTCAGTCGATGCGCTGGAATTTCAGGTCCCAGACGCCATGACCGAGCCGTTCACCACGACGCTCGAACTTGGTGATCGGTCGCTCCGCAGGCCGTGGCACGCAACGTCCATCCTCGGCCAGATTGCGATAGCCCGGGGCGACGTTCATCACCTCGAGCATGTATTCGGCATAGGGCTCCCAGTCGGTAGCCATATGCAGTACGCCGCCGATCTTCAGCTTGCTGCGCACCAGCTCGGCGAAAGCCGGCTGCACGATACGTCGCTTGTGATGACGGCTCTTGTGCCAGGGGTCCGGAAAGAACAGCAATACGCGGTCCAGGCTGGCATCGGCCACGCAATCGCGCAGTACCTCCAAGGCGTCGCAACTGTAGACCCTGACGTTGTTCAATTTCTGTGACACAAGTCCGCTCAGCAACGCGCCGACACCAGGTTTATGCACTTCCACGCCAATGAAGTCCTGATCCGGCGCCGCGGCGGCCATTTCCAGGGTGGAATGGCCCATGCCGAAGCCGATCTCGAAGGTGCGCGGCGCGCTACGGCCGAACACCTCGTCGAAATCGCGCAGACCGTTCTCGATCTCCAGGCCGAACTTCGGCCAGCCTTGCTCCAGGCCACGCTGCTGGCCTTCGGTCATTCGCCCGGCACGCATCACGAAACTCTTGATGGTGCGGCGGTGCTCGGTTTGCTGCGCTTCGGCCGCGGGGTTCTGCTCTGTCATGGTCTACCTGCGAGAAATAAAAAAGCCGGCCCCTGACACAAGATCGGGGCCGGCCACGAATCGTTTCAGCGAATCAGCCCGTCCAGCGGCGACGAGGCGCTGGCGTAGAGCTTCTTCGGCATGCGGCCGGCAAGATAGGCCAGGCGGCCGGCCTCGATGGCGTACTTCATGGCCTCGGCCATCAGCACGGGATTCTGCGCATGGGCGATGGCGCTGTTCATCAGCACCGCTTCGCAGCCCAGCTCCATGGCAATGGTGGCGTCCGAAGCGGTTCCGACACCGGCATCCACCAGCACGGGCACGGTTGCTTCCTCGAGGATGATGCGCAGGTTGTACGGATTGCAGATACCCAGGCCGGTGCCGATCAGGCCGGCCAGCGGCATCACCGCGATGCAGCCCATCTCGGCCAGCTGGCGAGCGATGATCGGGTCGTCGCTGGTATAGACCATGACGTCGAAGCCGTCCCGGATCAGTACTTCGGCGGCCTTGAGGGTCTCGATCACGTTGGGAAATAGCGTCTTCTGATCGGCCAGCACTTCCAGCTTGACCAGCTTGTGGCCGTCGAGGAGTTCACGGGCCAGGCGGCAGGTACGCACCGCGTCCTCGGCGGTGAAACAGCCGGCGGTGTTCGGCAGGATGGTGTAGCGCTCGGGGCTGATCACGTCGAGCAGATTCGGCTCGCCCGGATTCTGACCAATATTGGTGCGGCGCACCGCGACGGTGACGATCTCGGCACCCGAGGCCTCAATGGCCGCACGCGTCTCCTCAAGGTCCTTGTACTTGCCGGTGCCGACCAGCAGGCGCGATTGATAGGTGCGACCGGCCAGGGTGAAGGGCTTGTCGTGCGGAACTGGGCGCATGGGAATTCCTCGTTCGGACGTGTTGCTGCGGACTGGGCGCCGCAGGGCGGCGCAATTCGGATGAGCGCGACCGGCTAGCCGCCACCGATGGCGTGCACCACCTCGACGTGATCGCCTTCGCTGAGTTCGGTAGTCGCGTGCGCGCTGCGCGGCACGATGTCCCGATTGAGCTCGACGGCCAGACGGCGTCCGGTCAGGTCCAGACGCACCAGCAGGTCGGCCACCGACTCGCCGGCTGGCAGCTCATAGGGTTCGCCATTCAACTGGATCTGCATGCTGTTCGCCGCCATTGCGAAAAGGGGACGGCATTCTAGCCCGAATCACCCCCGCCACCAACGCGAAGCCCGCGGCCGTTCGTCCCGCTCAGCTGCGTATGCGCCAGCCGGCCAGCGCCAGGCAGAGCCAGCCTGCGAGAAAGGACGTACCCCCTAGCGGCGTGATCATGCCCAGCTTGCCGATTCCGCTGAGGGTGAGCAGGTAGAGACTGCCGGAGAACAACAGGATACCGGCGACGAACAGGGCACCTGCCGCAGTCAGGAGGCGGCCGGGCCGATGCAACGAAAGCAGCGCGACGCCGAGCAGTGCCAGCGCATGAAGCATCTGGTACTGCACTCCCGTCTGAAACACCGCAAGATAGGCAGCGCTCAACTGACTCTTGAGGGCATGGGAAGCGAAAGCGCCAAGCGCAACGCCAGTCAAGCCGAACAGCGCGGCAAGGACGATATAAGCACGAATCATTGCCATTTCCGGTCGATGGCCTTAGCGGCCGCTATAATGCCCGCTCTTTTCGCCCACGACCAAGTGCCATGTTGCGAAACCTGCTGCTGCGCCTCTCCAAACTGCTGCTCTGGCTGATCGGCCTCTCGGCGCTGCTGGTACTGCTGTTTCGCTGGGTGCCACCGCCGTTCACCGCTTTGATGATCGAGCGCAAGATCGAGTCATGGCGCACAGGCGAAACTATCGACCTGACCCGCGACTGGCGGCCTTGGAAAGTGCTGCCGGACGATCTGAAGATGGCGGTGATCGCCGCCGAGGATCAGAAGTTCGCCGACCACTGGGGCTTCGACATCGCTGCAATCCGCGCCGCCCTCAGCCACAATGAGCGCGGTGGCTCACTGCGCGGTGCCAGCACATTGAGTCAGCAGGTGGCGAAGAACCTGTTTCTCTGGTCCGGCCGCAGCTGGCCACGCAAGGGCCTGGAAGCCTGGTTCACCGCGCTGATCGAGCTTTTATGGCCCAAGCAGCGCATCCTTGAGGTCTATCTCAATAGCGTCGAGTGGGGCGATGGCGTCTTCGGTGCGCAGGCGGCGGCACAGCATCACTTCGGCACTGGTGCACCGTACCTGTCGACCCGACAAGCCAGCCTCCTCGCCGCGGTGCTACCCAATCCGCGACAGTGGAGCGCTGGCAAACCGAACGGCCATGTGAACAATCGCGCCGCCTGGATTCGGCAACAGATGCGCCAGCTGGGTGGCAGCCACTACCTGCAGCGGATCAAACCGGACCACCCGGACTGGTGGCCGGGCTGGCTCTGAACCAGCATGCAGAACAGCCGGCGCAGCAGGATGCAGCACCTCCGGTGCGAGATCACGTGCCTCCCGCTCGGTCAGTGCGATGGGGTTTGACTATGCAGTATCTGGATCGGACCCGAGAACAACCATGAACACCTACCTCGTCCGGCTGAGTCTGGGCTATTTCTGCCTGGCCATGCTGTGGATTCTCCTCGGCGACATGCTGGTCGGCTACCTGGCTGCTGGCGATATCCAGACCTGGCAGACAGGCAAGGGCGCGCTGTTCGTGGGGCTTACCACCGTGCTGATATTCCTGCTCGGCCGCCAGCACTTTCGCCGCTTCGACGAACAGCAGCGCGCCCAGCACGTCCAGGAAACCAGCCTGAAGCAGGCCGCCGCGGTCTTCGACAGCACTCAGGAAGGCGTGCTGGTCACTGATCCAAGCCAACACATCGTGCACGTCAATCCGGCGTTCAGCCGCATCACCGGATACAGCACCGAGGAAGTCCTTGGACAGACCCCTAGACTCTTCGCGTCTGGCAAGCACGACGCAGCCTTCTACAACCAGATGTGGCTGGCGCTGAAAGAGCATGGCGAGTGGAGCGGCGAGATCTGGAACCGACGCAAGAATGGCGAGGTGTACCCGCAATGGCAGAACCTGCGCTGCATCCATGACAACCAGGGCCAGCTCAGCCATTACGTGGCGGTGTTCTCCGATCTCTCGGCGCTCAAGCGCTCGCGCGAAGAGCTCGACCAGCTCGCTCATTACGATCCGTTGCTCAAGCTGCCGAATCGGCTGCTGTTCACCGAACGCGCCAAGCAGGATCTCGAGCGCGCCAGGGCCAACAAACGCAGCGGTGCATTACTTCTGATCGACCTCGATCACTTCAAGGACATCAATGAAAGCCTTGGCCACAGCCTGGGCGACGCGCTGTTGCAGGCTGTCAGCACGCGACTGGGCGAGTACCTGAAAGAAGGCATGACGCTTGGCCGACTCGGCGGTGACGAGTTCGCCCTGCTCTGTGAAGGCTACGGCGCGGAGAAGGCCACCTCGCTGGCGTTGCGCATTCTCGACCGACTGAACGAACCCTTCCATATCGCTGGCCAGGAGCTGTTCAGCAGCGCCAGCATCGGCATCGTGCTGTACCCCTATCCGACCGACGTGCAGAACGTCGAACAGCTGATGCGCAACGCCGACTCGGCGCTGTTCAAGGCCAAGAACAGCGGCCGCTCAACCTATGCGTTCTATTCCGAGGAACTGACCAGCCAGGCCCGCCAGCGCGTCGAACTGGTCACCGCATTGCGCCAGGCCCTCGAGCAAGGACAGCTGCGCCTGCACTTTCAGCCGATCTACGACCTGCGCGAGGGCACGATCACCGGTTTCGAGGCACTGGTACGCTGGCTACACCCGGAGAAAGGCCTGATCGCACCGGGCATCTTCATTCTCGTCGCCGAGGAAACCGGGCTGATCAGCGCGATCGATCACTGGGTGCTGGAGCAGGCCTGCAATCAGGCTCGAGAGTGGCTTGGCCAGGGTCGCCCGCTTGGCTTCATCGCGGTGAACATCTCCAGCCGCCTGTTCGGCAACGGCGAGCTCGACCTGCAGGTCGCCACCATTCTGGCCCGCTGCGGGCTAGAGGCGCACCATCTGGAACTGGAGATCACCGAAAGCGCGGTGATGCAGGACCCGGACGCCGCTCTGGAGCTACTGCAGCGCCTGCGCGCACTCGGCGTTCAGCTGGCGATCGACGATTTCGGCACCGGCTACTCGTCACTCCAGCGACTCAAGCGCATGAACGTGCACAAACTGAAGATCGACCAGGGCTTCGTCCGCGGCCTGCCCGACGACCGCGAGGACGCCGCTATCACCCGCTCGGTCATCGGCCTGGCACACAATCTGGGCCTCAAAGTCGTGGCGGAAGGCATCGAGACTGCAGACCAGGCGGCGTTTCTGCTGGCGCAGAATTGCGACTATGGCCAAGGCTACGGCTTTGCACGACCGCAGCCTGCCAGCGACATCGATTGGCGCGCGGCCGAACTCCGCTACGGGCAGAGTTGCCGCTCGTCCGGAGCCTGATCAGGCGCATATATCAATAGGCCATTACTGCAGGTAAGCTGACAGAACGGTCAACCTCGCCATCATGGAAGGCCGGGCAACCAGCTTTGCGGCATACTGGCTCGACTGCCGCAGACTGGCACCGATTCCAGGCCTCCGGCGTCCAATCGGTCAACCACCGCGTACCGCAGCGAAGACGATGAGCGATCCAGCGATAAACCACAATCAGCCTCACGGCCTGCGACAGCTGTTCAGCTGGCGAAACGGCGTTGCCTGGGGAATGCTGGCGTTCACCCTGCTGGTCCAACTGGTGGTCTGGCAGAGTCTGCGCACCAACGAGGATCGCGCTGCCCGGCAGCAGTTCCAGATGCTCGGCGAGAAGGTCACTGAAGCGATCCGCAAGCGGCTGCGGGACCATGAACAGATCCTGCTCGGCGGCGCCGGTCTGTTCGATGCCGTGGAGAGCGTCAGCCGCGAGCAGTGGCGCACGTACGTCGAGCGCTTGCTGCTACCAGACCGTTATCCTGGCATCCAGGGCGTCGGTTTCAGCCAGGCAATTCCGCAGGCCGAACGCGATGCGCATGTCGCACGCATGCGCGCACAGGGTTACCCGGATTACGACATTCATCCGCCAGGCCAGCGGGAGCTCTACACTTCGATCGTCTATCTTGAGCCGTTCCTCAGGCGCAATCTGGCCGCCTTCGGCTACGACATGTATTCCGAGCCGACTCGCCGTCGCGCCATGCAACGTGCCGCCCAGCTCGGCGAAACGAGCATTACCGGCAAGGTGACGCTGCTGCAGGAAACCCATGGCAAGGTGCAGGCCGGTGTGCTGCTCTATGTGCCGGTGTATCGACCGAGCGCGCCACTGACGACGCCGGAGCAGCGCATGCAGGCGCTGCGCGGCTTCGTCTATAGCCCTTATCGCGTCGAAGATCTGATGCGCGGCATTCTGCGTGCGGCCGATCTGCCGCTGGCGCTGCATATCTACGCCAGTCCCGGTGAAGAGCCGGAACACCTGCTGTACGCATCGAGCGAAGCCCTCGAGCCCGGCAGTGCCCGCTTCAGCCAGTTGCAGCAGCTGGAGCTGTACGGCCAGACCTGGACGCTGCGCATGGATAGCCGGCCCGAGTTCGACGAGCGTTTTCATTCCAACGAGGCACTGGTGTTCGGCCTGGGGCTCGGTCTGAGCCTGCTGGTTTTTTTCCTGACCTCGTCATTGGCGCTGCGCCATAGCCGAGCCCAGGCGCTGGCGAACGAGATGACCCGGCACATTCGCCAGAGCAGGCACGACCTGCGGCTGAGCGAAGAGCGCCTGTCGCTGGCGCTGAAAGGCAGCAACGACGGCCTGTGGGATCTCGATCTGGAAGCCGGCAGCATGTTCGCCTCGCCCCGCGCCTGGGAAATGCTCGGTTATCGTCCCAACGAGCTGACCTGCGACCTCAAACTGTGGGAGCGGTTGACGGTTGCCGAAGACCTAGCGCAGCAGAAGGCGCGCCTGGCCCAAACCATGCTTTCCAATGTCGACCACTTCACCACCGAATTACGCCTGCAACACAAGCATGGTCATGTCGTCCCGGTACTGCTGCGCGGCCATATCCAGCGTGACCCGCAAGGCATGGCCCAGCGCATCAGCGGCACGCTGATGGACCTCACCGAACGCAAGCGCGTCGAGCAGATGAAGAACGACTTCGTTTCCACCGTCAGCCACGAGCTGCGCACGCCACTGACCTCCATCAGCGGTGCGCTCGGACTGGTCGTCGGCGGCGCGCTCGGGGCAGCGCCTCCAGCCATGCAGCAGATGCTTGAGATCGCCTACCGCAATAGCCTGCGCCTGGGTCATCTGATCAACGACCTGCTGGACATGGAAAAGATTGCCGCCGGCAAGATGTCGTTCGAACTGCGCGAACATTCGCTTGGCGACCTGCTAGAGGAATCGCTGGCGAGCAACCAGGCCCTCTGCGAGCAGCATGGCGTGCGCTGTACACTCGAGCATCCGGCCGATGTGCTGGTCTGGGTGGACAGCCTGCGCCTGCAGCAGGTGCTTGGCAACTTCCTCTCAAACGCGGTCAAGTTCACCCCCGAGGGCGGAGAGATTCGCCTGCACAGCTCCCTGCGTGGGACCAAGGTTCGTATCAGCGTTACCGACCAGGGCCCCGGCATTCCCGAGGCGTTCCGCTCTCGCGTGTTCGAGAAGTTCGCCCAGGCCGATGCCTCCGACAGCCGGCAGAAGTCCGGTACCGGACTCGGACTTGCGATCACCAAGGAGCTGATCGAACGCATGGGCGGTACGGTCGGCTTCGACTGCGTACCCGGCCAGGGCACCACCTTCTGGTGCGAGCTGCCGATCCAGATACCGCCAGCCGAATCGGACTGCCGCGACGGCCAGCCGCGAATCCTGGTCGTCGAAGACGAGCCTGACACCGGCCGTCTGCTGCATATGATGCTGCGCGAGGGCGGCTACGGCGTGGAGCGCGTGCAAAGCCTGCATCAGGCCCGTGAAAAGCTCGCTGCCAGCCATTACGAGGCCATGACACTGGATCTGCACCTGCCCGACGGCAGCGGCATGCAGCTTATCGACGAATTGCGCGGTCAACCGGCGATGCAGGATCTGCCCATCGTCGTTATCTCCGCCGCGCACCAGTTCGAGCAGGCACAGTTCCCCGCAGGGATCGTCTGGCTGCACAAGCCGATCACCAACGCCCAGCTGCTGGTCGCGGTTGAACAGGCGCGAGACAACATCCGCCAGGCCAGAAGCAAGCCTCGATAGCCAGGCGGCATCCCGAGCGAACGGCAGGCAAAAAAAATCGCGGGAGCCAATGGCATCCCGCGATTCGTTTTCAGCTGACGAGTATCAGGCCTGAATCGAGCCCTTCAACTTGTTCATTGCATTCTTCTCCAGCTGACGAATGCGCTCGGCCGATACGTTGTACTTGGCCGCCAGGTCGTGCAGGGTCGCCTTGTCCTCGTTCAGCCAGCGTTGCTGGAGAATGTCCCGGCTGCGCTCGTCGAGCCCCTCGAGCGCCGTATGCAGGCTGGAAGTGGAACTGTCGCTCCAGTCGGCATCTTCCAGCTGGCGGGCCGGATCGTAGCGATGATCTTCCAGATAGTGCGCAGGCGACTGGTAGGCGCTGTCGTCGTCGGCATCGGCGGCCGGGTCGAAGGCCATGTCATGGCCGGTCAGGCGGCTTTCCATTTCGCGCACTTCGTGCGGCTCGACGCCCAGGCTATTGGCCACGGCGGTGACTTCATCGTTGTTCAGCCAGGCCAGACGCTTCTTCTGGCTGCGCAGATTGAAGAACAGTTTGCGCTGCGCCTTGGTGGTCGCGACCTTGACGATGCGCCAGTTACGCAGGATGAACTCGTGAATTTCGGCGCGAATCCAATGTACGGCGAAGGACACCAGCCGCACACCCATTTCCGGATTGAAACGCTTGACCGCCTTCATCAGGCCGACGTTGCCTTCCTGGATCAGGTCGGCCTGGGCCAGACCATAGCCGGAATAGCTGCGGGCGATGTGAACGACGAAACGCAGGTGCGCCAGCACCATCTGCCGAGCCGCTTCGAGATCCTGATGATAGAAGAGGCGCCCGGCCAGCTCGCGCTCCTGCTCGACGGTGAGCAGCGGGAGGCTGTTCACGGTCTGCACGTAGGCCTCGAGATTCGCTCCCGGGACTAGCGCTTGAACAGGTTGCAGGGTAGTTGTCATGCAGTACCTCCAATGACGAAGCTGCAGCAGTTTAGCATTGCCGCATGAGACTGCAAGCCTGTGGAAAAGTTCCCTGACACAACTGTCAAGTGATTGTTTTCAAATGAAATCTTATCGAGGAGCCAGCTCGCTCAGATGCCTTGCGACAGCCAGCCAGGCACCGATGTAGCCGAGCAGCACCGCACCGATCACCAGCGATAACGCATCACCGGCCGGAACGCCTCCCAGGCCGAAATCGCTGCCGTAGAGGCCCGCCAGATTCACCACGGCCTCGTTCAGCCAGCCCAGTCCATAGACCAGCAGCAGCCAGGCGATCAGGCCGGCGCCCAGACCGTAGAGGGCACCCATGTAGAGGAACGGACGGCGGACGTAACCATCGGTGCCGCCCACCAGCTTGACCACCTCGATCTCGGTGCGGCGGTTCTCGATGTGCAGGCGGATGGTGTTGCCAATCACCAGCAGCAACGTCGCCACCAGCAACAATGTCAGGCCGAAGACGAAGCGGTCGCCAAGCTTGAGAATGGCGGTCAGCCGCTCGACCCAGAGCAGATCCAGCTGAGCCAACTGCACGCCGGGCAGTTCGGCCAGCTGCTGACGCAGCGCTTCGAGCTTGTCCTTGTCCACCTCTTCGGGTGTCACGATGACCACCCCGGGCAGCGGATTCTCCGGCAACTCCTTGAGCGCTTCGCCAAGCCCGGACAGCTGCTGGAACTCGTCCAGCGCCTGCTCGCGGCTGACCCAGTCCGCCGCTGCCACGTCGGGCATGGCGGCAACCTCGTCACGCAGGCGCTCGCCAGCGTCGCCATCCACCTCAAGCTGCATGAACAGCGATATCTGCGCGGCACGCTGCCACGAGCCACCGAGCCGTTCGACGTTGTCCAGCAGCAGCGCCAGGCCCATGGGCAGACTCAACGCCACGGCCATCACCAGGCAGGTGAAGAAGCTGCCGATCGGCTGCTTGATCAGACGCCCGACGCTGTCGACCAAACTGGCGCGATGACTTTCCAGCCAGGCGTGGAACAGCGTCTTGAAGTCCGGCTCGTCGCCGCGCGGCTGCTCCGGCTTCTTCACCGAACCGCCGACGCGCTCGGCCGTGCTCGGGTTGGTCTTGGGATTGCGTTCGCTGCTCATCGGCTGGCCTCCCCGTCGCCGATCAGGCGACCACGTTGCAGGGTCAGCATGCGATGACGCATCCGCGCGATCAGCGCCAGATCGTGGCTGGCGATCAGCACGGTGGTACCCAGGCGATTGATGTCTTCGAACACGCCCATGATCTCCGCAGCGAGTCGCGGGTCGAGGTTGCCGGTCGGTTCATCGGCCAGAAGCAGAGCCGGCCGGTGCACCACGGCGCGGGCGATGCCGACACGCTGCTGCTGGCCGGTGGACAGGTCCGCCGGATACTGCAGCGCCTTGTCCTTGAGGCTGACGCGCTCCAGCGCAGTCATCACCCGCTGGCCGATCTCGCGCTTGTTGAGCCCGAGAATCTGCAACGGCAGGGCGACGTTATCGAACACCGTGCGATCGAACAGCAACTGGTGATTCTGGAACACCACGCCGATCTGCCGGCGCAGGAAAGGAATCTGCGCATTGGTGATGCGCGACAGGTCCTGCCCGGCCAGCAGCAGCTTGCCGCTGGTGGGACGCTCCATTGCCAGCAACAGGCGCAGCAGCGTGCTCTTGCCGGCGCCGGAATGACCGGTGACGAAGAGGAATTCGCCACGGCGCACCTGGAAGGAAAGCTCATGCAACCCGATGTGGCCGTTGGGGTAGCGTTTGCCGACCTGTTCGAAACGAATCATGCGCCGTCCCGCTGGGCGAAAAGCGCCTTGACGAAGGCATCGGCCTCGAACGTGCGGAGATCGTCGATGCCTTCGCCGACGCCTATGTAGCGGATCGGCGTGCCGAACTGCTTGGCCAGGGCGAAGATCACACCGCCCTTGGCGGTGCCGTCGAGTTTGGTCAGCACCAGACCGGTCAGCTCGACCGCCTGATTGAACTGTTTGGTCTGGTTGATGGCGTTCTGGCCGGTGCCGGCGTCGAGCACGAGCAGGACCTCGTGGGGAGCCGACTCGTCGAGCTTGCCCATCACCCGGCGGACCTTCTTCAGCTCCTCCATCAGGTTGTCCTTGGTGTGCAGCCGGCCAGCGGTGTCCGCGATCAGCACATCGATGCCCCGCGCCTTGGCCGCCTGCACCGCATCGAAGATCACCGAGGCGGAGTCGGCACCGGTGTGCTGTGCAATCACCGGAATGCTGTTGCGCTCGCCCCACACCTGCAATTGCTCCACCGCCGCGGCGCGGAAGGTGTCGCCAGCGGCGAGCATGACCTTCTTGCCTTCGAGCTGCAGCTTCTTGGCCAGCTTGCCGATGGTGGTGGTCTTGCCGACACCATTCACCCCGACCACGAGGATCACATACGGGCGCTTGCCACTGTCGACCACCAGCGGCTGCTCGACCGGCTTGAGCAGCCCAGAGAGTTCTTCCTGCAGCGCGGTATAGAGCGCGCCACTGTCGGCCAGCTCCTTGCGCGACACGCGGCGCGTGAGGTTCTGCATGATCGCCGTCGTCGCCTCGACACCAACGTCGGCGGTGAGCAGGCGGGTTTCCAGTTCATCGAGCAAGTCATCGTCGATGGCTTTCTTGCCGAGGAACAGGCTGGCCATGCCTTCGCCGATGCTCGAGCTGGTCTTGGTCAGCCCTTGCTTGAGGCGGGCGAAGAAGCCGAGCTTGGCCGGTGCTTCAGCGGGCGCTGCCGCGGCGACCGGCACCGGCGCTATTTCTGGCTCTGGCTCTGGCTCTGGCTCTGGCTCTGGCTCTGGCTCTGGGAGTATTTCGGCTTCGATGGGCGGTTCGGGCAATAGCCCGGAGGTGGCGATTGCCGGTTGCTCGCTCTCGGCCTCAGGCTGCTCGGCGTGCGGCAGGCTGTCTTCCTGCGGTTCGGCGGCAGGCTGCTCGGCCACCGGCTGCTGCGGTTTCTTGCGCAGCCAGCCGAACAGGCCTTTCTTTTCGCCGGGCTCGGCCGGTGTCTTCTTGTCGTCGTTGGAACCAAACATGGAGAAGGTATTCTCAAGGATGCGATACGCCGGCAGCCACGCTGCCGGCCAAACGGGCTCTATCCTAGCACCTCGCAAAGCGGGTGCGCTAAGCACGGGTTCCGGCATCAGGGCCGGTTCGGCTGCGGATATCCCGGCTTTGCCTGATTCGCACGCGCCAGTACCATGGCTGCCGTGTTGCCGCCCTGCCAGTCTGCCGTGGCGGACACCAACTGGACGAGTCCCGACTATGCCTCTGATGTTACGCCGCGCCGCCGCCCTGCTGCTCGGAGCGTTCTATCTGCCCCTGCTGGCAGCAGCAGACAATCAGCCCACCCACGAGTTCTTCCTCGACAACGGCCTGAAAGTGATCGTGCGCGAGGATCATCGTGCGCCGGTAGTGGTATCCCAGCTCTGGTACAAGGTTGGCTCCAGCTACGAGACGGCTGGCCAGACCGGCCTCTCCCACGCGCTGGAACACATGATGTTCAAGGGCAGCCGCAAGCTCGATGCCGGCGAAGCCTCGCGCATCCTGCGTGAGCTGGGCGCCGAGGAAAACGCCTTCACCAGCGACGACTACACCGCCTATTACCAGGTTCTGGCACGTGACCGCCTGGCCGTTGCGTTCGAGCTCGAAGCCGATCGCCTGGCCAGCCTCAAGCTGCCGCCAGACGAGTTCGCCCGCGAGATCGAAGTGATCAAGGAAGAGCGCCGCCTGCGCACCGATGACAAGCCGAGCTCGCTGGCCTACGAGCGCTTCAAGACCATCGCCTACCCCGCCAGCGGCTATCGCAACCCGACCATCGGCTGGATGGCCGACCTCAACCGCATGCAGGCCGACGAGCTGCGCGCCTGGTACGAGCAGTGGTACGCGCCGAACAACGCTACCCTGGTGGTGGTCGGCGACGTGACCGCCGATGAGGTCCGCGGACTGGCCGGGCGCTTCTTCGGCGACATCGAGAAACGCGAAGTGCCAGCAGCCAAGCGGCCACTGGAACTGGCCGAGCCGGGCGAGCGGCGCCTCAAGCTGCACGTGAAGACCCAGCTGCCGACGCTGCTCATGGCCTTCAACGCACCGAGCCTGGCGACCGAGGAGAACGCCCGCCAGGTGCACGCGCTGCGGTTGATTTCCGCCCTGCTCGACGGCGGCTACAGCGCGCGCCTGCCGGAGCGGCTGGAGCGCGGTGAAGAACTGGTGACCAGCGCTTCGGCCTGGTACGACGCCTATGCCCGCGGCGACAGCCTGTTCGTCCTCAGCGCCGCGCCGAACATGCAGAAGGGCCGCACGCTGGAAGAAGTCGAAGCCGGCCTGTGGCAGGAACTCGATGCGCTCAAGCAGGCACCCCCCTCGGCGGATGAACTCGAGCGCGTGCGTGCGCAGGTCATCGCCGGCCTGGTCTACGAGCGCGATTCCATCACCCAGCAGGCCACCACCATCGGCAAGCTGGAAACCGTCGGCCTGTCCTGGCGCCTGATGGACGACGAGCTGAGCGCGCTGGAAGCGGTCACGCCCGAGGACATCCAGCAGGCCGCCAGCATCTATTTCACCCGCTCCCGCCTGAGCGTCGCCCATGTTCTGCCCGAGGAAGCCCGTGATGAGTGATTGCAAAGCGCTGCGCAACGGCCTGTTCGGCCTGTTACTGGCAGCCAGCCTCGGCCTGGCGGGCTGCGATGAAGGCTCCACCGCTCTGCCACAACCTGGCGAGCCGGTGAAGCAGGATGTCGCCCGCGAGGCGACCCAGCCTGCCGTGCCGACCGCAACGCCGGAAAAACCTCGTCTGGAGTCGCTCGCCGAGCTAGGCGATCAACCCCTGGCCCGGCGCAAGCTGGACATCCAGAGCTGGCAGACCGCCGAAGGCGCCAAGGTACTGTTCGTCGAAGCCCGCGAACTGCCGATGTTCGACCTGCGCCTGACCTTCTCCGCTGGCAGCAGCCAGGACGGCGACGTACCCGGCCTGGCACTGCTGACCAACGCCATGCTCAACGAGGGTGTCGAGGGCAAGGACGTCGGCGCCATCGCCCGCGGCTTCGAAGGCCTAGGTGCGGACTTCGGCAACGGTTCCTACCGCGACATGGCAGTGGTCAGCCTGCGCAGCCTGAGCGCGCCGGACAAGCGCGAGCCGGCCCTGGCGCTGTTCAACCAAGTCATCGGTCAGCCGATCTTTCCGGAGGACTCGCTGCAACGGATCAAGAATCAGCTGCTGGCCGGCTTCGAATTCCAGAAGCAGAACCCCGGCAAGCTCGCCAGCCTCGAGCTGTTCGAGCAGCTCTATGGCGATCACCCCTACGCCCACCCCAGCGAAGGTACCCCCGAGTCGGTGCCGGCGATCAGCGTCGCGCAGCTGCGCGACTTCCACGCCCGCGCCTATGCGGCAGGCAACGCGGTGATCGCGCTGGTCGGCGACCTCTCCCGCGAAGAGGCCGAAGCCCTGGCCGCCGGCGTCTCGGCCGCCCTGCCGGAAGGCCCGGCGCTGCCAACGACGCCGAAACCCGAGGCTCCGGTTGCCGGCAAGCACCACATCGACTTCCCCTCCAAACAGAGCCATCTGATGCTGGCCCAGCTCGGCATTCCGCGCGGTCACCCCGATTACGCGGCGCTCTATCTGGGCAACCAGATTCTCGGGGGCGGCGGCTTCGGCACGCGGCTGATGGAAGAAGTGCGCGAAAAGCGCGGCCTGACCTACGGCATCTATTCCGGCTTCAGCCCGATGCGTGCCGAAGGGCCGTTCATGATCAGCATGCAGACCCGCGCCGAACTCACCGATGGCGCATTGGATCTGGTGCAGCAGCTGGTCCGCGACTATCTCGCCGAAGGGCCGACCGAGGCCGAGCTGGAGCGCAGCAAGCGCGAGATCGCCGGCAGTTTCCCGCTGTCTACCGCAAGCAATGCCGACATCGTCGGTCAGTTGGGCAGCATCGGCTTCTACGACCTGCCGCTGACCTACCTGGAGGATTTCATGGGCGAGGTGCAGGCGCTGACAGTCGAACAGGTCAAGACGGCGATGAACAAGCATCTGCAGCAAGACGCCTTCGTCATCGTCACCGCCGGCCCCAGCGTCGAGCAGCAACCGCTGCCGCCGCCTACCGATAAACCAGTCGAACAGCCCAGCGGCGTTCCGGAGCACTGATGGCCAATCCACCCATTCGCCCCAACGCCCACGGCGGCCAGGGCCAGTTGCGCATCATTGGCGGCGAGTGGCGCTCGCGCCGCTTCAGCTTCCCCGATGCCGAAGGCCTGCGCCCCACGCCGGACCGGGTGCGCGAAACCCTGTTCAACTGGCTGGCACCCTACCTATCCGGCGCGCGGGTGCTCGATCCTTTCACCGGCAGCGGCGCGATCTATCTGGAAGCCCTGTCGCGCGGCGCCAGCATGGCCCTGGCGCTGGACGTGAACGCCAACGCCATCGCCAGCCTGCGCAAGCATCTGGACACGCTGAACTGCGGCCACGGCCAGCTACTGCAGAGCGATGCCCTGCGCTATCTGGAAACCCAGACGCCGACCGCCTTCGACCTGGTATTCCTCGACCCGCCGTTCAACAAGAATCTGCTGCAACCGGCCTGCGAGCTGCTGGAGACAAAGGGTTGGCTGGCCGAGCACGCCTGGGTCTACACCGAAAGCGAGGCACTGCCGTCCAGCCTCGGCCTGCCGGGGAACTGGCGACTGCATCGGGAGAAGCAGGCCGGCAAGGTGCACTACGCGCTGTGGGAGCGCAGCGCACCGTCCGACGCCACGGCGAGCTGAGACCGAAGGTATCAGTAGAAGTCGACGGTCTGGCCGTTGCAATCAAAGGCCAGAAAGCGGCCGATATTGCCGGTCTCGATGGCGCTGACCATCATCTTCAGTGGCTGCTCGGCCTCGTCGGCGTTCGGCGTGATACCGGCCTGGCCGGGCAGCGCCGCGGCGAACAGCAGATCCCAGGCCACGCCCGTGCGCTCGGACTCTTCACGCAGCGCGGCGAAGTCGCTCAGTTCCTCGGGCAGCTTGTCGACGCAGAGCACCGGTTTCAGCGAGCCGCCAGCATTTTCCTCGAAGCGCTGGCGCTCGGCCTCGGTGGCGTCCTCGGGCAGTTCGGCGCTGACGAAGACGAACAGCAGGCGCTGGGGTTCGCGCTCATGGCGCGCGGCAGCCAGCAGTTGATCGAAGGGGGTAAGCGTCATGGGCAGGGTTCCGGATAAGACTATCGCGTCACTCTCCACCCCTTAGGCGGCGCTGACCATATCCCCAAAGACATAAGTCGCCAGGCGGCCAGCATCATTCAACGCCTGCATCGTGCTTTTCTTCCCGCCGCCGAGGCTCTAACGTCGGAGCAAACGAGGAACCCGAGCAACCGTGTCCGAATCCTTCCAACCCGCCTGGTGGCTTCCCGGGCCGCATCTGCAGACCCTGTGGAACGCATTCTTTCGCAAGGCGCCGCGCCTCGAACGCCGGCGTGAGCGACTGTGGCTGGCCGATGGCGATTTCATAGACCTGGACTGGCACGGCCCGCATGAAGCAACAGCGCCGCTGGTCCTGGTGCTACACGGGCTGACCGGCTCGTCGAATTCGCTTTACGTGCTCGGTCTGCAGCAACAACTGAGCGCGCAAGGCTGGGCGAGCGCCGCGATCAACTGGCGCGGCTGCTCGGGCGAACCGAACCTGCTCCCGCGCGCCTATCATTCCGGCGCCAGCGATGATCTCGCCGAAGTGATCGGGCATCTGCAGGCCTGCCGGCCCATGGCGCCGCTGCATGCGGTCGGCTACTCGCTGGGTGGCAACGTACTGCTCAAGTACATGGGCGAAATGGCAGCCAGTTGTCCGCTGCGCAAGGCCGTGGCGGTGTCCGTGCCGTTCCGCCTGGACCAATGTGCCGATCGCATCGGCCTCGGCTTCTCACGCGTCTACCAGGCGCATTTCATGAAGGCGATGGTCGCCTACGTGAGGGACAAACAGCAGCGCTTCCAGCGCGAGGGGCTGCTGAACCACCTAGGTGCCCTGCAGAGCCTCGGACCACTGCACGGCATGCGTACCTTCTGGGATTTCGACGGCCGCTTCACCGCGCCGCTGCACGGCTACAGCGACGCCCAGGACTATTACCGCCGTGCCTCCAGCCGCTACTACCTGCCGACGATCACGACGCCAACCCTGCTGATCCAGGCCGAGGATGATCCCTTCGTGTTCCGCCACAGCGTGCCGGAACCGGCCGAGCTATCCGTCACCACCGCCCTCGAGCTGCACGCCAACGGTGGCCACGTCGGTTTTGTCGAAGGCACGCCGCGTAGGCCGCGCTACTACCTGGAGCGGCGTATTCCGCAGTGGTTGGCACAAACGCCGTGAGCCCTCACCTGCTCTAGACGCCTCGCGAGTCCGGCAGGGGATCCAGTTCGACGAAGTACTGCTGCTGCAGCGCCGCCACGGCTTCGCGGGCACCCGGAGCAACGAAGCCACTTTCCAGGGCCAGCACCTGATAGATGCCCCGACGCAGCTGTAGTTGATCCAGGCTTCCGGCTCCCGCGCCAACCGTGCCGAGGAAACGCACCCAGGAGGTAAGGACGATCCAGGCATTCAGCGCCAAGGCCTCGGCCTGGAGCGGATCCATCAGCAGAATGCCGGCATCGACGAACCCCTGATAGATCGCCCGGGCATGCCGCAGGCAACGGCCGGCGAACGCCTGGTAGCGCTGGGCGAGCTGCGGATTGGCATCCAGCAGGCCTTCCAGATCACGATGGAGAAATCGGTAATCCCACATCGCGCCCAGCAGAGCCTCTAGGTAAAGCGCCTTGTCCTGGACCTGCATTTCCCGCTCCGGCGGCAAGCGCAGGAACTGGTCGACACGCGATTCGTACTGCCCGAACAGCTCTGCGACGATCGCCTGCTTGTTGGGGAAGTGGTAGTACAGATTGCCCGGCGAGATGCCGAGATGGGCGGCGATGTGGTTGGTCGTAACGTTCCGCTCGCCCTGGGCGTTGAACAGCCCCAGGCTGGCTTCGATGATGCGGTCACGGGTCTTGGTGCGGGATGCCATGAGGCGGCGAGTTCTCGGCGGCGAAGCGAAGGAAGCAACGGTACACGCCAGCAGGCGGGTAAGCACGTCTCGTTGACAGTTTAGAGTAATTACTCTAGAAATCCTCCGACACATCGCATCAGGAGCCCGCATGTCAGCCGAAATCCCGCAAGCGCTGGTCGCCATGGAGGCCCTGTTCGCCCGCCAGCGCTCGGCCTTCACCGCCGCACCGATGCCCTCGGAAGAGGATCGCCTGCGTTGGCTCGACGCCCTGCGCGATGTGCTGGCCGGCCATCAACCGGCGCTGATCGAGGCAATCGCTGCGGATTTCGGGCATCGTTCGGCCGACGAAACCCTGCTGGCGGAAATCATGCCCAGCCTGCACGGCATCCGTTACGCCAGCCGTCACCTGCGGCGCTGGATGAAACCCTCGCGCCGGCATGTCGGCCTCGCCTTCCAGCCGGCCAGCGCACGGGTGGTCTACCAGCCGCTGGGCGTGGTCGGCATCATCGTGCCGTGGAACTATCCGCTCTATCTGGCCATCGGGCCGCTGATCGGCGCGCTCGCCGCCGGCAATCGCGTGATGCTGAAAATGAGCGAGTCGACGCCTGCCACCGGGCAGCTGCTCAAGGAGCTGCTGGCGCAGATATTCCCTGAAGATCAGGTAGCGGTGGTGCTCGGCGATGTAGAGGTCGGGCAGGCCTTCGCCCGGCTGCCGTTCGATCATCTGCTGTTCACCGGTTCGACGCACATCGGCCGCGAGGTGATGCGCGCGGCAGCGGAGAACCTGACACCGGTGACCCTGGAACTCGGTGGCAAGTCGCCAGCGATCGTCTCGGCCAGCGTCCCGTTGGCCGATGCCGCCGAGCGCATCGCCTTCGGCAAGTGCATGAACGCCGGGCAGACCTGCGTCGCGCCGGACTATGTGCTGGTGCCGCGCGAGCGTGTCGAGGGCTTCATCGGTGCCTACCGTGAGGCGGTACAGCGTCTGTATCCGAGCCTTGCGAACAATCCCGACTACACCGCGATCATCAATGCGCGTCAGCTGACGCGACTGCAGGACTACCTCGACGATGCGCAGGCCAAGGGCGCGCATGTCGTGCCGCTGTTCGCCGAGGCGCAGCAACGGCGCATGCCGCACTGCCTGCTGCTGAACACCACCGACGACATGCGCGTGATGCAGGAGGAAATCTTCGGCCCGCTGTTGCCGATTGTGCCCTACGACGATCTCGAACAGGCGCTGGCCTACGTCAACACGCGCCCACGCCCGCTGGCGCTGTACTACTTCGGCTACGACCGCAGCGAGCAGCAGCGCATGCTGCAAACCACCCACTCCGGCGGCGTGTGCCTGAATGACACCCTGCTGCACGTCGCCCAGGACGATCTGCCGTTTGGTGGCGTCGGCCCGTCCGGCATGGGGCACTACCACGGCCATGAGGGATTTCTCACCTTCAGCAAGGCCAAGGGTGTGTTCATCAAACAGCGCTTCAACGCCGCCCGACTGATCTATCCGCCCTATGGCAGGTGGTGGCAGAAGCTGATCTATGCGCTGTTCATCCGCTGATGCGTGGCTGAAGCAATGCACGACCTGTCTCTCAATCGCCGCGGCCTGCTCAAGGTCGGGCTACTCGGCGGCGCGCTCCTCGCCGGCGGCGGCTTGCTCAGCCGGACCCTCAGCGCCTCGGCGGATGGCGCGGCGAGCGGCTTCTTCGTGCTGCGTGACAGCGATCTGCCCATGCTGCGCCGACTAACGCCGTTGCTGCTGGAAGGCTCGACGGCGCCCAGTGACATGCCGCAGGCCGTGCAGACCACCCTCGTCAGCCTTGACCTGGGCCTGCACCACTTGTCGCCCGCGCTGCTAAGCCAGGTACGCCAGCTGTTCGACGTACTCAGCCTGCCACTGACCCGCGGGCCGCTGACCGGTATCTGGAGCGGCTGGGAGGTAGCCTCCGATGATCAAATACGCGCGTTCCTTCAGCGCTGGCAAAACAGCTCGCTCGCCCTGCTGCGTCAGGGTCATGCCTCGCTGCTGCAGATGATCCTCATGGCCTGGTACGCCAGCCCCGCCGCCTGGGCGCACTGCGGTTATCCCGGACCGCCGAAGGTCTGACTGATAGGAGGCATCCGTGCCCGTTCCCGACTTGTTTGCTGCAGGCCTTGCCCGTGGCTGGACCACATACGACGGCTCACGACTGGAGGACGATCTGACCCTGGAAGCCGACATCGCCATCGTCGGCAGCGGCGCAGGCGGCGCCACAAGTGCGGAAGTGCTGAGTACCGCGGGCTTCAAGGTGCTGCTGATCGAAGAAGGCCCGCTGCACACCAGCAGCGACTTCGACATGCAGGAAGCCCGCGCCTACCGCTCGCTCTATCAGGAAGCCATCGGCCGCACGAGCAAGGACGGCGCCATCACCATCCTGCAGGGCCGTGCGGTCGGCGGCACCACGCTGGTGAACTGGACCTCGAGCTTTCGCACACCGCCGCAAACATTGCAGCACTGGGCCAGCGAGCATGGCGTCAGCGGGCTGTCGGTCGAGGCGCTGCAACCCTGGTTCGAACGCATCGAACAGCGCCTCGACATCGCGCCCTGGGCCGTGCCGCCGAATGCCAACAACGCGGTGTTGCAGCGCGGCTGCGAAAGCCTCGGCCAGCACTGGGCGGTGATCCCGCGCAACGTGCGTGGCTGCTGGAACCTAGGCTATTGCGGCATGGGCTGCCCGACCAACGCCAAGCAGTCGATGCTGGTCACCAGCATTCCGGCGCTGCTGGATAAGGGCGGCGCACTGCTCTACCTCGCGCGCGCCGAACGCCTGTTGATGCAGGGCGAGCGGGTCGTCGGCATGGACTGTCTGGGCATGGACGACCGCTGCGTGGAACCGAACGGGCGGCGCATCCGCGTCGTCGCCAGGCACTACATTCTCGCCGGCGGCGGCATCAACACGCCGGCGCTGCTGCTGCGCTCGCAGGCGCCCGACCCGCATCAGCGCGTCGGCAAGCGCACCTTCCTGCATCTGACCAACTTCTCCGCGGCGCAATTCGACGAGCGCATCGACGCCTTCAGCGGCGCGCCACAATCGATCTATTCCGACCACTTCCAGTGGCGCGACGGGATTGCCGGGCCGGCGGGCTACAAGCTCGAAGTACCGCCCATCCATCCCGCGCTCGCGGCCACCCTGCTCGGCGACTTCAGCCCGCAGAATGCGCAGCGCATGGCCGAGCTGCCGCATACTCACGCGATGATCGCCCTGCAGCGCGACGGCTTTCATCAGGACAGCGCCGAGGGCACGGTCGAGCTGCGCAGCGACGGCAGCCCGGCGCTCGACTACCGCATGACCGACTATGCCTGGAACGGTATCCGCCGCGCCTTTCTGAGCATGGCCGAGACCCAGTTCGCCGCCGGTGCGCGCGCCGTGCTGCCCCTGCATGCCGACGCCCATTACGTGCGCACGCCCCGCGCCGCCCGGGAGCTGATCGAGGGTCTGGACCTTGCGCTGTATCGCACCCGTCTTGGCAGCGCCCACGTCATGGGCGGTTGCGCCATGGGTGATGACCCACGCCAGGCCGTCACCGACAGCCTCGGCCGGCACCATCAGCTGGCCAACCTGTCGATACACGACGGCTCACTGTTCCCCACCAGCATCGGCGCCAATCCCCAGCTGTCGATCTATGCGCTGTGCGCCAAACTCGCCACGGAACTGGGTGATCGCCTGCAGAAGTCCTGAGATTGACTGTCATTCACGACAGATCGCGGCATGGCATTCAGGCTTTACGCTGTCGACACCGAGCCGCTACCATCCACACCCCCACGCATGCGTCAGGACGCCGCGATGAATCGAGTGTTGTATCCGGGAACCTTCGATCCCATCACCATGGGCCACGCCGATCTGGTGGAACGCGCTTCGCGCCTGTTCGACGAGGTCATCATCGCCGTGGCGGCCAACCCCAAGAAGAACCCGCTGTTCCCGCTCGAGCAACGTGTGGCGCTGGCTCAAGAAGTCACCAAGCACCTGCCGAACGTGAAGGTCATGGGTTTCTCCACGCTGCTGGCGCACTTCGTCAAGGAGCAGCAGGCCAATATCCTGCTGCGCGGCCTGCGTGCGGTGTCGGACTTCGAGTACGAGTTCCAGCTGGCCAACATGAACCGCCAGCTGGCGCCCGATGTGGAAAGCCTGTTCCTCACGCCGTCGGAAAAGTACTCCTATATTTCCTCGACGCTGGTTCGGGAGATTGCCTCGCTCAAGGGTGACGTATCCAAATTCGTCCACCCGGCGGTGATGAGCGCGTTGCACGAGCGCTTCGGCCAGAACTGACGATGCCCGCCGGGCCGCGTCGAGTGCACGCTGGCCGGCGATGCGGCACAATTGCCCGGTCGTAATATTGCTGTGCCGTGGTTCGAGCCACGGCAGGAGTTCGCTGGATGTCCCTGAAAATCACCGATGACTGCATCAACTGCGATGTGTGCGAGCCAGAGTGCCCGAACAGCGCCATTTCCCAGGGCGAGGAAATCTACGTCATCGACCCCAACCTCTGCACCGAATGCGTCGGCCACTACGACGAGCCACAGTGCCAGCAGGTCTGCCCGGTGGACTGCATCCCGCTCGACGAGAACAACGTCGAGAGCAAGGACGAACTGATGCAGAAGTACCTGATCATCACCGGCAAGGCGTGATGCTCTCGCGGCGACCGACCCGAAGGACCCGCCTGCTCAGGGGCCTCCAGGGTTGTCTCGCCGCCCTCCTGCTGCTGGCCTGCGCGGCCCAGGGCAACCCTCTTGCAAACGGCGCCGTCGCCACGGCCCATCCGCTGGCCAGTGAAGTTGGCCGACGCATTCTCGAAGCCGGCGGCAACGCCTTCGATGCCACCGTTGCAGTCAGCGCCGCCCTGGCGGTGGTCGAGCCATACGGCTCCGGACTTGGCGGCGGCGGCTTCTTTCTGCTGCGCGAAGCCGGCGAATCC
>NZ_JXXD01000076.1 GCF_000935215.1 Stutzerimonas stutzeri
GACTGAGGAAAGGCCATGAGTTCTACCGTCACTCCGCTCACGCAAGAAAAACTGGTCATCGTCGGCAACGGCATGGTCGGTCACCACTGCATCGAACAGCTGATCGAGCGCGGCGCCCTCACCCGCTACGAGTTGCATGTGTTCGGCGAGGAGCGCCAGCGTGCCTACGATCGCGTGCACCTGTCCGAATACTTCGGCGGTCGCGATGCCGAGTCGCTGGCCATGTGCGAGGCCGACTACTACGCCAGCCACGGCGTCTACACCCATCTGGGCATTCAGGTGCTGGGCATCGACCGCGAGCGCAAGGAGGTCGTCACCAGTGCCGGCCGCCAGCCCTACGACCAGCTGATCCTGGCCACCGGCTCCTACCCCTTCGTGCCGCCAATCACCGGCGCCGAAGGCAGCGCGCGACTGGTCTACCGCACCCTCGACGACCTTGATGCGATTCGTGCGGCCGCCAGCGGCGCCAAGCGCGGTGTGGTGGTCGGTGGCGGTCTGCTCGGTCTGGAAGCGGCCAACGCGCTGAAGTCGCTCGGCCTGGAAGCGCATGTCGTCGAATTCGCCCCGCGCCTGATGCCGGTGCAGCTGGACGCCGAAGGCGGCGCAGCATTGAAGGCTCGCATCGAGGCGCTGGGCGTCGGCGTGCACCTGTCGCGCGCCACTCAGGAGATCGTTACCGGCGAAGACTACGCCTGGCGGATGAACTTCACCGACGACGAATTCCTCGAAACCGACCTGATCGTGTTCTCCGCCGGCATCCGCCCGCAAGATGCCCTCGGTCGTGTCGCGGAGCTGGAGATCGCCCCGCGCGGCGGCATCGTTATCGACAGCGAATGCCGCACCTCCGACCCGGCGATCTTCGCCATCGGCGAGTGCGCCAGCTGGAACGGCAGCGTGTTCGGCCTGGTCGCCCCGGGCTACAGCATGGCACGCGGTGTCGCTGCGCAACTGGCCGGCGAACCGCACGAGCCCTTCTACGGCGCCGACATGTCGACCAAGCTCAAGCTGCTCGGCGTGGATGTAGGCTCCATCGGCGATGCCCACGGCGCCACGCCGGGCTCGCGCAGCTACCGCTTCATCGACGAGGCGACTGCCAGCTACCGCCGCCTGGTAGTGTCCGCCGATGGCAAGCGCGTGCTCGGCGCAGTGCTGGTCGGTGACAACAGCTACTACGACACCCTGCTGCAGTATGCGCAGAACGGCATCAAGCTGCCGGCCGATCCGTCCGCGCTGATCCTGCCGCAGACCGAAGGCGCTCCAACCCTTGGCCCGGACGCCCTGCCGGCCAGCGCGACCATCTGCTCCTGCCACAACGTCAGCAAGGGCGCGGTGTGCTGCCAGGTCGACGCCGGCGTCACCGATCTCGGCGAGCTCAAAGCGGCAACCAAGGCGGCCACCGGCTGCGGCGGCTGCAACGCCCTGCTCAAGCTGGTGTTCGATGCCGAGCTGGCGGCGCGCGGCGTCGCGGTGGACAAAAGCCTTTGCGAACACTTCGCCTACACCCGCCAGGAGCTCTACGGCATCGTCCGCGTCGAGGGCATCCAGAGCTTCACCGAACTGCTGGCCAAGCATGGTCGCGGCCATGTCGGCTGCGACATCTGCAAGCCGGCGGTGGGTTCGATCCTCGCCTCCTGCTGGAACCAGCCGATCACCGATCCGGCGCTGATTCCGCTGCAGGACACCAACGACACCTTCATGGCCAACATGCAGAAGAACGGCACCTACTCGGTGGTGCCGCGCATCCCGGGCGGTGAGATCACGCCTGAGGGACTGATCGCCATCGGCCAGGTAGCGAAGAAATACGACCTCTACACCAAGATCACCGGCGGCCAGCGCATCGACCTGTTCGGCGCTCAGCTGCACGAACTGCCGGAGATCTGGGGCGAACTGATCGCAGCCGGCTTCGAAACCGGCCACGCCTACGGCAAGAGCCTGCGCACGGTGAAATCCTGCGTCGGCAGCACCTGGTGCCGTTACGGCGTACAGGACAGCGTCGGCATGGCGCTGCGCCTGGAGGATCGCTACAAGGGCCTGCGGGCGCCGCACAAGATCAAGTTCGCCGTATCCGGTTGTACCCGCGAATGCGCCGAGGCGCAGAGCAAGGACATCGGCGTGATCGCCACCGACAAAGGCTGGAACCTCTACATCTGCGGCAACGGCGGCATGCGCCCGCGGCACGCCGAGCTGTTCGCCACCGACCTCGACGACGAAGTGCTGATCCGCACCATCGACCGCGTACTGATGTTCTACGTGCGTACCGCGGACAAGCTGCAGCGCACCTCGGTCTGGCGCGAAAGCCTGGAAGGCGGCCTCGATTACCTCAAGGCCGTGATCCTCGACGACAGCCTGGGCCTTGCCGCCGAGCTGGAAAGCCAGATGCAGCACGTGGTCGACAGCTACCAGTGCGAGTGGGCCAACGCCATCAGCGACCCGGAAAAGCTCAAGCGCTTCCGCACCTTCGTCAACGACGGCCGCGGCGACCCCGACATCCACTTCGTCAAGGAACGCGGCCAGCGCCGGCCGGTACGCGCCAGCGAACTTCACCTGATCCCACTTACCCAGGAGGTGCTCTGATGAGCCAGTCCAACGTCGTTCGTCTCGACTCCCGTTCCGCCGCTCCGGCGGCCTGGCAGGCACTGTGCAGCCGTGCCGATTTGGTCGCCAACTCCGGTGTAGTGGCCTGGCACGAAGGCGCCCAGGTGGCGCTGTTCCACCTGCCCGAAAATGCTGAAGGCGAGCAGTTGTTCGCCATCGACAACCGCGACCCCAAGTCCGGTGCCAACGTCATCGGCCGCGGCATCGTCGGCAGCCTCAAGGGTGAGCTGGTGATCGCCTCGCCGCTGTACAAGCAGCACTTCCGCCTGGCCGATGGCAGCTGCCTGGAATACCCCGAACAAAGCCTGCGGGTATGGCCGGTGCGCCTCAATGGCGATGCCGTGGAAATCGGCCTCGTGTGAATTCAGCGCTGTCCCTAAAGACCTTCGCTCAACAGCCTTCTGCCAACTACTCAAGAGCATCACGCAATGTCCTACATAATCCCTTCGGAGTTCGCCACCAAGATGGTGGACGCCGGTGAATCGAAGATATTCATGTCCACTCGCGACACCCTGATCCGCGCCTTCATGGCCGGGGCGATCCTCGCCCTCGCCGCGGTGTTCGCGGTGACCATCACCGTGCAGACCGGTTCACCGCTGATCGGCGCCATGCTCTTTCCCGTGGGCTTCGTCATGCTTTACCTGATGGGGTTCGACCTGCTGACCGGGGTGTTCATGCTCACCCCGCTGGCACTGCTCGACCGTCGCCCCGGGGTAACCGTCGGCGGTGTGCTGCGCAACTGGGGCTGGGTTTTCCTCGGCAACTTCGGCGGTGCGCTGACCGTGGCCTTCATGATGGCCTTCGTCTTCACCATGGGCTTTTCCACCGAGCCGGGGCCGATCGGCTAGAAGATTTCGCACATCGGCGAGGACCGCACCCTGGGCTATGCCGAGTTCGGCGCAGCCGGCTGGGCGACCATCTTCCTGCGCGGCATGCTGTGCAACTGGATGGTCTCGATGGGTGTCGTCGGCGCGATGATCTCCACCTCGGTCAGCGGCAAGGTCATCGCCATGTGGATGCCGATCATGCTGTTCTTCTTCATGGGCTTCGAGCATTCGGTGGTGAACATGTTTCTGTTCCCCTCGGCGATGATCATGGGCGGCGACTTCTCGGTGATGGACTACATGCTCTGGAACGAGATCCCCACCGCACTGGGCAACCTGGTCGGCGGCCTGGCCTTCACCGGCCTGACGCTTTACACCACCCACGTGCGCACCGCCCCCAAGCGCACCGTCTACTGACTTTGGAGTGAACGAAGGCCCCGGCTCGCATGCGCGCCGGGGCTTTTGCGCAGATGAAGATGCCCAGCCAACTCGCCATTTCCCTCGGCCAGCATTCGGACCGCGGACGCAAACCGGCCAACCAGGACTTTCACGGCGCCTGCGTGCCCAGCGATGCCCAGCTCGTCAGCAAGGGCATCGCCATCGCGCTGGCCGACGGCATCAGCAGCAGCGAGGTCAGCCATGTCGCCAGCGAAACCGCGGTGGCGAGCTTTCTTTCCGACTACTTCTGCACCTCCGACGCCTGGTCGGTGAAGCAGTCGGCGCAACGGGTACTGGTGGCGATCAACTCTTGGCTGCATGCGCAGACCCGCCACAGTCCGCACCGCTATGACCGCGACCGCGGCTATGTCTGCACCTTCAGCGCGCTGGTGCTCAAGTCGGCCAGCGCGCACCTGTTCCACGTCGGCGATGCGCGCATCTATCGACTGCGCGACGGCGGCCTGGAACAGCTGACCGAAGATCACCGCGTGCGCGTGTCGGCGGATACCAGCTACCTCGGCCGCGCGCTGGGCATCGACCGGCACCTGGAGATCGACTACCGCACCCTACCGCTGGCGGTCGGCGATCTGTTCCTGCTCGCCACCGATGGCGTCTACGAGCACATCGGCGCACGGGAGGTGGCGCAGCTCGTTGCCGAGCATGGGGACGAGCTCGACCTGGTGGCGCGCCGGATCGTCGAGCGGGCATTGGCCAACGGCAGCGACGACAACCTCACCGCACAGCTGGTACGCATCGACAGCCTGCCGGAGCAGGCCGTCGACGACGTACAGCGACAACTCGGCGAACTGGCGCTGCCGCCGCTGCTGGAACCGCGCATGCAGTTCGACGGCTACCGCATCGTCCGGGATCTGCACATCAGCAGCCGCAGCCACGTACACCTGGCTGTCGACGAAGCCAGCGGCGCCAAAGTGGTGCTGAAGACGCCGTCGATGGATCTGCGAGGCGACCCCGCCTATCTGGAGCGCTTCCTGCTGGAGGAGTGGATCGCCCGCCGGCTGGACAACCCCCACGTGGTCAAGGCCTGCCCGCCGCCACGGCAGCGCCGCTACCTGTACACGGTGAGCGAATTCATCGATGGCCAGACGCTGGCGCAGTGGATGCTCGACCATCCACAGCCGGACCTGGAAACCGTGCGCGGCATCGTCGAGCAGATCGCCCGCGGCCTGCGCGCCTTCCATCGCCTGGAAATGCTGCACCAGGACCTGCGCCCGCAGAACCTGATGATCGACGCCACCGGCACCCTCAAGATCATCGATTTCGGCTCGACCCGCGTCGCCGGGCTGGCCGAGCGCAATGCGCCGGGTACGCAGGACAACCTGCTCGGCACCGCCGCCTATACCGCGCCGGAATACTTCCTCGGCGAGGCCGGCACGCCGCGTTCGGATCAGTATTCGCTGGCGGTGATCGCCTATCAGCTGCTCAGCGGTCGCTTGCCCTACGGCGCCGACGTCGCCAGGGCACGCACCACCGCAGCGCAGAAACGCCTGTGCTATCAGTCGCTGCGCCATGCGCAGCGCGATATCCCGGCGTGGATCGACGAAGTGCTGGGCAAGGCGCTGCATCCCGATCCGGCGCGGCGCTATGCCGAGCTGTCGGAGTTCGTCTTCGAGCTGCGCCAGCCCAACCCGGCGTTTCTCAACCGCGCCCGCCCGCCGCTGCTCGAGCGCAATCCGCTGCTGTTCTGGAAAGGCCTGTCACTGCTGCTGGCCGGTACAGTCGTTGCGCTGCTGTTGCGCTAGCCGCGCTGGCGCAACAGTGCCGTGGCACCCTGAGGCTTGCGCGTGTACCAGAACACCCGGCTGACGCCGCGGGTGATCGCCACATAGCCCAGGCGCAGGCTTTCATCGGCCATGGCCTGGTCATAACTGTTGCGGAAGAAACCGGAGTAGGCATACAGCGCATTGCGCAGCGGATGCGGCTGCACCGGGGCGCAGTCGTCGATGATGATCGCCACCTCGGCCTGCAATCCCTTGGCACGGTGGATGGTGTAGGCCTTGACCGGCAGCTTGCGGTCCAGCTGCGTCTGAATAGTGCGCAGCGGCTCGTTGCGCCGGCTGAGCAGCAGCACCGCGGTGCGTTCGCGGCTTTGCCGTTCGGCCACATGGGCACATTGCGCGGTGATCGCCTCGATCAGCTTCGGCAGGCCGTTGTTCAGGTCGAAACCGGTGACCAGCCTTACCCCGTGGTCACCCGGCTGCGTCGGCTTGCATGGCCGGCTGGTCTTGGCCTGCTTGAACTGCACGCCGGCCAGCACCGCCTCGCCATCGCGAATCACCGGTTCGATGGAGCGGTAGTTGGTTTCCAGCAGCAGCGTCTCGCTGCCCTTGGCGCCACGCCGCGGGAAGTACTTGTCGAAGTCCATGAACAACTCCGGCGAACTGCCGCGCCAGCCATAGATCGACTGCCAGTCGTCACCGATGGCCATCAGGCTCGGGCTGGCCTTCTGTCGCGCCAGCTGGCGATGCAGCGCCTGCAGCCATTGGACGATCTGCGGGGAGATGTCCTGGAATTCATCGATCAGCAGATGCTCGAACGGCGCAAGACTGGCCTGCGGCACATCCTTGCCAGAGCTCAAGCGCTCGGTGAGTTGTTGAAAGGCCTCATTGAAGGTCATCAGCCCCTGCTCTCGCAACGCCGCTCTGAAGTAGCCATGAAAGCTCACCAGCGCTTCGACGAAATCCCGCTCGCGCGCCGCGCACTGCAATCTGGTCGCTTGCAGCTGGTCGATGCGAATGCCGATGCTCTCGATAAACCCAGCCTGGGCGTAGAAGGCCTCGTACAGCGGCAGTGGCGTGAACTCGCCGGCCAGGGTGAAGGTGGCGCCCGGCGCTTTCGGTGCAGCGCGCTTGCCCTGCTCGGCTTCGGTCGCAGGCTCAGGCAGATCGAGCAGGCGGTGCACCCGTTCACGGAATGTCGCCTGCTCGGCGTAACACTGCTGATAGGCCTGTTTGAGCAAACGCGTTTGCGCCGGTCGCAGGCGCGCGGAAGCCAGCGGATTATCGGGTTCGTCGGCCGCGGCGGCCTTGTCGTCCAACTGCTCGAACCACACCGGCCGGGCCAGCACCTCACGCGCCAGCTGCGCCATGGCCGAATGGAAGGTGCGCACGCACTGGCGCGCCTGCTGCGCATCGAACGGCACCTGCCAGAAGCCAAGCACCCGCACCAGCTGTTCGCGCAGCTGCGCGCAGGAGGCATTGGTAAAGGAAATGACTGTCAGCCGCCCAGGCTCGACGCCCATGTGGCAGAGCATGAACACCACGCGCAGCAACAAGGTGGTGGATTTGCCGGAGCCGGCACCGGCGAAGATCCGCGTCACCGGGCTGCGGCTGAGGATCATCGCCCATTGCTCGTCCGACGGCGCGCTGATGATACCCGCGACCACCGCCTGCTCGACGCGGTCTCGCATCGCCTGAACCTTGGCGTCATCCACCTTCAGTTGTGCCGCTGCGTAGATCCCCTGCGCTGCCGTCCCCCGCGGCTTGCCGGCAGCGCGAGCCGGCCCCTCCGACTTGCTCTTCGGCTTGGCCTTGGCTGCAGGTTTGCCCTTGCGCTTGGCGGCCGCAGCCTTGTTCGTCTTGCCGGGCGCACTGCCCCAGCGACGAAACAACAGCTCGTCCTCTTCGCGCAGATGGGCCGAGGTACGTGGAAAACAGCGCTGCAGCACCCCGGCGACCAGGGCCCTGTAGCGCTTGACGGCAGAAAGCATCGGAAATCACCGTGAGCATTGCATATCGTTGATATGGTACGGGTTTTCCCCTGTACCCTGGCCGCTGCAAGGACGAACTGCAGCGAATGGCACCATCAACCTCCTGCCTCGCCGGCACGACTTCCCGGGCAATCGGTTGTCCGAGCTGAACCAGCTCTCGCCTGTACAGCCCTGCCCTGTCTTCACACCGGATACGGATCGCTACTGATGGACCCAGCAGCACACCTCTCGCCTGACGACTCGAACCACGCATTCCTCCCCGCCGGCGGCGCGCTCGGCGCACTGATTCGCCGCTTCGACTGGTCGCAGACGGCGCTGGGACCGCTGGCGGAATGGCCGTCGAGCCTGAAGACCGTCACGGCCATGCTGCTGCTTTCGCCGACGCCCATCGCGCTGCTCTGGGGCGAGCGCGGCGCCATGATCTACAACGACGCCTATTCAGAGCTCGCCGGCAGCCGACATCCGCAGTTGCTCGGTTCTGAAGTACGCGAGGGCTGGCCGGAAGTCGCCGAGTTCAACGACAACGTGATGAAGGTCGTCCTGGCTGGCGGCACGCTGTCGTACAAGGATCAGGAACTGGTGCTGTACCGCAACGGCCGCCCCGAGCACGCGTGGATGAATCTGGACTATTCGCCGGTGTTCGACGATCAGGCGCAGCCGGCCGGCGTGATTGCCCTGGTGGTGGAAACCACCGAGCGGGTAATGGCCGAACGCGAACTGCAAGGCCAGCAGGTACGCCTGCAACAGATGTTTGAACAGGCACCCGGACTGATGGCGATGCTGCGCGGCCCCGAACACGTCTTCGAAATGGTCAACCCGGCCTATCTGCGGGTGGTGGGCGAGCGCGACGTCATCGGCAAGCCGGTGCGCCAAGCGCTGCCGGAGGTCGAGCGCCAGGGCTTCATCGACATTCTCGACCGGGTCTACCGCAGCGGCACAGCCTTCGTCGGTTCCGGTATCCGGGTCGGCCTGCAGCGAACCCAAGGCGAGCCGGAGGAAGAGCGTCTACTGGACTTCGTCTTCCAGCCGGTGACCGATGCCAAAGGGCGTATCACCGGCATCTTCATCGAGGGATATGACGTCACCGAGCGCGCCGAGGCCGAACAAGCCCTGCGCCAGAACGAGCAGCGCCTTCGCTTTCTCGATGCGCTGGCCAAGGAAACCGCTCGCAGCATCGACGCCGACGCCATCCTGACCATCACCACACGCATGCTCGGCGAGCATCTCGGCCTGTCCAGTTGCGCCTACGCCGACATGGATCCGGACCAGGACGGCTTCACCATCCGCGGCGACTGGGCTGCCCCCGGCTGGCGGCATCGCCCACGACTTCAACAATCTGCTGATGGCCGTGCTCGGCAGCCTGGAGCTGTTGCGTCGGCGCATGCCGGCCGATCCGGCCCTGCTGCGCCTGGTGGACAACGCCCGCGCCGGTGCCGAGCGCGGCGCCTCGCTCACGGCACGCATGCTCTCGTTCGCGCGCAAGCAGGAACTGCACAAGACGCCGATCGATCTGCGCCAGTTGATCCAAGGCATGCAGGCACTGCTGCTCAGCTCGCTCGGCCCGACCATCCAGCTGGACGTGGATCTGCCGCAGCGACTGGCGCGGGTCAAGACCGATCCCAACCAGCTGGAAACCGCCCTGCTCAACCTCGCCGCCAATGCGCGCGACGCCATGGCCGGCGAGGGCCGTATCCTCATCGTCGCCGAACAGGTGACGCTGTCCAGCGAGCAGCACGGCCTCGCCGCCGGGCGCTACGTTCGCCTGAATGTCAGCGACAGCGGCACCGGCATGGACGAGACGACGCTCAAGCGCGCGGTCGAACCGTTCTTCACCACCAAGGGCGTCGGCAAGGGCACCGGTCTCGGCCTGTCGATGGTGCATGGCCTGGCCGAGCAATCCGGTGGGCGACTAGTGCTGCGCAGCAGCCCCGGCGCCGGCACCACCGCGCAAATCTGGCTGCCAGCACTGGAGGACGAGTCAGCCGCGGAACCGACTCGCAGCCCGTCACCGCACGACCTCCCGCGCAGGACCATGCGTCCGCTGTCCGTGCTGGCGGTGGACGATGACGAACTGGTGCTGTTCGGCACCGCCGGCATGCTGGAAGCCGCCGGCCACCACGTCTTGACGGCCCGCTCCGCTGCGCAGGCGCTGGAGCTGCTGCAGGTGGCGCAGATCGACATGCTCATCACCGATCACGCCATGCCGCTGATGAGCGGCGCACAACTGGCGGCCGAGGTACGGGTCAGCCGACCGGAGCTGCCAATCCTGCTGGTGTCCGGTTATGCCGAACTGCCATCGGCCACCCCGGCGCTGCCGCTGCAGCGACTGGCCAAGCCCTTCACCCAGGACCAGCTGCTGGACGCCATAGAGCAGCTGCGTGGCAGCTCCTGAACAGATGGCGCCGGCGTGATCGTCAGCTGCCGATCACGCCGCCATCGTCCTTCGTGATCAGCACCGTTGAAGAGCGCGGGCGTGACTGGCCGTCGCTGGCCGGAAAGCTCAGCCCCGGGTGCTGCACGTTGATCCACATGGCGCGGTAGTCCGGGCTCCAGGTGATGCCGGTGATCTCGCAACCCCGCGGCCCGACCAGGAAACGCCGCACCTCGCGCGTTTTCGGATCGGCACAGAGCAGCTGATTGGTGCCCATGGCCTGCATCACCGCTTCGTCATCGTCGAAATCGGTTTCGATCCACAAGCGCCCGTCACGATCGAAGGCCAGCCCGTCCGGTGATGAAAAGATGTCACCGTCGATGGTGCCGATCAGGTTGGCGGCGACCGGCCGGCCCTGGGCATGCCGCGCACCGCGACGCTCGCCGGCGAGCAGGAAGACTTCCCACTGGAAGCGCGTCGCCGCCGGGTCGCCGCCCTCCTCCTGCCAGCGCAGGATCTGCCCGTGCAGGTTGTTCGGTCGCGGGTTGGCCTTGTCCAGCGGCTGCTTGGTGCCGCGCCCGTCATTGTTGGTCAGGGTGACGTAGACCTCGCGGCTATCGGGATGCACCGCGACCCACTCCGGCCGGTCCATCGGCGTCGCGCCGGCGCGGTCGGCGGCGGCACGGGCGTTGAGCAGCACCTCGGCCTGGCTGGGGAAGCCGTTTTCCGCGGTCAGGCCATGCTCGCCGTGCACCAGCGCCAGCCACTGGCCACTGCCGTCGGCATCGAAACGCGCGACATACAAGGTGCCCTCATCCAGCAAGCGGCGGTTGGCCGCGTCCGCACCGGGCACGTAGCGGCCGCTGGGAACGAACTTGTAGACGTACTCGCCCTTGGTGTCGTCGCCTGAGTAGAACGCCATGCGCCCGTCCTCGCCCAGCGACAGCACCGAGCACTCGCGGCAGTAGCGGCCGA
The DNA here is from genome assembly GCF_000935215.1 of Stutzerimonas stutzeri. GTDB lineage: Bacteria > Pseudomonadota > Gammaproteobacteria > Pseudomonadales > Pseudomonadaceae > Stutzerimonas. The sequence continues at coordinate 10,931 of NZ_JXXD01000076.1, forward strand.
AAGCGGTGCGCTTGACCGGCGTGCTCTGCGGATCGAACGGATCGACCTCCACCACCCAGCCGAACCGGTGCGGCTCGTTGACGAAGCCGCCATGGGGTTGGCCTGCCTGCGGCGTGGCATCGAAACGCGGATCGACCGTGCCCCAGCCGTAGAGCTTGCTCATGCCGCTGCCAGCGATGCCGTAGCGGTTGTGCGAGACGCGCGCGGCGAGGTCGTCGGCGTCGTGGTTGACGAAGTAGTTGTGCCAGTTCTCCTCGCAGACCAGATAGGTGCCCCAGGGCGTGAACCCGCTGGAGCAGTTGTTAAGCGTACCGAGCACCGTCCTTCCTTCCGGGTCGTCCATGGTCTGCATCGCTGCATGGCCGGCCAGCGGCCCGGCAATGGCCATCGGCGTCATGCCGGAAATGCGGCGGTTGTAGGGTGAATCCATCACCCGCTGCCATTCGCCCTGCGCATCCTTGCGCACCTCGATGACACTCAGGCCATGGGCCGCCTGCTCCTTGCGCACCTGTTCCAGCGGGCGCCGGCCATCGACCACGGCGATGCCTTTTGGATGCAACGTCGGGTTGACGTACTCGTGGTTGATGGCCAGCAGGCCGCGGCTGTCGGGCGCGTCGGGAAACGGGAAAAAATGCATGCCGTCGTGATTGTCGCCGGCCTGCCTGAGCTGGGCTTGCCAATCGTCGCTGGCATCCGGCTGCCACTCGGGTGCGTCGGCATGCACCGGATCGCCCCAGGAGAAGAACACCCGGGCGCTGTAGCCCGGCGCCACCTCGACACGGTCGAAATGCGGGTCGAGCTGGGTCGGGATACCTTCGAAGCCGAGCAGCGAATCGCCCCGGGTCGCGGCTCGCGCGCCGGCCATCCCGCCGCCGAGAAAGGCGATACCGGCCAGGCCGAGCCCACCCTTGAGCAGCCCGCGCCGGCGGTGATCAATCGCCTGCTGCAGCGGCACGTTGCCGCTCGGATTGACCGGTTGGTCGTCATGAGCACCCACGCTCGCGTGAAAATCGGTGAAATCCTGTTTCATCGAAAACGGTTCCTGAGTCGTAACGGCATCATTCGATGCGGTAATGGAAGGTGTTCTTTACGTCGGGCACGGCAACCGCGCGGCCTTCGACGATGCGCGGCTGGTAGCGAAAGCTCTTGGCGGCGGTGAGTGATGGGCGGATGAATAGCGGATGGCAGTCGCCGACCACTTCGGGCGAGCGCACGCGACCCTGCACATCGACCGTGTAGCTGACCGTGCAGGAACCCTGAAGCCCGGAGTCCAGCGCCCGTTGCGGGTAGACCGGCGGCTTTTTGGCAATCGGCAGGTACTGCC
>NZ_JXXD01000077.1 GCF_000935215.1 Stutzerimonas stutzeri
GTCCGCGTGCTTCGCACGACTGGACACGCCAGAGCTTGCCGGGAGAACGGCCATGACCGACCGCCGCGACGACGATTTCCTCGTGCGCCCAAGCGCCCCGAAGAACCGGGGCAAGGGCCAGGGGCAGAGCTTTGTTTCCAAAGTGCTCAAGCAGGCCGGCAAAGCCAGCAGCGGCAAGTCGGCGGTGCGCCGTCCTGGGGCGGCTGGCACCGGCCAGCGTCCCGGCTCGCGCCTGGGGCGCGGCCACACGGCAGCGCGCTTCGCCGGGGCGAAGCTAACGCCCATGTCGCGGCGCGTGACCATCAAGACGCTGCTGGTCAATCACCAGCGGGCCAGCCCACAGTCTCTCGCCAAGCACCTGCGCTATGTCGAACGCGACGGCGCGGGCCGTGATGGCGAACCGGGCCGGGCCTACGGGCCGCAGGCCGACGAAGCCGACTTGGATGCCTTCAAGGAACGCTGCACCGACGACCAGCACCATTTCCGCTTCATCGTTTCCCCGGAAGACGGCGCGGAACTGGACGACTTGCGCACCTACACACAGCATCTGGTGAACCGCATGGAAGCCGACCTGGGCACGCGACTGGATTGGGTAGCGGTCGATCACTGGAGCACCGACAACCCGCACACCCACCTGATCGTGCGCGGACGCGACGACACCGGCAAAGACCTCATCATCGCGGGCGACTACATCGCCCACGGCTTCCGCCATCGTGCCGCCGAACTGGCGACCGAATGGCTGGGGCAGCGCACCGAGTTGGAGATCCAGCAGACCTTGGGGCGCGAGGTAGAACAGGCGCGGTGGACAAGCCTGGATCGCACCTTGCAGCGCGAAGCCGGCGAGGATGGCCGGGTGCAGATCGAACGCTTCAGCGAGCCGAACTTGCAACGCCAACGCCTGCTGCTGATCGGCCGCCTGCAACGCTTGCAGCGTCTGGGCCTGGCCGACGAGACGCAGCCCGGCACCTGGGCCATTCATGCCGATGCGGAAAAGACCCTGCGTGCCCTGGGCGAGCGTGGCGACATTATCCGCACGATGCAGCGGGCCATGAGCGAGCAGCCGCGTGAGCTGGCGGTGTTCGAGCCAGGCGACGATGGCAGAACCATCCTTGGCCGTGTGGCCGCGAAGGGGCTGGCTGACGAACTGCACGACCGGGGCTATCTGGTCATCGACGGTACGGACGGTAAGGCCCACTACGTCGCGCTGAATGCCCGCGACGAGCTGGCGAACTATCCCACGGGCGCGGTGGTGGAAGTGAAAGGTTCGGCCGACGTGCGTGCAGCCGACAAGAACATCGCCGCGCTGGCGAGCGATGGCCTGTACCGCGCCAATCACCACCTGGTAATCGAACAGGGCCGTGCCAAGGATGGGCGCGACCCGCAGGAAGTTGTCGCGTCGCATGTCCGGCGGCTGGAAGCCCTGCGCCGAGCCGGTATCGTGGAGCGCGTCGCCGAAGGGCTATGGAAGGTGCCGGACGACCTGACCGAGCGTGGCCGCCAGTACGACGCACAGCGCCTGGGCGGCGTGGCGGTGGAGCTGAAATCTCACCTGCCCATCGAGCGGCAGGCCCGCGTGATCGGGGCCACCTGGCTCGACCAGCAGTTGATCAGCAGCGGTCGTGGGCTGGGCGACCTGGGCTTTGGCGGCGACGCCAAGCAGGCCATGCAGCAGCGTGCCGACTTCCTCGAAGAACAGGGGCTGGCCCAACGACGCAGCCAACGCGTCATCCTCGCCCGAAACCTGCTGGGCACGCTGCGTAATCGGGAGCTGGCGCAGGCCGCCAAGGACATAGCGGCGGAAACCGGCCTGGAGCATCGCCCGGTGGCCGACGGGCAGCGCGTGGCCGGCATCTATCGGCGCTCCATCATGCTCGCCAGCGGGCGCTTCGCCATGCTGGACGACGGCTTGGGTTTCACGCTCGTGCCTTGGAAGCCCGTCATCGAACAGCGGCTGGGCCAATCCCTGGCCGCCACGGTCCGCGGCGGGCATGCCTCCTGGGAATTCGGCCGCCAGCGCGGCCCGTCTGTCGGCTAAAGACTGAATTTGTCATGTGTGCCGTGGCTCGTGATGCTTCACTTGTGGTCGCAGACTCATGCGAGCGCCCTCTATCCGGCCAGGCACCGCCCCAGGAGGGGATTTTTCGGTTGCCGCTTGATACCTTGATGGACAAGGTATATAATTGGGTTCATGGATAAATCGACGACTTCCCTCAAGACCGTAGAGCGCACACCGGTGGACTATACCGACCGGTTGTATTGGAGCGGCATCATCAAGATGAGCCTGTCCAAGTTCTTCATTCTGAGCGTGCTGCAAAAGCGGCCCATGCACGGCTATGAGATCGCACGTGAAGTGGAGTGCTCGACCCAAGGTTGTTGCGCCCCCACCGAAGGCACTATCTACCCGGTGTTGCTCGAGTTCGAGCAGGGCGGCTATGTCACCGCGCATACCGAAACGGTTGCGGGCCGTGGACGCAAGGTCTACACGTTGACCGACAAGGGCCGCGAAGCCTTCACGGTAGCGGTAGATGCTTGGATGGAGGTGGCTGCGCACATCACCCGTCAGCAATGACGGTTTTTTTTGAATATAAACATTGACCATCTATGCATTGATCAGGAATATATAATGAACCTGAACACACTCACCGAAACCCTGCAGTTCTTCGCCATGATCAGCGCCGAGCTCATCGCGCTGTTCTTCGTCGTCAGTTTCATGGTGGCGATGATGCAGGAGTATGTACCAGCCAGCACGGTGCAACGCCTGCTGACCGGGCGAGGCCTGCGTGGCAACATCGTCGGTGCCGGGCTGGGGGCAGTCACGCCGTTTTGCTCCTGCTCGACCATTCCGGTCACGGTCGGCTTGCTCAACGCCGGTGCGCCATTTGGCGCCACCATGTCCTTTCTAGTTTCCTCGCCCATCCTCAATCCGGTGATCCTGGGCTTACTGGTCACGTTGTTCGGCTGGAAGTTCACCGTCTTCTATGGCGCCGCGTCCTTTGTGCTGGCGGTGGCAGTGGGCGCGGTCTGGCAGCTCTTTGGCCTGGAGCGCGACGTAAAGAAGGTGCGTGTGGTGGGCGAGAGCGAAATTGCAGGGCCGACCGACTTCAAATCGCGCCTGCGCCGAGCTGGCAGCGCGGCCTTTGCTTTGTTCAAGACTTCCTTGCCCTACCTGCTGATCGGCGCGGGCATTGGCGCGCTAATTTATGGCGTGGTACCCGGCGAGTGGATCGCCACTATGGCAGGTGCCGACAACCCGTTCGCAATTCCCGTGGCCGCTGCTATCGGTGTGCCGCTATACATCCGCGCTGAAACCCTGATTCCGATTGGTATGGCCTTGCAGTCCCAAGGCATGAGCATCGGCGCGGTAGCGGCGCTGATCATCGCTGGCGCAGGTGCCAGCATTCCCGAAGTCACGCTGCTCAACACGATCTTCCGGCCCCGACTGGTGGCAGTGTTCGTGCTGACGATCTTCACGGTCGCCATCAGCGTGGGTTACGTCGCCAATCTGTTGTTTATTTGAAGGAGAAAGACCATGTCAGAGAAAAAGGGCTTTATAGCGCGTTTGTTTGGTAAGCAGGAGGACTCGGCTTGCTGCGCGGTGCGCATCGAAGAAGTGCCCAAGACGGAAATGACCCCAATGCCCGTCGCCAAGAAATCCGCATGTTGCGCGGTGCGCATTGAGGAGGTCAAGGACGATGATGCCACTCAGCAGCCACCTGCCGCCCGGTAGCCCAATCGACCTATCAAGGTGGAAACCACGCCGGTGCTGGAAACGGTGAGCCTGCAACACGACATGCTCCGCGCGTAGATTGAGCCTTGGGCTAGGGTGATCAACAACAGCTTGGCTGCCGCCCGTCCGGCATCGCCATTCCTGGTGACGCGCGCCAACCGCGAACTGCCGCTGATTGCCGACGCGCGCGGCCAGCATGCCCATCGCTTCGCCATGATTCCGTTGCAGGCGCAGGAGCCTGTCGGCATCGACTTGTTGGGCCGCATGGCTGCCCACTGACCTTAAACCCTTCAACTCAAAGGAAGACAGTCCATGAACAATCAAGCTCCAACCCTGGAACGGCGGATCGAGGAAGTTCAGCACTACTACGGGGACACCTTGACGGATAAGCAAGATTTGGCGACCAATGTCTGCACAGCGGACGAGCCGCCATCAGACGCCATCAAAGCTATCCTGACGCAAATACACGACGATGTGCAGATGCGCTTCTACGGTTGTGGTGCGCCCTTCCCCCCGCTGCTGGAGGGCGCAACCGTGATGGACCTGGGCTGCGGCGGCGGACGCGACTGCTTCGTGCTGTCTAGCCTGGTGGGCGAGCGAGGCAAGGTCATCGGTGTGGACGCCACAGCCGAACAGATCGCTTTCGCGCAGAGCTATGTGGAGCACCACCGCAAGGTCTTCGGCCACACCGAAAGCAACGTCCGCTTCCTGCAAGGCAATATCGAAGCCCTGGATCAGCTCGACCTGCCGCCGGAGAGCATAGATGTCATCGTTTCCAACTGCGTGATCAACCTGTCGATGACCAAGGCCGATGTGCTGGCAGGTATGGCCAAACTGCTCAAGCCTGGCGGCGAAATCTACTTCGCCGATATCTTCTCGGACCGCAGGCTAGCCCCTGGGTTGAAAGACGATCCGCTTATCGTCGGCGAGTGCATCGGTGATGCGCTGTATTTCGAGGACTTCGTGCGTTTGGCACAGGCTGCCGGCTTCCTTGATGTGCGAGTTACCGCCAAGAGCCTGAAGACCATCGCCAATCCCGCCATCGAAGCAAAGCTCGGGGGCGCCAAGTTGTACTCGATCACCTTGCGCCTGTTCAAGATGGATTTGGAAGACCGTTGCGAGGATTACGGGCAGGTTGCCATCTACAAAGGCAACCTGCCGGAAGCCCCCGACCGATTCGTGCTGGACAACGGCCATGCTTTCGATACCGGTCGGGCGGTACCGGTATGTCGCAATACGGCCGACATGATCAGCAAGAGTCGTTATCGGATCTTGTTCGATGTGATTGGCGACGGCCGCCGACACTATGGCCTTTTCCAGTGTGGTACGCCGCAGATTGAGTCAGTGCCGACGCTGGCCGATGTGGGCGTTTGCGGCCCCGCTGGGTGCGGATGCTAGGAGCCCCCATTTTGCGTGCAACACGAAGTGAGATCAGGACGGCCGATCATGCCTTCCTGATCTCGGCGTTTTCAAGCGAAAGAGGATAGGAATGCTGCGTAAAAGGGGCGCTGCATTGAACAAGAACGGGTAGTCCACGGAGGAGTTCGTATGCTTCCTACACAGTGGAAATATTTTCTGTCCGAATTGATTGGGGTTTTCGCGCTGATTTTTATCGGGGCGGGCGCAGCGATACTGAGCAAGCAAGGTGACGCGGTCAGTTATCTCGGCGTTGCGCTTGCATTTGGGGTCAGCGTGACCTGCATCATTGGCGGTATTTCGACGTCAAGCAGTGCCCACCTTAACCCCGTGGTGACACTTTCGCTCTGCGCTACTGGCAGGTGTTCGTATAGATGCCTGCTCTATTACACATCGCGCAAATCATTGGCGCCTGTCTGGCGTCGGCCACTTTGTTCGCCCTCTTCTGGCAACGGATCGAAGCGGGCACCACCCGAATCGGCACCGGCGTCAGCCTGGCGAACGGTTTCATGGTGGAGACAATTCTGACTTTTTTCCTGGTTTTGACCGTGCTGCGAACTACCAGTGCACTGATCATTGGTTCGGTGGTGTTCTTGGGGGCACTGGTCGGTGGACACATCACAGGCGCAGGCATGAATCCGGCGCGAAGTTTTGGGCCTGCGCTGTTCAGCCATCACTGGGAAAACCACTGGATCTATTGGCTGGCACCGTTATCCGGGGCGCTGCTCGCTGTCTTGGTTTTCGTCTTGATGGAAAAACCCGCTGCGCTGCCGAAATGCAGCGATGCAGAATCGAAGAAATCGTGAGCGGCCATGCAATTACGACATCTGCGTTACTTCATTGCAGTCGCTGAAGAACTCCACTTCGCCCGCGCGGCTGAGAGACTGCATATCGAGCAGTCACCGCTGTCGCGCACTATCAAGGAGTTGGAGGAAGACTTGGGTGAACAGTTGTTTGTCCGAACCAGCCGAAGCACGCGCCTGACGCGGGCGGGCAAGCTGTTTTTGGAGCATGTTCCGCGCGTGTTCGCTGCCTTGCAGCAGGCCCGCGACAGCGTGAAGGCTGCGGCCAATGGCTTCCACGGCCAGTTGCGTATTGCCCTGTCCGATGGCATCACGCCGCCGCGCCTACCGACCTTGCTCGCACTTTGCCGGCAGGAGGAACCAGAAGTCGATATCCGGCTGTTTCAGGTGCCCTTGTCGCAGCAAATCAAGGGGCTGCAAGACGACTTGTACGACGTGGGCTTCGCGCAATCGGATGAAGTAGGCGAAGGTATCGCCGCCGAAGCCGTGTGGAATGACCCGCTGATGGTGGCGGTGCCAGCACGCCATCATTTGCTCAAGCACCGACGCATCCCGCTGGACGAAGTGCTGCACTTTCCGCTGGTTCTCTGCGACCCGCAAGCATGTGAGGGCTACGCGCGACAGGTTGAACGTGTGCTGCGCCGCTCTGACCGGGAGCCTCTGATCGTCGAACGTGTTGCCTCATTCGACTTGATGATGGTGGTCGTATCGGCCGGCTTCGCCCTGGGGCTGGCTGGTGCTCCGCATATCGTGTCCAACCGGGAACCTGGCGTTGTGGCCCGGCCCTTGGCGGGCCGCTCGCCAATGCTGACAACCTACTTGTTGCGACGCGAAGACGAGCGTTCGGAAGTGTTGTCCCGATTCATCGAACGGGTGCAGGTGATCGACTTGCCCGAAGGTGGGAGGCCCGTGCCGCCACCTCAGTCCGAATCACAGGAGGAATTCGAGCTATGAAGCGAATAACACCTATGCTTGTGGTCGCCGTGCTAACGGCCTGCGGCCCGTCGGAGACACCCAAGCAGGCCAACGTACCGACCGTGGAGGAACTGGCTGCCGACCCGGCACGGTTGAAGGAACTACGCCAGCAATGCAAAACCGACCGCGCGACGCTTGGCGACATGTTGTGCAACCGGGTAGCCGAAGCCACGCGCAAGCGGTTCTATGGCGACGGCAAGACACCCTACACGCCATTGGAAACGCCACCGAAGTTCTGATCGCAGTCTTTCGCAAAAATCCTGTCTTCTTTGCCAACACGCCGCAGCACGCTCGCGCCTGCGGTGTTTTTACTGGTTTCTTTGCAGCCTGAAACGATGCTTTTTGCATCATCTTGCTTCCGATAACGGTCTTTGACCGGCACTGACCCGGCACCGATTCTCACGCTATGCGGCACGTCCTTGTGCCGCTCTTGAACGAGGAATAGCGCAGGAATCGGAGGTCAGTCATGCAAGCTCAGGGCGTGCTGTTCGGGCAGATCGCCGCCGTCTTCGGCATCGTGATCGCCGGCGTATGGAGTGCAACGCAATGGACAGCAGCCGCCCTGGGCTATCAACTACGCCTTGGCTCGCCCTGGTTTGATTTCTTCGGCACGCCGGTCTATCACCCCTGGCGGCTGTTCGAGTGGTGGTTTTTCTTCGATGCCTACGCGCCGCATGTCTTCGATATTGGCGGGGCCATCGCGGGCGGTAGCGGCTTGGTGGCGGTGGTGGTCGCCATCGCCATGTCGGTGTGGCGCTCCCGGCAATCGCGCCTTGTCACCACATACGGCTCGGCACGCTGGGCCGAAGCGGATGACGTTCGCAAGGCCGGGCTGACGCAACCGGCTGGCGTGTTCCTGGGCAAGTACCGCAACGAGTACCTGCGCCACGAAGGCCCGGAACACGTCCTGACCTTCGCGCCCACGCGCTCGGGCAAAGGCGTCGGCCTGGTGGTGCCCACGCTGCTTTCGTGGCCCGCATCCGCCGTCATTCACGACATTAAAGGCGAGAACTGGCAGATCACCGCCGGCTGGCGCTCGTGTTTCTCACATTGCCTGCTGTTCAACCCGACCGATGCAAAGTCGGCAGCCTACAACCCGCTGCTGGAAGTACGGCGCGGCGCGCATGAAGTGCGCGACGTGCAGAACATCGCGGACATTCTCGTTGACCCCGAAGGGGCGCTGGAGAAGCGCAACCACTGGGAGAAGACCAGCCACGCGCTGCTGGTCGGAGCCATCCTGCATGTGCTCTATGCGGGCAAGGACAAGACGCTGCGCGGCGTTGCCAACTTCCTCTCCGACCCGGCCAGCCCGTTCGAGCTGACCTTGCACCGGATGATGACGACGAAGCACCTGGCCGATGCACCGCACCCGGTTGTCGCGTCCGCTGCCCGCGAAGTGCTCAACAAGTCGGACAACGAGCGGTCGGGTGTGCTCTCCACCGCCATGTCGTTTCTCGGCCTGTACCGCGACCCGACCGTGGCCGAAGTCACGTCGCGCTGCGACTGGCGCATCGCCGACCTGATTTCCGCCGAGCATCCGGTATCGCTCTATCTGGTGGTACCGCCTTCGGACATTAGCCGTACCAAGCCGCTGATTCGGCTGATCCTCAACCAGATCGGGCGGCGGCTGACCGAATCGCTCGACGGCTCCGACGGCATCGCCCGTCGCCACAAACTGCTGCTGATGCTCGACGAGTTCCCGGCGTTGGGCCGCCTGGACTTCTTCGAGTCCGCGCTTGCCTTCATGGCCGGCTATGGCATCCGCAGCTTTCTCATCGCTCAGAGCCTGAACCAGATCGACAAGGCGTATGGGCAAAACCATTCCATCCTCGACAACTGCCACGTTCGCGTGACGTTTGCAACCAACGACGAACGCACGGCCAAGCGCATTTCCGAAACCCTGGGCACGGCTACCGAACTGCGTGCGCAGCGCAACTATGCCGGCCACCGGCTCGCGCCGTGGTTGGGCCATCTGATGGTGTCGCGGCAGGAAACCGCACGGCCACTGCTGACGCCTGGCGAAGTGATGCAACTCCCGCCAGACGAATCGGTGGTGATGGTGTCCAGCGTCGCGCCGATCAAGGCGAAGAAATTGCGCTACTACGCCGATGCCAACTTCAAGCGCCGCGTACTACCGCCGCCCACGCTGGCAGCCGGGCAGTACGCCGACGCGCCGCCATCGCGGCTCGACGACTGGAGCGACCTGGCGATCCCGACCGTGCCTGTGGCGCCGGCCACGGCATCCGCCGATGACCCCGGCGGCGCCGACGACGGCGGCCTGCGCCGCCAGCCCGAACTCTTCGAAACGGTCGCCTACGACCCCGAGCCGGACGCACACGCTTCCGACCTCGCGCTGCTCGATGACGACGACCTGCCGCTGCCGCTTCCCGGCCAGCTCGACCCGGCCATGCAGCGCACGGCCCGGCTGGCTTCCCTCGACCCCAACGACGGAATCGACCTATGAGCCAATACCGCCTCAACCTGTTCATTCAGCACGAGCACGCCAAGCGCCTGGAAGAACTGGCCGCCAAGAAAGGCGTGTCCAAGTCGTCCATCGTCGCGGCGGCGCTGGCGTCCTGGCTGTCGCCAGACGCGGGCGACCAGCGCGAGGCCGCCATCGCCAAACGGCTGG
>NZ_JXXD01000078.1 GCF_000935215.1 Stutzerimonas stutzeri
ACCTCGGCTTCAAGCTGCGCAACGCCACCACGCGAAGCAACTTCCAAAGCGATCTGGACGAGAACCGCTTCATCGTCAGCTACAGCCTGCCACTCTGGTAAGCACCACGCCGCAGCACCTCTCCTCGTTGGACTTCGCCGGGCTTGCGCCCGGCTTTTTTCGGACATGAAAAAGGCGACCCTCGGGCCGCCTCTTTTTTATTCCGCCGCCTTGCCTCTCGGCTCAGCTCTGCTTGGTATTACGCCGCAAAATCTCGTTCACCCGCTCAGCGGTATACACCCGCTTCGCCTCGTCGCTCGGCTTGTGCCGAACATCGAGCATCACACCCGCACTGATTGCCAACGCACAAACGATCACCGAGACCGCAGACAGCAACGTATTCATCACACGCCCTTCAGACACCAAAGAAACCGCTAGCGGAGGATAGCTCCCCGCGAAATGGCGCCGATTCTGCGCCGCACCACGGGTAACGTCAACGGCAAGAGAAGGCGCCACAGCCCGCTGATACCGCGGCCTCAGAAGAACCTGTTCGCCAGCCTAACGCCCCAGCTTTCACGGCACCGCAATCTGCAAACTGCCCAAGGCAAACCGCACAAACACCGCCCAACCGACGGCACTGATCAGACCCAACGCCAGATAACCCACCACAATCCCCAACGCGATCTGCTTCCACAGCCCGGCATGGGGATCACGGTTGTAAACAACCGGCTCGACGGAATGAACATCCCGCTCGGCACGGATTTCATCAAAACGGTCACGCATGGTTTACCTCGGTAAACGGAACAGCAAATAGGTGGAACGACAAAGGGCGGCTAGCTTTGGCGAGGCGCCTTTGAATGTCTAGTGAATGTCGCTGGACGGGCGAGCGGCGCATTATGAATCGCTTGCCGAGGACCCCACTGAGCCCCAAAGCCCCAGAAATCGGGGCCTTTAGAGTCCTGCCGGCCTCATTACTTCAGAGTCTTTCATCAAAACCTAACGATGTAGTCACTGTCACTGTCTCCCCTGAGCGAATTAATAGCTCATCGTATTTCCCCCTAAAGTTAGAGGATGCAGCGATTACACTATGTCTGTTTAGAGTATCTAAATGGAAAACATCTTCATAAAGCTCTTGAACTGCCGGATGGTGCGCATTAGTTGATATAACCGTGCACCCTCTACTAGCTGCCTGCTTCAAACTTTCACTCAGACGTATCTGATCTTCCCAGCTAAATATCTTCTCATTATACTTAACAAAACCGTTTAAATTATGCTTCACCGTATATGGCGGATCAGCAAAAACTAAGTCCCCTGCCTCAGCCATCGCAATGGCTCGCTCAAAGTCCCCGGCAAGAAGCGTCGCACCAGCTAAGTTCCTGGATAACAAACCGAAATCATCTGTAGGATAAATAGCGTTTACCTTAGTACCGATAGGAACATTAAACTCACCCTGTAAATTTACTCGATACAGCCCATTCCAGCACGTCCGATTCAAATATATGAACTTCGCCGCCCTAGTATGTGCAGCCCTTGGCTTTGACGACCTAATCTTGTAATAATATTCTTTACTATGCCTAGAATGGTGCATAGTTAAAGCAGCAAAAACGTTTTCCCAATCTTCTTTGATAGCTGCATAGGTGTCTATTAGCTCTTCATTGAGATCCGACAATATTGCTGAACTCGGCTGCAAAGCAAAAAAAACTGCACCACTACCAAGGAATGGTTCAATATATCGTCTAAAGTTTAAAGGGAAAATATTTGAGTGACTATCTATCAGCCACCGCTTCCCCCCTGCCCACTTCAAAAAAGGAGTGGATTTTTCTATCGTCACGCTATTCCCCAGAGAGCGCCCAGCTCAATTCTTGCTAAAGAATTAATGCTGGCACCTAAATCTTTATGAACCTCAAACCAACAGTCATTGCCGCCTGAGCTAACCCACTCATTAAGATCCTCAAGCGACATATCAATTGTATCCCAAAGTTCAATTGGTGAATCGGGCGGAGCCACACTTGACCATAAACCGCTTGCAGTACCAGTATGCTTCCACCAAAATTCTAAGTCCTGCAAGCTCAAGCCAGACCTTCGGAATAAATAATTTGTGGCCGCACTAGCAACTCTCAACAGAAGATAAGCGCGCGATATAACTTCGAGATACTGAAAATCATCATGAACACCTGAAGTTTTGCTAGCAAAAATCAGGAACTCAGGATCACTGACCGTCGCCTTTCGACAAAGAAAGTCAGTGTAAATCCCGGCATTTAAGTTGCGACATGTCTTCGCCACCCGCTCAAGGTAATCTTTACCAAGATTGGTTTGAACTTTTGCCTTATATACTTTCTCAAGCGCACCACGAACCAAGAACTGGTCCAGCAAAATAAACGGCGATGCGCCTGGCTCTGTATTTGTCCAAATATCCCGAATAAAAGGCGCCAATTCACGTGGCTTTTTACACGGCGACACATAGTTATAATTAACCCTATAGCTTACTTCGTTCCTAGATTCTCTGTCCTGTGAGAACTGCTGCAAATCCAATCCCCAGTTACTAATCCACTCTGCACCAGTTAGACTGAACGTTGCTGTTCCCTGAAACTCTCTTAGCCATTCATTCAACGTGCTGCCAAATGCATTTATCTCCTCTCCTAGCAAAACACCTGATGTTTGTAAGCCGCCCCACTCCTGTAGGGCAAGCCAAGCCATTTGATGAGTTGGTACTTTTCCAGGAACGGCAACAATGCTCCCGCCCGCGTCAATTACAACATGGCGATTGTCAAAAACTCCAATCCCGCTTGCTGCCAAAATGGACATTGCTGCGCGGAGCTCGGCGTAGTAGGCCACATGCCTCGCAATACCTATTTCACCTCGATAGCTAGCCTTGAGTGCTTCCGCAAGATATGACCAGCCATCGTAAAAGTGAAGTACTGTTGATGTAGCAATAACGTCCGCAAGATCTGGCTCAACAAATGGTAACCGCGCCATGAACCCCACCTTCAAACCCGCGGCCTGAGGCCGGATGCTGAGCTCCCGATTCCCTCTGGAGCTTACCCGGCATGATGCGTCCCGATGCCAAGGTCGAAAAAGTCTACCTCTACCCCCAACCCGTGGACTTTCGAAAATCCATCGACGGTCTGGCCGCTCTGGTCGAACTGGATATCAAGGTCGCCGTGTTCGACCCAGTGCTGTTCGTCTTCCTCAACCGCGCCCGCAATCGGGTGAAGATTTTGTATTGGGAGCGCAACGGCTTTTGCCTGTGGCTCAAGCGCCTGGATGCCGAGCGCTTCAAGTCGCACCCCGAGCCCGGTGACGCGGCCATCGTGCTGACGGCCCAGGAATTGAACTGGTTATTGGACGGCATCGACCTCTGGCGCAACCGCCCGCACCAGGTGCTGACCCCACGTTTCGTGACCTGAACCGGTATAATCCACGGCATGCTGACCATGCCCAAAACCCTTCCCGACGACCCGATTCTGCTCAAGCAGTTGCTGCTCGCGGCGAGCGCGCAGATGTCGGAAAAGGACAAGGCAATAACGGCCAAGGACGGGCAAATCGAGCACCTTCGCGAACAAAATGCGCTGCTGCTCCAGCGCCTGTTCGGCCGTAAATCCGAGCAGAGCCCCGATCCCGACTCGCCGCAGCTGGCCATGTTCAACGAGGCCGAAAGCCTGGCCGACCCGGCCACGGCAGAGGCCGCTGACGATGCAGAAGAAGGCGTTGCGCCGCTCAAGCGCCGCGGCAAGCGCAGGCCGCTGCCGGCCGAGCTGCCGCGCATCGAGGTCCTCCATGAGCTGCCCGAACATGAGCTGACCTGCGTCTGCGGGTGCCGCAAACACGTCATCGGCGAAGACACCAGCGAGCAGCTGGAGATCGTGCCGATGCAGATCCGGGTGATCCGCCACATCCGTAAAACCTACGGCTGCCGGGGCTGCGAAGCCGCGCCGGTGACCGCCGACAAGCCGGCGCAACTGATCGAGAAAAGCCTGGCCAGCCCCAGCCTGCTGGCCACGCTGCTGACCGCCAAGTACGTCGACGGCCTGCCGCTGCACCGTTTCGAAAACGTGCTGAGCCGTCACGGCCTCGAGCTTTCCCGCCAGACCCTGGCGCGCTGGGTGATCCAGTGCGGCCAGCAGCTGCAACCGGTGCTCAACCTGCTGCGCGACCAGCTGTTCGACAGCCGCGTGATCCACTGCGACGAAACCCGGGTGCAAGTGCTCAAGGAACCGGACCGAGCGCCCAGTAGCCAATCTTGGATGTGGGTGCAAACCGGCGGCCCGCCGGATAAGCCGGTGATCCTCTTCGACTACTCATCCAGCCGCGCGCAGGAAGTGCCGTTGCACCTGCTCGAGGGCTATCGCGGCTACCTGATGACCGACGACTACGCCGGCTATAACGCCGTGGCCGCGCGGGACGGCGTCGAACGCCTGGCCTGCTGGGCCCATGCGCGGCGCAAGTTCGTCGAGGCGCAAAAGGTGCAACCCAAGGGCAAGACCGGGCGCGCCGACATCGCCCTGGGCTTGATCAACAAGCTCTACGGCATCGAGCGCGACCTCAAGGCGGCGAGCGACGAAGCCCGGCAGGCCGGGCGGCAGCAGCACAGCGTGCCGCTGCTCGCGCAGCTACGCGCCTGGCTGGAGAAAACCCAGCCCCAGGTCACCGCGCAGAATGCCCTGGGCAAGGCGCTGAGCTACCTGGCCAGCAACTGGAGCCGCCTGGTGCGCTACGTCGAAGCCGGCTTTTTACCGATCGACAACAACGCGGCCGAGCGGGCCATCCGGCCTTTCGTTATCGGCCGCAAGAACTGGCTGTTCAGCGACACGCCCCGGGGCGCGTCCGCCAGCGCCCAGCTCTACAGCCTGGTGGAAACCGCCAAGGCCAACGGCCAGGAACCCTACGCCTACCTGCGCCACGTCCTCGAACGACTGCCTCAGGCCCAGGCCGTCGAGGACTACGACGCGCTGCTGCCGTGGAACTGCACACCGACCCTGCCTCGCTAAACGAAACACCCAGCGGTCAATAGGTGGTGTTCGTGGATCGCGTACAACAAATGGACCTTGACCGGTCAGTAATGCTTGTATTTTTGCACGCGCGTCCGTTCTGTAATTATTTGTTTGCGCTATCAACTGGCTATTCGAAAAGTTGCTTGCTGCACGCACCAATGCTCTTTCCGTGGCATTAGGACAAGCAAGAGCTAAAACGTTTTTTTGATTGGCGTTTAGAATCATAATATCGCCCCTTAGTAGCGTAGCGCTGTATCTGCCGCATCCACCACCTCGCCGCTGCCACTATTATGAGCGATATGTTCTAAAAGCTTCTTCTTCAGCTCCACGTACCCGCCACTACCTCTAAATCCCTTGCGGATCAATCTTTCTTCTTCGCTAAGCTCATCAGCGGCAGAGCTGCGCCAATCGAATGAAGCCAAGCAATCTGCCAAATCGGCCAGCATGGGAAATATATGATTTCCATGAAGGCTCCGTATTTCATTGGTGACGGCATCCTCTGTCACATCACCTACATCCTCACAGGGCTCCCATTCAAGCAGGCGCCATTCATGTATCTTACAAGTAAAAATGTCATTTACCGCCAACCAAAGAGCTCGAATACCCTGATCACTATTTAAAAGGGTTTTCTTGCCAAACATAGCAGGATCGTTCGCTGTATCAACCCAATCAGCATTGATTTCTTTTCTAAGCACATTCGCCCATTGATACTGCCCTTTTTGGAGATTGCTGTATAACTCTCCACCAGTACAGATTAAGAAAGCTGCCTGTTGAGCCCTTGTCCAAGGAACAACATTTTCTTTTGCATTAACGACCTCACCGAAGAGCCCACCCTTACTCTTCTTCAAGTCGATGGGCTTAATAAAGGCGCTAATAATTGTCCGAATCCAAGAAGCCTGACGCACATACGGATTATTAGGCGTCGCCAACATATCAATTTTATCTTTCCAAGGGCTTAATGGGTGAACCCAAAGCGTTTCAACAAGCTCCTGAGCTCTAGCCTCTTTATAAACTTTATGCCCTTCCTTTTCGAGCCAATCTTCAGCCCTAAGCAGCGGATACATATCAAAGGCCAGGCTAGCATTAATTTTTACTGGCTTTATGTTAATTGACCAGAATAGGTATGCCTGCCAACTAATATCAAGACCAAAGAAGGCAATCACAGGCATTTCGAAATCAGGACTGGTTTCTTCTTCAAATGCCCAGAGACGGTGCTGCCCATCAATAACCTCAATAGGCGCGATAGACTTTGGCTTCCAGTCTTCGCCATCATAAGAAGAAGGAAGAACAAATTCAGCAACCCTTCCATTCTCCTCAATAGTTATGAGGTCCTCTGGAGCAACCTTCTTATCACTTCGGCTCTGGCTTTAGAATATTGATTACTATACCTGTAGGCAGCCAGCCAGGCTTTCTCAGAGACTCGTGCTCTCCACTGTCTCTTATTCCTTCCTTAAGGTCACAGTAAGGATACCCAAACCTCACAAACTCTTTTATATCTTCAGAGCGCTGTTTGTCATGCCGCCGCTGAATACCTAAGTCTTCTGCTCGCGCAGTGCCTGATTGAGAGTTTCTGCGGTAAATTGCAGAGAGCCTTCTTAGATCCACCGCCTTCATAGATAGAACCATGAAAAACTTAGGCGGCTCTGACCTATACTTAGCCCCATCCCAGCGGACTTTATCCCACTCTTCATGCCATTGATGAACTTTGATCGCAGGAACTCTAATGGTCATGTCGTCAATCCTTTTTTCTTTATATAGTTAAGTGCAATCTCGGGCGTACCAGCGTTTAGCAACTTTCCGTGTTATAGCTATCCCGCGCTTGGACTGCTCAAGTTTCGATTAGCCTCGTCATAGTCGGGGCTTGTCTGGCCATTCTCTGGTCTCACTTCGCCAGTAAGCAACCACCACCGATAGCTTGGAAACACCCTTCCCAGGATCTCGACTTCGTTCGCCCCGATGCGGGCCTTTCCTCTCTTTATGTTCTGCCATCGCACGTAGTCAGTGCTGCCAGAGTCAGCCAGAGTTTTGAGGCTGGCGATCTCCAGTAATCGATAGCCCCTATCGGTTATCCCTTCGCTCATTGAAAAATGCCATAGATGTTTTATGTACATTTGGCGCCGCTAATGTATTATGGACACATGTATTAAGTACATGCTCTTCCAGTCGTAGCGCTGATAATGATCGGATTATAGGGGTAATCACATGGAACAGTCTGGAGTAGTGGGGCTAACCATCGAAGGCCAAGCCGAACGGATCGTCAGCTTTCGGGAAGCGCCGTTCTGCACGCAGTACGTGCTGGCTGAAATGATGGGCGTCGAGCAGATCACCGAGGACGTGGTGCGCGGCTGGGTGGAAACCTACACCCTCCCGACCGTGAAAATCGGCCGCCGCCGCGTCATCAACCTGCACCGCATCCGCCGCGACATCGAGCGCGGCAAGTCGGTGTTCTGCCAGGGGGATTACGCCGATGAATAGCGACATCCTTTGCGAAGTCCTTCGCTTGCCGGCATTGGTGCGACCGGACTCTAGCGTGCTGCTGCGTAGCTGGGTGCTGGAACAGGAGTGGACCGCATGAACCCTCCTCTCTATACGCAAGCCGCCTTCGCCGCTCTGGCCGGTGTATCCGTAGATATGGTCGCTGGCTGGGTCAGAACTGGCGCCGTCGAGAGCGTGAAGCTGGGCAAAACCCGTCTGGTGCGTTTCCCGGGGGTGAACCCATGAGCCGCACAGACCCGCAATTCAAGCTGCGCATGCCTGCTGCACTCCGCGCCCAGGTCGAGCAGTCCGCTTGGGCTGCGCGCCGCTCCCTGAACGCCGAAATCGTCCTCCGCCTGGAAGCGTCATTCGCCCAGGTTGCGCCCAGCACCAACGAACAGGAGCGCTCCGCATGATCCGCGCCGCCTACGGAAAGCCAGGGGATGGGATGACCTATGTCGAAGCCGACCAGCTATCTACGCCTTCCGCATGCACCGGACTGCGACTGCTCTGTCTGCTGGTCCGGACGCGAAGTGGCGAACCCCGCTCCCTCCCCGTTCACACGCTGCGCCCAATGCCGCCCCGCGTATGCGCGGCCGATTCGCACGCTGAAAATGGGCTGCGTCGGTGGAACCTGGAAGCCTCTGCTCTCGGAGTGGAAAGTGGAACCGGCCTTTATCTGCGAGAAGCACACGCCACCCGACCGCCCCGCGAAGTGGTGGAGCGTTATCTACGACTCGGGCAAGCCAACGCCCTACGTCCCGATCCACGAACCGTTCGAGCTGGTGGGGTGAACGCATGAACGTCATCACCGTGTTGCTCGTGCTTAGCCAGTCCCTGACGGTGGTAGCCATCGGAGCAATTCTCACCGCCATGCCGCAACTCGGATTTGATCAGGTCCAGGGCCGCGCTCCCGGCTCGTCGGATCACGCTTCACCGATCCGGCGAACGGAAGCACGGGCGAAGCGAACCCTTGACCCTGCACGAACAGAAACAGCCTCCGCTCGTGAGTGTGGGGCAGCTTCACCGCCCCGCGCTCCCGAGCCCTCGGCGGCAAGAGTGGGATGACAAGGGCAAAGCCCTTGGTGTTAATGAACTATCGATGAAATTAATAGTGTGAAAGTTTAAACACCTGACTATCCCACTGTATTCCACAAACTAACGGCAACTATGAAAGTTGTTTAGCGATGATAAAAACGCTTTCCAGGCGTGTATAACTAGTACCACAAACCCGTTGCAAGCCGCGTAAACCCAGGCAAGAGGCGAACTTTAACAGTTCCTCTGCTCGGGCTCTCTCGGCCCGCAAAAAGGCAAACCGCGCAATAACGCGCAACTAACTGAGGAAACACAAGATGGCACGTTCGACTATGGAAGTTGCATTTCTCGGCACTCAGAAACTCGCCTTCAGCCAAAACGGCAGCGAAGTAAAGATCGTTAAAGTCTTCTATGGCGATGAGCCGGACGGCCAGACCGAAAACGGCCTGTCCATCGTCAGCATGGATGTTCCCCTGGAAGTGGCCGACGAAGTGTTCGCCTCCGGCGCCAACTTCGAGCCGCTGGAAACCGTGCGCATCCACTTCGAGATCGCCCGAGCCGGTAAACAGAAGGGCAACAATCTCTGCCTGCATCTGGAATCGGTGAAGCCCGCCACCCAGGCCACCAAGCCCACCCAGCAGCCGACCCAAACCGCCAAGCCAGCCGGCACCCAGCCGGAACAGGCCAAAGCGAACTAATCGGGAGGGGCGGCCATGCTGATCGATGACCGGGTGTACTGCGACTGCTGCGGCAACGACATGGGCAAGCTCATGGCGCTGCCCGCGCCGCAAAGCGACCTGCTGCCAGACCTCAGCCTGCCGCCCCATTTCGCCGTCTGCCCTGACTGCGAGCCCTCCGAACAAACCGCCGACCTCGAGCAGGCCGGCGAATGACTTACGCGCTCACCTGCGACGGCACCGTCTCGGTCGATGCAGGCGGAGCGCCCCTGTGTTCCGGGGGCTGGGTCTTGGTCCAGCTTCCAGAACAGTTCGACCCCAGCCAACTGGACCCCGCGGTATTGGCCCAGGTGTTCGGGATCGGATTCACGCTCGTAACCACTGTGCTGTTGATCGGCATCGGCTGTAAGGCCGTTCTCGACTTCCTCAAGCACGCCTGAAAACCCATTTGGAGTGACCACCATGCAAAACCTCAAACGCGTCTCCCGCGATCTGGCCCTCGCCGTTCCCTTCGCCATCGCGGCGTCTGCCTCCCACGCCGCCGGCTGGGACTACAGCACCCTGACCGATGGCGTGGACTTCTCGACCATCGCAACCGGTGTCCTCGCCGTCGCAGCCCTGCTGGCAGCGGTTTATGCCGGCATCAAGGGTGCCCGCGTCGTCCTCGGCTTCCTGCGTTCGTAACGCTCACCAGCAACCCGGGCCGGCCTAGTGCCGGCCTTTCTCTTAGCGAGGTAGCCATGCAAGCGCTCTGGGAGTTCGCCTTCTTCTGCATCGGATCGGCCTGCGCTTACGCGATCTTTTCGAGGTGGTAGGGATGAAAGCTCAAGGCCGCATATGCAGCTTGTTGCTGCTGTTTTTCTCGTTGCTGTCCATGCAAACAGCGGCAGCAGACGAGTTCTTCTGGCGGGCCAACTACTCGGGCGGCATACCCAAGCCAACGCCGCTTGAATCGTGCAAGGCGGCAAATACCAACGTCAGCTACGTCAGCAAGGTCGATGACACGCGATACAACTGCCATCAGTACAACGGCCCTGTTCTGTTTCAAACGCTCCGCTATGCCATCAGCTGCACCAATGCCCAGCAATGGGATTGGGACGCCGGTCGGTGTGTCGATATTCCTCAGCCCAAGCAGTGCGAAGCCACCAACGGCCAGACCGTCAGCCACGAACATCTGATGAAGGCCGCTGTGGGCCAGCCGACCATTGACCCTCCGGGCTCGGTCTGCGGTAACGGTTGCCAGTACGCCTTCACCTACACCGCCGCCTCCAACGTCTACGTCTACACCAGCGGCAACCCGCCTGGTGTATTCGGCGTTTACGCCTATACCGGCAACGGCATCGAGTGCAACGAAAGCACGCTGCAAACGCCCGGCAACCCGTCCGAGGGCGATACCCAGGATCCGGATGACACACCGCCACCCGAGGATGGCGACAAGTGCCCCGAGGGCTACACCTACAACGGCACATTCTGCTCCCCGGATACCCCGCCAGATCCTGATCCGGACCCGACCGACCCAACGGACCCAACCGATCCCACTGACCCCGACGATGGCTCGGGTGATGGTGGTTCAGGCGGGGGCGGTTCTGATGGCGGTTCCGATGGCGGGTCGGGTGATGGCGACGGCTCCGGCGATGGTTCGGGTGATGGTGACGGCGGCAGCTCGGGCGGTGGCGATGGTGGCACCGGTACTGGTGATGGCGAAGGCGAGGACGAAGAAGGCGAAGGCTCCGGCCCTGGCTTCTGCGATGGTGGTGACTGCTCGTTCGTCGCACCGAGCTACTTCGACGGCGCCGACAAAGTGCCGGGGTTCGACGAATCCCTGTCCCGCGTCTTCGATGGCATCCGCAATTCGCCCCTGGGCAGCGCGGTCGGTGCCATTTCCTTTCCGTCCGGCTCCGGTGCCTGCCCATCCGGAACGGTGACCTTGTTCGGCAAGCCGATCACCTTCGATGGTCATTGCGCCCTGTGGGGCGAGATCTCCGGAATCTTCTCCGCGCTCATGCTGGCCGTCTGGTGCCTGCTGGGCGTTCGTATCGTCCTGTCCTCGTGAGGTGCCGCCATGCTTGAGAAGCTAGGTCGTTTCATTGATTGGGTGTGGGCGTTCCCCGCCCAGATATTCAAATGGCTCCAGGATGCCTTCGACTCAGTTATCGACTTCATCGAAACCCTGCCGCAGTGGATCTTCTTCCAGCTGTCCGAAGGCATCGTCTCGTTCTTCAATGCCATTCCGGTGCCGGACTTCTTCTACCAGGCCGGCGGCGCTATGCAGTCGATCCCGTCAGAGGTCCAGTTCTTCGCCTCCATGTTCCGGCTCGACTTCGGCGTCACCACGGTGCTGCTCGCGTACCTGATCCGCTTCGTCATCCGCCGCCTGCCGATCATCGGGTGACCTATGGCCATCGACGCATACACCGGCATGCCCGGCCATGGCAAAACCTACGGAGTCGTTGAGCACGTCATCATCCCCAGTCTGAAACAGGGCCGGCATGTGGTGACGAACATCCCGCTCGAGGTCGATGCGTTGCTGGCCGAGTTCGGCGGCACCATCGTCCAGCTACCGGCAGACTGGTTCGAACGCCGCGATCTTTCCGAGCTGGCCCCAAACGGCTGCGTGCTGGTTCTCGACGAACTCTGGCGCCGCTGGCCCAAGGGGCAGAAGACCAACGCGGCGGCACTCGAAGACAAGGCGCTGTTGGCTGAACACCGTCACCGGGTCGATGAAAAGGGCCAGTCCATGCGCGTGGTGCTGGTTACCCAGGATCTGGAGCAGATCGCCACCTGGGTAACCCTGCTGGTCGAAACCACCTACCGCATCGTCAAGAAGTCCAAGAAGTACTACCGGGTCGATATCTACCGGGGTGCTGCCAAGGGCCAGCGGCCACCGAAAACCGCTCTCCTGCGCCAGACCGCCGGGACCTTCAAGCCAACCGTGTGGTGCTACTACAAGTCGGCCACGCAATCGGCCACGGGTGATGTGGGCGACGAATCCAAGGCCGATGGGCGCGCCTCGCTTTTGCGCTCCTGGGGACTGTGGGGGCTGATTGGCATCGTCACCGTGTGCGGTGTCTTTGGCGTCATGGGCGTGCGCTCGTTCTTCAGCACGCCGGTAGTTCCGAAGTCGCCCGCGCCCGCTCCTGTGGCAGCGCCTGAACCCAAGCAAGCACCGTCGCGCACCTCCCGCGCCGCTACCGCCGTGTACAGCAAACCCGAAGGGCCGGTCATGTCGATGACATGGCGCGTGGGCGGCTACGTCATGGCCCCGGTGGGTTCATGGCGCCCACCTGCACCCCAAGAGCCGGAGTCAGACGCGATTTACTGGCAGAACACCGGAAACGCCAAGCCGGTGAGCAAGACCGCCCGCGTCGTCCTCGTTTCGAACAGTGGCCTGACCCGCGTTGTACCGCTCGGGGAGTGCCGCTTCTTCGCCGGACAGATGGATATGTACTGCGACATCGACGGCGAACGCATCACGCCCTGGACGGGCCGTGGAGCGGTTACCAGCGTGATTGATCCAGTGGCGTCGCTTAGCTCTACGCGCCGCGAGCCAGACGCCGGCGGTCGCCAGCGTAGCGCATCGGGCGCCGGCGTCGGCGCGGCGGCGCCCCGCTGACGTCCCTGTAACACGTCAGATAACCACTACTAAGCAACCACAGTAATCCAGAGTAAAGGGGAAAACGGAATGGCCAATAAGGACTTCAAACGAATCGACCTCATGACCGGGTTGGAAGACTCGCAAAGCAGACTATTCGTCGACCCGGGCACCGCTCGGATAGTCGATCTATCCAAGGTCCGCTTGCTGCGTTGCGGCGTCGATACGGTCCGCCAGCTGTATCGCGGACTGATCCGTCCCGAGATCATGGCGCTGTTTGAGAAACCGGGCGCAATGGTCCAGTTCGCTGGCGAGTTCTGGCATGCCGGTCGGGTTGGCCGGGACTCGGGCTACCAGTACAAGCTCCAGAATGCCGACCTCGGCTTCATCCTGCTCATCAAGAACTTCAACGCCAAGCTGGACCAGATCGGCCCACACCTGAAAATCGAAGTGTCACCGCACGCCATCGACGCGTTGTCACCTGAGCGTCTGCAAGAGCGGATGGACTACTACGCCGCAGCCGTAATGACGCACCGCGAACGCAACCAGTGCGCTGTCCATCTGGCGTTGGATCTCC
>NZ_JXXD01000079.1 GCF_000935215.1 Stutzerimonas stutzeri
GGTATGCGGCTCGCCAGAGTATTTCGCCCGCCATGGCACGCCGACGGCATTGGAAGAGCTGACGCAACACAACTGCCTGGCCTTCAACCTGCAGGGCGGGCAGCAGCGGGGCTGGACCTTCCTGCGTGACGGCAGACAGGTGGCGATCCGCGTGGCTGGCAATCTGGACTGCAATGACGGTGAGCTGCTGTTCGACTGGGTCAAGCAGGGGCTGGGCATCGGCTGGCGCTCGACCTGGGAGATCCAGGCCGAGCTCAAGCGCGGCGAGCTGGTCACGGTACTCGACGAGTACGCGCTGCCGGCCTACGACATCCAGGCGGTGTACCCGCAGCAGCGCTACCTGCCGGCCAAGGTGCGTTTCTTCATCGACTACCTGAAGGACATCTACAACGCACCGGGCTATTGGGAAGTGCGCTGAGCGGCTCAGTTGCCGCGGTAGGTGGAGAAGCCGTAGGGGCTCAGCAGCAGCGGGATGTGGTAGTGCTCGACGCTGCCATCGGCTTCGAAGATCACTGGAACTTCGGGGAAAAAGGTGCTGGCCTTCTGCGCGGCGAACCAGTCGCCGGTCTTGAAGGTGACGCGGTAGGTGCCTTTTTCCAGCGCCTTGCCTTCGGGATACAGCGCGGTGATGCGGCCTTGGGCATTGGTCTCGCCGCTGTTGAGTGATTTCCAGGCATCACCCTGACGTTGTTCGAGGGTGACGCGCACGTCCGGTGACGGCAGGCCGTTCTCCAGATTCAGCACATGCACGCTGAGCGGGTTGCCGGCGGCCAGGGTGAGACCGGACAGGCCGCTGAGCATCAAGCCGGCGGCGATTGAACGTAGTGCTTTCATGGGGTTTTCCTTTTCTTCAGTGGGAAGAGGGCAGCAGTTTTTCGATGGCGGCCATGGCGCAGGCCTCGTCGTTCTTGGCACCGCCGGCACCGGCCACGCCGATGGCACCAATCACCTCGTCGCCGACCTTCAGCGGCACGCCACCGCCGAGCAGCAACAGCTCATCCAGCGTGTTGAGGTTGGCGGCGTCCGGCGTAGCGGCGGCGCGCTCGGCGAACAGACGGGTCGGGGTCCTGCTCGACAGCGCGGTGTAGGCCTTGCGCTGGGCGGCGAGAGTGTTGTGCGGGCCGACGTTGTCGTCGCGGCGCAGAGCCACGAGGTTGCCGCCGCGATCCACCACCGCGACCACCGCCGTGCGGTTTTCCGCGTGGCACTGATCCAGCGTGGCCTGGATCAGGCCGTCGGCCAGGGCCAGCGAGACGTTCTGCTGGGTGATCGGTGCTGGCGTGGCGGCGTTGGCGCTTAGGGCCGGGGTAAGTAATGCCAGCGTCAGCAATGACAGTGTGGCTGCGATACGCATATCGGTTTCCTTGGGTGGCTGAGCTTCGGGGCGCATGGTGCCGATGCCTGCCCGTCAGAACCGTTGCCTGCGCATTACGCTTTTGTAATGGCTCGCAGTGCGGCGACTCCCATAACCTATGCGCCATCAGCGAGGTGATCCGATGCGAATTCTGGTGGTGGAGGACGAGGCCAAGACGGCCGACTACCTCAAGCGTGGGTTGGAGGAGTCCGGCTACCGCGTCGAGGTCGCGCGCAATGGCGTCGACGGCAAATACCTGATCGAGGAGGAGACCTTCGACCTGGTGATCCTCGACGTCATGCTGCCGGGGCTCGATGGCTGGCAGCTGGTGCAGGTGGTGCGCAAACGCTCTGCGCATACGCCGGTGCTGTTCCTGACGGCGCGCGATGCGGTGGAGGACCGTGTGCGCGGGCTGGAGCTGGGCGCTGACGACTATCTGGTCAAGCCGTTCTCCTACGCGGAGCTGCTGGCGCGGGTACGCACCCTGCTGCGCCGCGGCCCGCCGCGTGAGGTCGAACGTTTCCACGTCGCCGATCTGGAGCTGGACCTGCTGCGCCGCCGCGTCACCCGCCAGGGCGAGCGCATCAACCTGACCAACAAGGAGTTCGCCTTGCTACACCTGTTGCTCAGTCGCCAGGGCGAGGTGCTGTCCCGCGCGCAGATCGCCTCGCAGGTCTGGCAGATGAATTTCGACAGCGACACCAACGTGGTCGACGTCGCGATCCGCCGCCTGCGCGCAAAGGTCGACGATCCCTATCCGCTCAAGCTCATCCACACCGTGCGCGGTATGGGTTACGTGCTGGAGACAGCATCGTGAGGCTGTTGCCGCGCTCGCTCAGCCTGCGCCTGGCCATCGCTTTCGCCCTGGTGGCGGTGGTGCTGCTCGGTGCCATCGGCCTCTATCTGTACCGCTCGCTGGACCGGGAAATCAGTTGGCGTGACGATCAGGCGCTGCTCGGCCGGCTGGAGCGCATGCAGGCCTTGCTCGAGGACAGCACCAGCGTTGAGGCGCTTCGGCAACGTCCGCAGCTTTACGAAAACATGCTGGGTAATCGCGACAGCCTGCTCTGGTTGCTCGACGCTCAGGGACGCGCGCTGATCGAGATCAACCCGGCGCGGCTGGCGATACCACCACTGCCGGCCGGCGATGCTGCGGAGCTGACCGATACTGACGGAGCGCGTCTGGCCTGGCGGCGCCTGCCGGGCGAGGCGGGCCTGACCCTGGTGGCCGGGCGCATGCTCGTCGAGCGCGAACAGATGCTCGCCGCCTACC
>NZ_JXXD01000007.1 GCF_000935215.1 Stutzerimonas stutzeri
CAGCCAGACCGACAGCGTGGAGAACACCAGAACGGCGGGAAGACCCGCAGCGAAACCCAGCAACAGCAGGGCCAGCGTAGCGGGGCTGGCGTAGGCGGCTAGCGCATCGCGCCAGGTTTCACGGGACATACATCGAGGATCTGTGCAGTTTTGGACGAAGCGCGCACTCTAACCGCTGTGCTCCGTCGAATGCCAGCCGTGCCGACGCATGTCCACCCGGTCGTTGATGATGGTCAGCCCTTCAGCCCGCAGGCGCATGCGCTGCTCGTGCCCGGCAGGGGAACCGGCCGGCAGGCTGAGCCGTCCGCCAGCGGCGATCACCCGGTGCCAGGGCAGGCTGGTGCCGTCGGGCAGCTGAGACATCAACCGGCCAACCCAGCGGGCCGCGCGACCGAGTCCGGCCATGGCGGCCAGTTCGCCGTAGCTCACCACCTTACCCGGCGGTATCTGCGACATCACCAGATAAACAGCGGCACGCCGTGCATCGGCGTCGGCAGCGGGTGGCAGCAGTGGTGGAAGGTCGGCCATGACAGGTGCTCCGGTGCAGGCAGGCGTACTGCGCGCCGAACTAGCGCTCCATTCGGCGGTCTTTGCTTGCTGTAGTTAAACGCATAGGGATAATGCCAGCCTTTCAACCGCCCTCGACCAGATTTTCAGCACATATATGTTCTCCAGAACCCTGCTTTGCGTGACCCTTTCCGCCATTGCCCTGCCTTCGTTCGCCGACACCGTGTGGTTGAAGAATGGTGATCGTCTGACCGGCAAGATCAGTGTGCTCGACGGCGGCAAGCTGCTCATCGAAACCGAATACGGCGGCTCGATTCCGCTGAAGTGGAGCAAGATCGCCACGCTGGAAAGCGACCAGAAGCTGCTGATCAAGCAGAACGACGTGACCGGCGAGGTCGCGCAGTCGCTGCAGGCAGCCGACGAGGGCAAGGTTGTCATCGCCAATGGTGCCGCGCCACGCACGGTGGATTTGGCGAGCATCACGCAGATCATCCACCCCAAGCCGTTGATCCAGGATTTCACCTGGAGTGGCAATGTCGACGTGGCTATGGATTACAAGCGTGCCGAAACCGACACCGATGACTACGACGTTTCCTTCGACACCAAGGCGCGCCATGGGCTCTGGCGCCACAACGGCACCGGTAACTACAACCGTGAGTACCGTGACGGTGTGACGGTCACCGACAACTGGGATGCCGAGTACGCGCTGGACCGCTTCCTCGATCAGCACTGGTTCTGGCAGGGGCGGTTGAGCTACAAGCGCGACCAGATCGAGGACGTGCGCCGTCAGCGCACCATCGGTACCGGTCCGGGTTATCAGTTCTGGGACAACGAGCTGGGCGCCTTCTCCCTGGCAGGGCTGATCAACCGTAGCGACTACGAGTTTGCCGACGGCGAAAAGGAGAACTTCTACCTGGCGGTGATGAAGTGGGACTACAACCGCTACCTGGTGGGCAAGACCTTCGAGCTGTTCAGTACCGGCGAACTCGGCAAGCCGCTGGAGAACGTGGCCGATTACGCGCTCGATGCCGAGGTCGGCCTGCGTTACAAGGTGACCGACTGGGCTTCGCTGAACATGAAGGCAGAGAAGGACATCATCAGCGGTGCCGACAACGATCTCGACTTGACCCGCTACAGCATCGGTTTCGGCGTGGGCTGGTAAGCCTTATCGATCCGGTGTGCATATATAAGAAAGGCAGCCATCTGGCTGCCTTTCTTCTTTGGCCCTGACGCCCCGATCAGAGACGCAGCCCGCCGTCCAGTTCGAGGATGCGGCCGGTGTAATAGTCGTTCTCGAAGATGTACGCCACCGAGTGGGCGATCTCCGCCGGCTTGCCCATGCGCTTGAGCGGAATGCCGGACGTCATTTTCTCCAGGGCTTCGGGCTTCATGCTGGCGACCATCTCGGTCTCGATGAAGCCGGGCGCCACGCCTGCCACGCGAATGCCGTAGCGCGCCAGCTCCTTGGCCCAGACCACGGTGGCCGAGGCCACGCCGGCCTTGGCCGCGGAGTAGTTGGTCTGGCCCATGTTGCCGGCGCGGGAGATCGACGAGATGTTGATGATCGCGCCTTCGCTCTTCAATTCGACCATCTTCGCCGCGACTTCGCGGGTGCAGAGGAACACGCCGGTGAGGTTGACGTCGATCACCGCCTGCCACTGCGCCAGGCTCATCTTGCTGATCTCGCCGTCCTTGACCTTGAGCAGCAGGCCGTCGCGCAGGATGCCGGCATTGTTCACCAGGCCATGCAGGCCGCCGAAGTCCTCGGCGACGCGCGCAACCATGTCGCTGACCTGCTCTTCATTGGCGACATTGCACAGATAGGCGCGGGCGTCACCGCCAGCGGCCTTGCAGGCCGCGACGGCCTCGTCCAGACGCTCCTGGTTCAGGTCCACCAGCGCCAGCCGCGCGCCCTTGCTCGCCAGGTACTCGCCCATGGCGCGGCCGAGGCCCTGGCCGCCGCCGGTGACGATGATGACTTTGTCTTGAAGCTGCATGCCTATCTCCATGTGGTCGTTCTGCTGCGGGAACGACGCCCGCCGGGGAAACCGTTATGCTGAGCGCCCGTCGATCCGGACCCGTCTCGAGGAGCCTCAGGTGAGCGCCGAAGCCAGCAAGCATGCCCGACAACTCCTGCTCAAGGAATACCGCGGCGTGCTCTCCACCCATTCCCAGGCCATGCCCGGCTTTCCGTTCGGCTCGGTAGTGCCTTACTGCCTGGACGCCAATGGCTGGCCGCTGATCCTGATCAGCCGCATCGCCCAGCACACGCGCAATCTGAAGGCCGATGGGCGGTGCTCGCTGCTGGTCGGCGAACGCGCCGCCGAGGATGTGCAGGCGGCCGGTCGACTCACGCTGCTTGCCGAAGCCCGTCAGCTCGCCGAGCCCGCTGCAATTGAGTCGGCGGCACAGCGCTACTACCGCTACTTTCCCGAGTCGCGCGACTACCATCGTGTGCATGACTTCGATTTCTGGGTGCTGGAGCCGGTGCGCTGGCGCTACATCGGCGGCTTCGGCGCCATTCACTGGCTGGACCACGTCGCGCTGGCCAATCCCTTCGCAGTCGAAAGCGGCGAGGTGGAGCAGGGCATGGTCGAGCACATGAACGATGACCACGCCGCTGCCATCGCCCGCTATGTCGAACAGGCGGGGCTGCCGCAGAGCGCGCCAGCGCAAATGGTCGGGATCGATAGCGAGGGCTTCCATCTGCGTATCGGCCAGGCACTGCATTGGCTGGCGTTTCCGGAGCCATGCGAAACGCCAATGGCGGTGCGCCAGGCGCTGGTTGCCATGGCGCGAGGTTGAGGGGATTCAGTTTCGCTTCAGCCGTGTCGCGCATAATCCGGTTACAGGCCGATTGTCACCCGGGTTGAATTAGACCCCTCCTGCCGCCATCTACAGAGGACTGGAAGCTGATCTTCCGTCAAGGACCATCGATGCGAATCTTCTTTGTACTGTTTCTGTTGTTTCCGCTGGCCGAGCTGTATGTGCTGATCAAGGTCGGCGGCTCCATTGGCGCGCTGGCGACCATCCTGCTGCTGGTGCTCAGTGGCATCACCGGCATTCTGCTGCTGCGCCTGGCGGGTTTCGCCACCGCCTGGCGCGCCCGCGAACGTCTGGCCCGCGGTGAACTGCCCGAGCGCGAGATGTTGCAGGGGCTGATGATGGCCATTGGCGGTGGCTTGCTGTTCCTGCCCGGTTTCATCAGCGATGTGCTGGCGCTGGTTGTGCTTTTCCCACCGACACGCAACTTCCTGTTCCGCCAGATCAATCGGCGGATCGAGGCGCAGGTGCGCCGCCAGCGTGCTTTTGCCGACGATCTGCAGGCGCGCTCCAACCCGCAACGGCCGAACGTGATCGAAGGCGAGTGGGAGCGCAATGACCGCGACCGCTAAGCTGCTCAGCCGACAATCCGGCATGCCATCAGGCATGCCGGTTTCGTTTGTGGCCATGAAAATTTCATCTGCGCCCCTTGAAATGCACTTGAACGCCCGCATGTAGCGGACACCGCAAGGTCGCTGTCGTGTTCGACAGTCCGTCTTCTGCGGCTCGCATCGCGGGCCGCAACCGGCACAGCCGGATTTGCCCAACCCGCCGATGAAGGTCATCGGCATGGAACAACTCTACTAGGAGAGATCGACAATGAAGCTTCGTCCTCTGCATGACCGCGTCGTGATTCGTCGCAGCGAAGAAGAAACCAAGACCGCAGGCGGCATCGTCCTGCCGGGCTCCGCTGCCGAGAAGCCGAACCGTGGCGAAGTCGTTGCTGTGGGTACCGGCCGCGTGCTTGACAACGGCGAAGTACGCGCCCTGGCCGTGAAGGTCGGCGATAAGGTGGTGTTCGGCCCTTATTCGGGTAGCAACACCGTCAAGGTTGACGGCGAAGACCTGCTGGTGATGAGCGAGAACGAAATTCTCGCTGTCGTCGAAGCCTGATCGCCCCGCGAATCTCCGTAAATAATTCACGAATTGAGGATCAATCAACATGGCTGCTAAAGAAGTCAAATTCGGCGACTCCGCACGCAAGAAGATGCTGGTCGGTGTGAACGTCCTGGCTGATGCCGTTAAAGCGACCCTCGGCCCGAAAGGCCGCAACGTCGTGCTGGAGAAGAGCTTCGGTGCTCCGACCATCACCAAGGACGGCGTTTCCGTCGCCAAGGAAATCGAGCTGAAGGACCGCTTCGAGAACATGGGCGCCCAGCTGGTCAAGGACGTTGCGTCCAAGGCTAACGACGAGGCCGGTGACGGCACCACCACCGCTACCGTTCTGGCCCAGGCTATCGTCAATGAAGGCCTGAAGGCTGTCGCTGCCGGCATGAACCCGATGGACCTGAAGCGCGGCATCGACAAGGCCACCATCGCCATCGTCGCCGAGCTGAAGAACCTGGCCAAGCCGTGCACCGACTCCAAGGCCATCGCTCAGGTTGGCACCATCTCCGCCAACTCCGACTCCTCCATCGGTGACATCATCGCCGAAGCCATGGAGCGTGTAGGCAAGGAAGGCGTCATCACCGTCGAGGAAGGTTCGGGTCTGGAGAACGAGCTGTCCGTCGTAGAAGGCATGCAGTTCGATCGCGGCTACCTGTCGCCGTACTTCATCAACAAGCCGGACACCATGGTCGCCGAGCTGGACAGCCCGTTGCTGCTGCTGGTCGACAAGAAGATCTCCAACATCCGCGAACTGCTGCCGGTGCTGGAAGCTGTTGCCAAGGCCGGTCGCCCGCTGCTGATCGTTGCCGAAGACGTCGAAGGCGAAGCCCTGGCGACTCTGGTGGTCAACAACATGCGCGGCATCGTCAAGGTTGCTGCAGTCAAGGCCCCGGGCTTTGGCGATCGCCGCAAGGCCATGCTGCAGGACATCGCCATCCTGACTGGCGGTACCGTGATATCCGAAGAAGTCGGCCTGAGCCTGGAAACCGCTACCCTGGAGCACCTGGGTAACGCCAAGCGCGTCGTGCTGAACAAGGAAAACACCACCATCATCGACGGTGCTGGTCAGCAGGCCGATATCGAAGCCCGCGTTGCGCAGATTCGCAAGCAGGTCGAAGACACCACCTCCGACTACGACAAAGAGAAGCTGCAAGAGCGTCTGGCCAAGCTGGCCGGCGGTGTTGCCGTGATCAAGGTCGGTGCCGGTACCGAAGTCGAGATGAAAGAGAAGAAGGCCCGCGTTGAAGACGCCCTGCACGCGACCCGTGCTGCCGTCGAAGAAGGCGTGGTTCCTGGCGGTGGCGTTGCCCTGGTGCGCGCTCTACAGGCCATCTCCGAGCTGAAGGGCGAGAACGAAGACCAGAACGTTGGTATCGCACTGCTGCGTCGCGCTGTCGAAGCGCCGCTGCGCCAGATCGTCTCCAACGCCGGCGGCGAGCCAAGCGTAGTGGTCGACAAGGTCAAGCAGGGTGAAGGCAACTACGGCTTCAACGCCGCTTCCGACACCTACGGCGACATGATCGAGATGGGTATTCTCGACCCGGCCAAGGTGACCCGTTCGGCTCTGCAAGCTGCAGCGTCCATCGGCAGCCTGATGATCACCACCGAAGCGATGATCGCCGAAGTGGCTGAAGACAAGGCCGCCGGCGGCATGCCGGACATGGGTGGCATGGGCGGTATGGGTGGCATGGGCGGCATGATGTAAGCCGACCGGCCCTTAGCTACAAAAAGAACCCCGCCTTGTGCGGGGTTTTTTTATGCCTGCTGAACAGTGACGTCACAGGCCGTACATACCGTTCGTCCAAAATTGCACAGGAATTAAACAACTGAACTACGGTCAGTTAACTACTCGCTTAATCAAGGGCTTACGCCATGAAGCTGGAAATAGCTCGAGGATTGTTCCTGGCTGGCGCTCTGGGAGTGACCACGCTGTGCGTGGCGGCCTGGAATGAGCCCGGAGCGACGCTGGTGCAGAGCAGCGAAAGCCGCAGCTATTGTCCGGTGCCGCCTGGTGGGCGCCCGCAGTTCGAGGCGATGCGGCCTGATCAGGATTTGCTGTTGTTGCTGTATGGCCTGTCCCAGGGCATGCGGTGAGCTGGAGGCTATCCTCGCAGCCCACACCGCACTCAGCCGGCGCTCGGTACGGCCGCCGCGGACGGGCTTTGGTCGGGCTTGGCCAGCAGGTCATAGACCGCCGGTAGCACGAACAGGGTGAACAGCGTACCCACCGACATGCCGGTGGCAATCACCAGGCCGATGTCGAACCGGCTGACCGCGCCGGCCCCACTGGCGATGATCAGCGGCACCATGCCGAACACCGTCGCCGCTGTGGTCATCAGCACCGGCCGCAGGCGAATCGCCGCCGCTTCTTCCACCGCTTCGCGTCGACTCAGGCCCTGTTCGCGGCGCAGCTGATTGGCGAACTCGACGATCATGATGCCGTGCTTGCTGATCAGTCCGATCAGCGTCACCAGGCCCACCTGGGTATAGATGTTCATGCTCGACAGGCCAAGGAACAGCGGCACCAGCGCGCCACAGACCGACAGCGGCACGGTGACCAGGATCACCAGAGGATCGCGGAAGCTCTCGAACTGCGCGGCCAGGACCAGGAAGATCACCGCCAATGCCAGCGCGAAGGTCAGGTACAGCGCGTTGCCTTCCTGGATGTACTGGCGCGAGGCGCCGGCGTAATCGAAGCTGAAACCTTCGGGCGCTTCTTCGCGGGCGATGGTCTGCAGCGTTTCGATCGCCTCGCCCATGCTGACGATCGGAAAGCCCTGGATCATCGCGGCGTTGAGTTGCTGGAACTGCTTGAGCTGAGTCGGTCGGGCGCGATCGTGCACCTGGATCAGCGTCGACAGCGGCAGCATCTGGCCTTGCCCATTGCGCACGTAGTAGTTGCTCAGCCAGTCCGGGTTGTCGCGGTAGGCGCGCTCGACCTGGGCGATGACCTTGTAGCTGCGGCCTTCGATGGTGAAACGGTTGATCTCGCCTTCGCCGAGCAGGGTGCTCAGGGTCAGGCCGAGGTCTTCCATGGATACGCTCATCTGCGCCGCCTTCTCGCGGTCGATCTCGACCACGATTTCCGGTTTGTCGAAGGCCAGGTCCACGTCGAGGAAGGCGAACTTGCCGGACTCCTCGGCGCGCTTGCGGATGCGCTCGGTCACCTGCAGCAGCGTCTCGTAGTCGTTGGCGGTGTTGATCACGAACTGGAAGGGCAGGCCTTCGCCGGTGCCCGGCAGAGACGGCAGGTTGAAACCGAAGATCTGCAGGCCCGGCAGGCGATCGAGCTTGGCCTGCACCTCGGGAAGGATTTCCATCTGCGAGCGCTCGCGCTCGTCCCAGGGCTTGAGCAGGAAGCCGCCGATGCCGCTCTGCACGCCGTCGAAACCGTTGATCTGGAACCAGGAGTAGTACTCCGGAAAGCTCTTGAAGATCTCCAGGAACTGGTCGGTGTAGGCGTTCAGGTAGTCCAGGTTGGCGGTCTTCGGTGCGCTGGCCATCATGAAGACGATGCCCTGGTCCTCCTCCGGTGCCAGTTCGCTCTCGGTGAACATCAGCAGCACCGGAATCAGCGCCAGCACGAGCACGGCGAACACCAGTACCACCGGGCGGGTATTGAGGGTGCCGTGCAGCGCGTGCTGATAACGCTGCTTGAGGCGTTCGAACAGTTCGTCCAGGCGATGGGCGAAGCCGCTGGGGTTCTCCTCATGGCGCAGCAGCTTCGAACACATCATCGGTGACAGCGTCAGCGCCACCACGCCGGAAATCAGCACCGCGCCGGCCAGGGTCAGGGCGAACTCCTGGAACAGCGCGCCGGTCAGCCCCTGCAGGAAGCCGATGGGGGCATAGACCGCCGCCAGGGTGATGGTCATGGTCACCACCGGCATGGCGATTTCCCGTGCGCCGTCGATGGCCGCCTGGAACGGTGACTTGCCCTGTTCTATATGCCGGTGGATGTTCTCCACCACGACGATGGCATCGTCCACTACCAGGCCGATCGCCAACACCATGGCCAGCAGCGTCAGCAGGTTGATCGAGTAACCCATCGCCTGCATGAAGAACAGCACGCCGATCATCGACAGCGGAATGGTCACCACCGGAATCAGCACGGTGCGCAGCGAGCCGAGGAAGAGAAACACTACGACGATGACGATCACTGCGGCTTCGGCCAGGGTCTTCACCACCTCGTCGATGGAGGCCTGGATGAACTCGGTGGCGTCGTAGGCGATGGTCGCCTTGAGGCCCGGCGGCAGCTGTGCCTCGATCTGCGGCATGATCGCGCGCACTTCCTTGATCACGTCCAGCGGGTTGGCGCTGGGTGTGCCCTTGATGCCGATATAGACCGAGGGGATACCGTCGAACGAGCTGATCGAGTTGTAGCTTTCGGCGCCCATCTCCACCCGCGCCACATCACCCAGCAGAACGCGACTGTCGCCCTGCGTGCGCAGCGGGATGGCGGCGAACGCTTCCGGCGTCTTCAGCTCGGTGTCGGCGTTGATGCTGGTGACCACGTACTGGCCCTTCACTTCGCCGGCCGCCGAGAGGAAGTTGTACTTGCGTACCGCCTCGTTCACGTCGCTGGCGGAAACCCCATAGGCCGCGAGCTTCACCGGGTCCAGCCAGAGGCGCATGGCGAACACCTGGTTGCCGAGGATTTCCGCTTCGGCCATGCCCGGCAGCGTCGCCAGCTTGGGCTGGATGACCCGCGACAGGTAGTCGGTGATCTGCGGGTTGCTCAGCTGGTCGCTGTAGAAGCTGATGTACATCAGCGCGGTGGAGTCGGCTGCCTGCTTGTTCAGCACTGGGTCCTCGGCATCCTGCGGCAGCTGGTTCTTCACCGAGTTGGCCTGGCTCAGCAGCTCGGTGTAGAGGCGATCGGTGTCGGCGCCAATACGCGCATAGACCGAGATCACCGAGGCGTTCTGCTGGCTGACCGAGGTCATGTAGTCGACGCCTTCGGCGCTGGCCAGACTCTGCTGCAACGGCTGGGTGATGTAGCCCTGGATGGTCTCGGCGTTGGCGCCGGGGTAGGCGGTGGTCACCGTGATCAGCGCACTTTCCATCTGCGGGTACTGACGGATGGTCAGGCTGTTGAAGGCCTGGATGCCGAGCAGCACGATCAGCAGGCTAATGACGCTCGCCAGCACGGGGCGGCGGATGAAGGGGTCGGTGAACGCCATGGGAAGTCCCTGGAACCTTGTCTGAGTCTGCTGTGCGTCGGGCCTGCCGCGTGAGGAACAGGCTTTTTCTATTCGGTCGCCGGCTGCTGAGAGCCTTCCAGCTTGAGCGTGCGGCTTTCGGCGATGGCGACATGGGCGCCGCTGTCCAGCTTGAGCTGGCCGGCGGTGATCACCTGTTCGCCGCCCTCCAGGCCGTCGAGGACGACCGTCAGTCCGTCGCGCCGCTCGCCGGTGGTGACGAAGCGGCGCTCGACCACCAGGTAGGGCTCGTCGCTGCTGACGCCTTCCGGCGGCGTGCCCTCGGTCACCAGCAGCACCGAGTTGCCATACAGGGTGTAGGTGATGGCGGTTTCCGGGACCACCACCTGGGCGGTCTCGGTCGGCAGCAGCACCTGCAGGTCGGCAAACATGCCGGGCAGCAGACGTCCGTCCGGATTGCCCAGTTCGGCGCGCACCTGAACGTTGCGGGTAGTGGTTTCCACCTTCGGGTTCAGCGCGCTGATCAAGCCTTCGAAGCGTTCGCCGGGATAGGCGGCGACCTGTAGCTGCACTCGCTGGCCGAGCTTCAGCAGCGGCACATGCTGCTCGGCCAGGAAGAAGTCGACGTACAGCGTGGTCAGGTCCTGAAGCGTGGCGATCGGCGTGCCGGCGGCGATGTAGTCGCCGACATCCACCTGACGGATGCCGATGGTGCCGGAGAAGGGCGCCAGGATGCGCTTCTTCGACAGACTGGCGCGCAGCTGCGCAACGCTGGCCGCGGCCTTCTGCGATTCGGCATTGAGCCGGTCGTACTCGCTGCGCGAAATGGCCTGGCGATCCAGCAGGCTACGCGCGCGCTGGAATTCCAGGCGCGACAGGTTGAGGTCGGCTTCGGCGCTGGCCAGGCTGGCCTGCTCCATCTCGCTGTCGAGCAGCACGATGGCCTGGCCCTTGCTGACCTTCTCGCCGGACTGGAACTGCACGTCGGTGATGGTGCCGGCGATCTCGACGCTGAGGTCGATGCCCTGCGACGCCTTGAGCGTGCCGATGGCTGGCAGGCGGCTTTGCCAGTCCATGCGGCGGGCGAGCTCGGTTTCGACGTCGATCGCAGGCTTGGGGGCCTGGAACTGTTGAATCTGCTGATAGATCGAGTTGAATTTGAGCGCGGCAAGAATCGCAACGACGACGACCACCGCGCCCAGCATGAACAGCATGCGGCGCAACATTTTCCGATTTCCTTGGAGATGTGAGCCGGCTGTCTACTGCCGTGATCGAGGCAGCCGTTCGAACGGTCCGGTCGCCAGCTTCGGCGACCTGCTGGCACCTGACTCAGCAGGACCGGAGAGCGAGGAACTTAGCCCCGAAACGAGGCCAAGTAAAGGGGGAGCGGGGCGGAATGCAGCGCAGGTGTGGGGCGGGCGACAGACTGTCGGCCCGCCCGCAGATCATCAGCCGGCAAGGCGTTGGGTGACCTCGGTAAGTTGCGCCGACAGCCCGTGCAGGTTCTGGCTGGCGGTTTCGGTGCGCTCGACGTTCTGCTGGTTGATGGTGGCGATGGAGGTGATCTCGGTGATGTTGCGCGAAATGTCTTCGGCCACCGCGGTCTGCTCCTCGGCGGCCGTGGCGATCTGGCGGTTCATGTCGCGGATCGCCTCGACCGCTTCGGTGATGCGCTGCAGCATCTGACCGGCCTCGGTCACCTGGCCGACGCCCTGTTCGCTGCGCGCCTGACCGCTCTCGATGGCGCGTACGGCATTGCTTGCGCCGGTCTGCACGGTGTCGATGATCTGGTGAATCTCGGCGGTGGACTCGGCGGTGCGCTGGGCCAGGGTGCGCACCTCGTCGGCGACCACGGCAAAGCCACGGCCGGCGTCACCCGCTCGGGCCGCCTCGATGGCGGCATTGAGCGCGAGCAGGTTGGTCTGGTCGGCGATCCCGCGGATCACCTCCAAGACCTTGCCGATGCGCCCGCTATCACCCTCCAGGCGGCGGATGACGTCTGCCGTGCTGGCGATCTCGTTGCTCATGTCGGTGATAGTGGCGATAGTGCCGCGCATCACCGCTTCGCCCTGCTGGGCGGAATGGTCGGCGGCGTCGGCGGCCTGCGCGGCTTCGGCGGCATGCCGCGAGACTTCCTGAGCGGTCGCGGACATCTCGTGCATCGCCGTGGCGACCTGATCGGTACGCGAGAACTGCTCGCGGGCGCCGTCGGCCATCAGCCTGGCGATGGCGTTCAACTCGCCGCTGGCACTGTCCAGATTCGAGGTGCTCTGCTGCAGGCGGGTGAAGGTGTCGGCGAGGAAGTCGCGCAGCACGTTGGCGGCAGCGGCAAGGCGGCCCAGTTCGTCGCTGCGGCTGGCATCCACGCGGTCGGC
Organism: Stutzerimonas stutzeri; assembly: GCF_000935215.1. Taxonomy (GTDB): domain Bacteria; phylum Pseudomonadota; class Gammaproteobacteria; order Pseudomonadales; family Pseudomonadaceae; genus Stutzerimonas. The sequence goes on from NZ_JXXD01000007.1 coordinate 11,975, forward strand.
GAACTTGCCCTGGCTGAGGCGGGCGATGTGCTCGATCAGGTTGCGAATCGGTTCGATGATCCGGCGATTGACCAGCCACAGGCTGAACAGCGCCACCACCACACTGGCGAGGATCATGATGATCGGGCCGAAGGACGCGGTGCTCTGAGCGTCGGCACGGATGGTCTCCGAGCGCTGCGCGGCGGCGTCGCCCAGCTGTTTGACCAGCTCGCTCAGCTGAGCGCTGGTCGCCCGGTCGATACCGGCTACCGCGGCGTCCCCGGCGAGCGGGTCGCTGTCGGCGGCAATGTAGGCATCCAGGCCCTTGCGATAGGCAACGCCGAGAGTGCGGTGCTCGCTACGCAGGCTCTCGATCTGCTTGGCCAGCTGCGGTTCGTCGGCGGTCAGTACCAGTAGATCGCCCAGAATCTTCTGCACCTTCGCTTCCTGGGCCTCGAACTGGCTCCAGTAGCGGTTGCGAGAGTCCGGCTGTTTGCCACGCAGCAGAACGTTCTTCCATTCCTGGACCTGCACCTTGAACTCGAGGTTGGCCTCGTCGATCAGTTGCACTTCGGCCAGCGGGCCGTCGAGCAGCGCCTGGAAGTGGTCGATGTTGTTGCTGAGCAGGCGAATGCAGGCGAGGGCGATGAGCAGCGTCAGCAGCAGGCTGCCGCCGATCAGCGCGAGGATCTGCGCGCGCAGGGATTTCTGGAGCATGGGCAAGGTCTCGGCATTTGAGAAAACGTCAATCAGCATCCGTGCCGTTTCCCAGCATCATCGGCCGGGGGACGCTTTTCTTGAGCTAGACGATGCGCAGATGGTTGTCCCAGAGCCCCGCGGGCAGGTCCAGCGGTGTGCTGGCGATACGTTCGCCACGGCAGTCGAACAGGCGGCAGCGGCCCTGCCCGGAGCTGACCACGAAGCCCTCGGTGACTGCCGCGACGCCCGCGCAATCGGGCACATGGGCTGCCTGCCGCAGCTCGGCACTGTCCAGGTCCCAGATGAACACCTTGTTGCCGCGCGGCGCGGTGACGGCCAACAACCGCAGCTCGTCGTGGATGGCGAGGCTGGCGGTGTACTGGTTCATGATCTGCCGCTGTGCCTCGCCCAGCGGAAAGTGCTGGAAGGCCTGCCCGGGCCGCTTGATCGCCAGCAACGGGATACGGTCCATGGCATCCCCTTCGTACTGCTGGCCGCTGACCACGGTACCGTCGGCGGCCACGGCGAGGTGACGCACGCTGTTCATCTGCTCCGGCAGCTGTTCCTTGCTGACCAGCGTACCGTCGCGGCGTAGCAGCACCAGGCTCGGCTCCATCGCATCGAGATTCATCATCTCGCGGCTGTCGGCTTCGGTGCGGATCCCACCATTGGCGATGACCAGGGTTTCGTTGTCCGGCATCCACAGCAGCTGGTGCGGGCCGATGCCATGGGTCGCGTGCTCGCCGACGCGCACCAGCTGTCGGCCTTCCAGTCGATAGACGCCGAGGACGCCACGGCCGGCATCGGCGGTGTCGTTTTCGGTGGTGTAGAACCACTCGCCGTCCTTGTGAAACACCCCGTGCCCGTAAAAGTGGCGGTCGGCCGGCGAGGCCATGACCTGCAGCAGACGCCCGTCACGCGCATCTATCAGGTAGCTCTCGCGGCTCGGGCGACGGCCGACGAACACGGCCAAGGGCAGGTACGGGTGCGGGTAGACGTCATGGCAGCGCTCGGCGACTGGTGTGGCAAATACCTGGCTGCCATCGAGGCGGTAGCCGACGGCGTAGTGTTGCCCGTCGGCGCCATCACGTGCGGAGAGCAAAACCTGTTGCCCGTCGTGACGCGTCAGTGACCAGCCAGCGATGCCGCTGGCGGCAAGCATGGCGCCGGTCAGGCCAAGCAGGGTGCGGCGCTTCATGATCAGTCCCCGTCGTGCGCGTTGAAGCCGATCTGCACGCCGAGGGCGCGTGCCAGCTCGAGCTGGTGCAGGCGATGCAGTTGGTCTATCCGCTGGTACAGCGCATCGAGCTGCGCCCGACTCTCCTCGTTGGCGAGCATTTCGCCGAACGGCTCGGGCATGGCTTTCAGTTGTTGCAGCAGATCGGCGTAACCGGCGTCGATGCGCTTGGCCAGATCAGCCTGCTCAGCGCCGAGCAGCGCGCGCAGACCGTCCTGGTCGGCACCCAGCCAGAGGCTTTCGGCGCCTTTGACGGTGGCAGCGATATTGCTCAGGGTCGTGTCGCTGCGCCAGCCGTCGGCCTGGTACGGCTGCGGATGGCCCTTGGTCTGGCGACCGAGCGGCGCGCCGAGCTTCTTCTTCAGGCCGTCGAGGGCCGTGACCTGAACCCGCAGCAGTTCGGCGATGGCTTCGCTCGGTTCGGCATAACGCTCGTTGGGAAAGCTGCGCAACTGATCGGCCATGCCGTCCTTGTCCTGCCATTGCTGCAGGACGCTGGCTGCAAGCTGCTGCTGGTGCTCGCCGATGGCCGTCAGCAAGGGGCAGTAGCGCGTCCTGGTGGTGGGGTCGGCGAGGTCGATGCTGCTGTCGAAAAGGACGTACTCGTAGGCGCTCAGGCCCTGCACCACGACGCTGGCGTTATCCAGATCGGCCTGGGTCAGCTCGGGCTTGGTCTTGAGCAGTGCCGTGACCTGGCGTGCAACGAGGTTCTTCTTGTCCGGCCAGAACTGGACCTGCCAGGCCAGATTGCCTTCGCCCATTGGGCCGATCAGCAGCGGCTGCAGGCCGGCCCAGGCGGTTTGCGCATGCACGAAGGCTGCATGCGCTTCGTCCAGGGTCTGGTTGTCGGCACAGAAGGCGATCGCGCTGGCCGCCAGGCGGCGGTCGGCTTCCGACCACTGTTTATAGGCTGGCAGCAATACGCCATCAGCCAGGGTTTTGCTGGTCTCGGCCTGCGGGTCGGTGGGCGTGCAGGCGCTCAGCAACAAGGCGGTGAGCAGAGCGCCGCTGGCGATGCGCAGGGTGTTCGAACGGATCATGGTGTCCTCATCGGCAAGGCCGGTTGCAGCGCTTTTCGCGCCGGGAAAGCATGGTGAATAGCATGGGCATTCAGAGCGACTCGAGGAAGCTCAGCAGCGCGGTACGTTCGTTCTGGTCGTAGCCGAGCACGATCTGGCGCGCCTTCTCGGCCTCGCCGCCGTGCCAGAGTATGGCTTCGAGCAGGTTGCGAGCGCGGCCGTCGTGCAGGAACTGGGTATGCCCGCTGACTGCCTGGGTCAGGCCAATGCCCCACAGCGGTGGCGTGCGCCATTCCCGGCCTTTGGCCTCGAATTCGGGGCGGTTATCCGCAAGACCTTCGCCCATGTCATGCAACAGCAGGTCGGTGTAGGGGCGAATCAGCTGATTGGCCAACTCCGGTTCCGCGGCGTCGGCAGCGGTGGTGAACTGTGGCACGTGGCAGCTCTGGCAGCCGGCGCGGTGAAATAGCGTCTTGCCGGCGAGTACCTGTGGGTCGTCGACGTTCCGTCGCGCAGGTACGCCGAGATTGCGGGTGTAGAACAGCACCTGGGCGAGGATGTCGTCGCTGACTTCCGGCTCGCCACCGTCCGGCATCGCGCGACACTCGGTCTGCCGGTCGGTGCAGCTGTTGCCGCTGAACAGGCTGGTGGACAGACCCATATCGTTGAAGAAGGCGTCGGCGTTCTGCTGATTGAGGCTCGGCTGTCCGGCCTTCCAGCCGAAGCGGCCAATCACGGTCTGCCGGCTGGTCTGGTCGAAGACCCGGTTCGGGCGGCCGGAGATGCCGTCGCCGTTGCGGTCATCGGGGTCGGCATTGGCCAGCAGCGCTTCTTCGGGAATGGCTTCGAGCAGGCCCAGGCCGATCATCGGTGGCGCGATGCGCAGGGACATCCGGGTATCCGGATGCATGTCACCATAGGCCAGGTCGTTCAGTTCGATTTCCGGCCTGCGCAGCTCGACTTCGGTGCCATCGGCGAAGCGCACCTGCTCGGTCGAATAGCGCAGCCGTACCTTGCCTTCCGGGGCGACGCCGGGAATCGCCATGTCCTGCAGCTGGCCGCCGTAGCTTGGCTCCGGTGCGATGCCACGTTCTCGGACGACTTCGGCAAGCTCAGGACCGGCCGGAATGGACAGCCGTACCAGCATCGACACGGCGCTGGTCGCATCGGGTGCCGGCGGATGGCCGCGGCCGTCCTTGATATGGCAGTTTTGGCAGGCGTTGGTATTCAGCAGCGGGCCAAGACCATCGCGAGCGGTGGTGGATGCCGGGGCGATGACCCAGGGATTTCGGAAGAAGCTGTTGCCGACGCTGAAGTCGAGTCGACGCATCGGTGCCAGATTGGCCGAAGGCATGGAGTAGGCGTTCTGGTCGAACTTCATCACCGTGGTGCTGCCGCCGGAGAGCGCCTCACCAGGTTCGGGCTGGGAGAAAGTCGGTGTTTCAACGTTATCGCAGGCGACCAGGGCCAGAGCCAGCAGCGGGAAGAGGCGGCGAAACAGCGGGCGCATCGGAAGTACCTGCGGGGCGGTGAATTAAGCCGCGCAATCTTAGCAGGCTAATCGTAATGGAATAAGAGGGATTTGCATTTGCGCGAGAGGAGCGCGCGCTCTGGGACCAAGCAGGGGCACAGCGAAAAGCCCGACACGGGCGCAACAGCTGC
>NZ_JXXD01000080.1 GCF_000935215.1 Stutzerimonas stutzeri
CTGCGCCAGATCGGCTCGACATCGGCCTGGCGCAGGCGACCACGGGCCAGATGGTGCAGCGCTTCCAGATAGGCGTGGCTGGTGAGGATGTCAGCGCATTCGCGATGCAGCGGCGCGGTCGACGACTGATAGAGCTGCTCGCGTATGCGCGCCGGCTGATATTGCGCCGGGTCCAGACCGTCATCGGCCAGTTGCGCGAGCTGCTGCAGCAGGCCGTCGAGCGTCGCATAGGAATTCCACACCGGCTGGTGATGCACGGCTGCATAGAATGCCGACAGTCGCTGCAGCGCCTCTGGTTCCAGCCTGTCCGGCATCGCCGTGCAGCGCTCTGGCAGGCTCATCAGCGCGGTTTCGAGCGGCGTCGGCGGCGCGACGAGCGGCTCTGCCGAGGCCGCGATCGGGGCGAGGCAGAGCCAGACGGCAAGACGAAATGCACATTTTTTGAACAATTTATCGCTCCAGGCCATTCCCGTGACTGCTAGACTGCGCGCCTGTAGGGCCGCCGTTCCGGTGTCTGCCGGCATTCTTTCGGGCCCATAAAAACATATCCTGCCGGGCATTGGGCGCACGTTCGTCCCGCCCGGCTTCGTTGCGCTGCTGCTGTGTTCGGCAGCGAGTATGCGGCGCCGGCCAGACAGGAAGTCGTCAGGCCGGGCCCGACGAGGTTGCTTGCTCGATGATGTCCATGCTTCGACGTGCCTGCCTGGCGGCGGGACTTTTCGTTCTCGCTTCTCCTGTCTGGGCGGCCGGTGCAACCTATCAGCCGATGGTCGACAGCCTGGCCCGATTGGCGCCCACGCTCGATCGCGAGGTTCTGACCCACGCCGTCGCGGCCATGCAATGCGCCGTCAACAACGGTGCAAGTGCTGCCCAGCGTCTGGCGGTGATTGATTTCTCGCTGCCCTCCAGCAAGCGACGGCTGTGGATTTTCGATCTGGAAAAGGAAGAGTTGCTGCTCGAGGACCTGGTCGCCCATGGCCAGAAGTCCGGCGACAACCATGCCACGCAGTTCTCCAATACGGTAGGCAGTCACCAGTCCAGCATCGGTCTGTTCCGCACCGCCGAAAGCTACAGCGGCAAGCATGGCTACTCGCTGCGCATGGACGGTCTGGAGCCGGGAATCAATGACCGCGCCCGCGAGCGCGCCATCGTCATCCACCCGGCGGCTTACGTGAATCCTTCCTGGATCGCCACCCAGGGCCGCATCGGCCGCAGCCAGGGCTGCCCGGCGGTACGGCCTGAGGTGGCGCGGATGGTGGTCGATAGCCTCAAGGGCGGCCAGTTCATGTTCTCCTGGTACCCCGACCAGCAATGGCTGCAATCCTCGGCGTATCTCAACTGCAAGCCCAACCAGGTCGCGACCATTCTCGCTGCACGTTCGGGCGGCTGATGCAGCATTCGGATCGTCGCTAGGGTCGGCCTCATCGGCGCAAGTGCGGGCACTGACGCAGGTGCGGTCCGAGGTGGCGTAGGGTGGATCACGCTTCACCGATCCACCGGACGGAGTTGTGGTGGATGTAAAAAGCGACACCCACCCTACAAACGCCTCGAGCCTCCGGCTATTTCTGCTCGCTCTGCGGCGTCACCCGCAGCACTTCTTCCACGGTGGTGAGGCCGGCGGCGATCTTCTGGGCGCCTGAGAGGCGCAGGCTGCGCATGCCATCCTTGAAGGCCTGGCGGCGCAGGGCGACGATGTCGGTGTCGGCGGTGATCAGCGGCTTGATCGCGTCGTTCAGCAGCATGATCTCGTAGACCCCGGCGCGACCGCGGAAACCAGTGTCGCGGCATTCCAGGCAGCCTACCGCCCGTTGCGCGGTGGTCGGCAGCGGGGCGTTCCAGGGTTTGGTCAATGCGCTCCAGTCGTCTGCATCCAGCTGCATCGGCGCCTTGCAGTGCGGGCACAGCGTGCGCACCAGACGCTGGGCCATGACGCCGAGCAGTGTGGCCTTGAGCAGGTAGTGCGGCACGCCCAGTTCCAGCAAGCGGGTGATCGCGCTGGGCGCGTCGTTGGTGTGCAGGGTGGAGAGCACCAGGTGGCCGGTCAGTGCGGCCTGGATGGCCATCTCGGCGGTTTCCAGGTCGCGGATCTCGCCGACCATGATGATGTCTGGGTCCTGACGCATCAGCGCGCGCACGCCGCTGGCGAAGGTCAGATCGATGTTGTGCTGCACCTGCATCTGGTTGAAGGCGCCCTCAATCATCTCGATCGGGTCCTCGATGGTGCAGACGTTCACCTCGGGCGTCGCCAGCTGCTTGAGCGTGGTGTAGAGCGTGGTGGTCTTGCCCGAGCCGGTCGGCCCGGTGACGAGGATGATGCCGTTGGGCTGGCCGGTCATGCTCTGCCAGCGGCGCAGGTCGTCAGCGGAAAAGCCCAGCTGGTCGAAGCCCTTGAGCAGCACTTCGGGGTCGAAGATACGCATCACCATCTTCTCGCCGAATGCCGTTGGCAGCGTCGACAGGCGCAGCTCGACTTCGCCGCCTTCCGGCGTCTTGGTCTTGACCCGGCCATCCTGCGGTTTGCGCTTCTCGGCGACGTTCATCCGGCCGAGAGACTTTAGTCGGCTGACCACCGCCATCGTCACCTGCGGCGGAAACTGATAGACGTTGTGCAGCACGCCGTCGATGCGAAAGCGTACCGAGCCCTGCTCGCGACGCGGCTCGATGTGGATATCGCTGGCGCGTTGCTGGAAGGCGTACTGGAACAGCCAGTCGACGATGTTGACGATGTGCGAGTCGTTGGCGTCCGGTTCCTGATCGCTGGCGCCGAGGTTGAGCAGCTGCTCGAAATTGCCGACGCCGCTGATTTTCTGATCGGTACCACTGGCGCCGCTGACCGACTTGGCCAGGCGGTAGAACTCGACGGTGAAGCGCTGAATGTCGCTCGGGTTGGCCACCACGCGCTTGATCGGGCGCTTGAGCACGTGGGTCAGGTTGGCTTCCCAGCCGTGCACGAAGGGCTGGCTGCTGGCGATGGTGACGGCGCTGCTGTCCACCGCCACTGCGAGAATGCTGTGGCGCTGGGCGAAGGCATAGGACATCAGTGGGGTGACGGCGGCGACGTCGATCTTCAGCGGGTCGATGCGCAGATACGGCTGACCGGCGCGTTCCGCCAGCCAGACGGTCAGTGTTTCCAGATCGAGCTTCTTGCCCGGCCGCTGCAGATCATCAAGCTGCTGCGCGGCGAGAAATTCCAGCGGATGCTGCTGGTTGGCCACCGCGCTGCGGCGGACCGTCAGGCATTGTTCGGCGCTGTCCTGCGCGACCCGCCCCTGGGCGACCAGCTCGCGCAACAGATCGGCGAGATCGAGAGGGCGGTCCTGGGAGGGCGAGTTCAGCACGGACATGGGATTCCTTCGACGCAGCGGCGGGAGAAGCCAAGCTTGCCGCTAAAGCCCCGGCGTTGTCTGCCGCCGGGGTTCAACTTTGAGCAGCTTGCGCCGTCTTGGGGCGTTATTTCTCCAGCTGCTTCCAGGCCTTGAGCGTCCAGACCAGGTGCGCCTGCTCGACGCGCATTTCCAGCGCTTGCTCGTCGATGGGCTGGCGGGCCAGTTCATGCAGCTTGGCCAGCTCGCCGTACAGTCGATCGACTTCCGGCAACTCCAGCACGCTGCGGGCCAGATGCAGCCAGACCAGCAGGCGCTCCATGCGCGGGCTCTGTTCGGCGAGGTCTTCGGGTTGTTGCTGGTAGCGCGGCAGTTGCAGGGACTTGGCTTCTTCCGCCAGCAGATGCAGCAGCCACTTGCCCAGCTCGGCAGCGCCCTGGCGATCGCCGCGCGCATTGCGGCCTTCGGTCCAGCTGCGCTGCAGCAGCCAGAGCGAGGCTTTCAGCGACAGCAGGCCCCAGCGGGTCTGGCCCAGTTCCTCGGCGAACTGCATTGGTGCGGCCTTGCGCACGCCTTCATCGTCCTGGCCGGCTTCGACCCGTGGGCGCCAGTCCTGGATCAGTGCGTCGAGCAGCTCACGCAGCTCACGGCTGCTGGCGCGCGGGGCGGCCTGGCCGAGGCTGCCGAGCAGGGCGCGCAGCTCGATCAGTTGCTGCAGCCAGTCACTCAGCAGTTTCCAGCGGCCATTGAAGCGGTACTGCTCAGCCAGGCGCTGGCTGTTGCCCAGCAGCTGCCAGCCGAGGGCTACCACCGCGTCGTCCAGCGGCATCGTGGCGTCGAGTGCCGGCGCCGGCAGCTGCAGGTTGTAGCCATCGGCGTCATGCAGGCGATAGCCGCGCTCGGCCTTGCTGATGTCGCAGGGCATCAGCGGCAGGTCGGCGGCCAGCTCGGCCGCCAATTCCAGCAGCGCTTCCGGATCGCCCTGGCGCAGCTCGAGCTCCAGTTCGCAGATTTCCTCGGACTGCTTGCCGGCCTTGACCTGGCCCAGATCCAGCGCCGCCTCGATCACCACCTTGGTCTTGCCGCGGCCCCAGGCAATTTCGGCTTTCTCGCGCACGAAGTCGGTGGTGAAGATCGGCTTGAGGCTTTTCTTGTCCAGCTCGGCGAGGCTGGCCGGCCAGCAGTCGTCGCCAAGCTTCTTGGTGTCGAGCTTGGCCTTGTCCAGATACCAGTCCCACTCGTTGCGCTCGGAAAGCCCGGCGACGCTCTGGCCGCGGCTTTTCAGGGTCTGGATAAACTGCTCGCCGTCGCGGCGCAGGCGCAGCGCGACGCGGGCCTGGGCGAGGTCGCGCTCGGCGGTGTCGTAATACTGGTTGAACAGCTCATGGCGCGACCAGCCACTCTTGTTGCGCTTCTTCAGCAGCGGATGATCGCGCAGGGCGAGCAGGGTTTCGCGGCTGGCGCGTAGCTTGATTTCGGTTTCTTTCTGCATGGTGCCGACTGGGTGCCTATGATGTGTGGATGTTGCAGCCTGATGACGCACGGTAGCAGGCGTGATGGCCTGTCCGTATACTTGCCGCCTCTTTCAAGCCGGGGCCATACCCTATGCCAGTCAATCCTTTCGTCAGCTTGTTCGGACGTTCGCCAATCGGCCCGATGCAACAGCATATGGCCAAGTCGCACGAATGTGCAGCGAACCTGGTGCCGCTATTCCAGGCGGTCATGGCCGAAGACTGGGAGAAGGTCGAGCAGATTCAGCAGCAGATGTCGCAGCTGGAAAACGAAGCCGACAAGCTCAAGAAGAGCGTTCGCCAGCACCTGCCCAAGAGCCTGTTCCTGCCGGTGCCGCGCTCCGATCTGCTTGACCTGCTGAGTGTACAGGACAAGATCGCCAACCGCGCCAAGGACATCGCCGGCCTGATGCTGGGTCGCTGCATGACCATCCCGCAGGCACTGCAGCCGCAGATGCTCGCCTACGTGCAACGCACCGTGGATGCCAGCGCCCAGGCGCTGAAAGCGCTGAAGGAACTGGATTCGCTGCTGGAAACCGGCTTCAGCGGCCGCGAAGCCACCCTCGTCGAGAAGATGGTCGAAGAGCTTGAGGAAATCGAGCGGGAAACCGACCGCATGCAGATCACGGTTCGCCGTGCGCTGTTCCATCTGGAAAAGGATTTGCCAGCAGTCGACGTGATCTTTCTCTACAAGATCATCGAATGGATCGGTGATGTAGCCGACCGCGCAGAGCGCGTCGGCAACCGTCTGGAACAACTGCTGGCGCGCTGAGGCGCCAGCATCCTTTCTGGGTTCAACAGGTAATTCCTTATGTCTCTTATTGCGGATTACGGCTTCGTACTCCTGATCCTTGCCTGCGCATTCGGTTTCTTCATGGCCTGGGGCGTGGGCGCCAACGACGTGGCCAATGCCATGGGTACTTCGGTCGGTTCTCGGGCACTGACCATCAAGCAGGCCATCGTCGTGGCCATGATCTTCGAGTTTTGCGGCGCCTACCTGGCCGGCGGCGAAGTCACCGAGACGATCAAGAACGGTATCGTCGACGCAGAGGTTATTTCCCCTGACCTGATGGTGCTGGGGATGATGTCGGCGCTATTGGCCGCCGGCACGTGGCTGCTGATCGCCACCATGAAAGGCTGGCCGGTTTCCACCACGCATTCGATTATCGGCGCGGTGATTGGCTTCGCCGCGGTGGGTGTGTCCACCGATGCGGTGCATTGGGACGCCATCGGCCCGATCGTCGCCAGCTGGGTGGTCACCCCGATGCTGTCCGGCATCGTCGCCTTTGGCCTGTTCATGAGTGTGCAGAAGCTGATCATCAATACCGATCATCCGTTCGAGAACGCCAAGCGCTTCGTGCCGCTGTACATGTTCCTGACCGGCTTCATGGTCGCGCTGATGACGGTCACCAAGGGCCTCAAACATGTCGGTCTGACCCTCAGCAGCGGCCAGGGCATCCTGCTGGCCTTCGGCATCGGCCTGCTGGTGATGCTCGTGGGTATCGCACTGCTCTCGCGGATCAAGGTCGACGTCGAGGCCGACAAGACCTTCCACTTCGCCAGCGTGGAGAAGGTGTTCGCCGTGCTGATGATCTTCACCGCCTGCTCGATGGCCTTCGCTCACGGCGCCAACGACGTCGCCAACGCGGTTGGTCCGCTGGCCGCCATCGTCGGTGTGATCGAATCCGGCGGCGCCGCCGACATCGCCGCCAAGTCCGCCGTGCCGGGCTGGGTGTTGCTGCTCGGTGCGATCGGTATCGTCATCGGTCTGGCCACCTACGGTTACAAGGTGATCGCCACCATCGGCAAGGAAATCACCGAGCTGACCCCAAGCCGCGGCTTCGCCGCCGAATTGGCGACCGCGACCACGGTGGTCGGTGCATCGGCCATCGGTCTGCCGGTTTCCACGACTCACACGCTGGTCGGGGCTGTGCTCGGCATCGGTATCGCGCGCGGTATCGGTGCGCTGAACCTGGGTGTTGTGGGCTCGATCTTCATGTCCTGGTTGATCACCCTGCCGGCCGGTGCATTCCTGGCGATCGTCTTCTTCACCGTGCTCAAATTCATCTTCACCTAACTCCGGCCGATGCCGTCTGCGCCCCGCTTTGGCG
>NZ_JXXD01000081.1 GCF_000935215.1 Stutzerimonas stutzeri
GGAGTTATAGAAGAAACGTGGTGCAGGGAGAGTCCATTACAGCCTTAAAGGAACCGAAGGAATGAAAGTGCCCCGTGTGACCCTCGATCAGTGGCGCACCCTGCAGGCGGTCATTGATCACGGCGGCTTCGCCCAGGCGGCCGAAGCGCTGCATCGGTCGCAGTCTTCGGTCAGCTACACCGTAGCACGCATGCAGGAACAACTGGGCGTGCCGCTATTGCGCATAGACGGGCGCAAGGCAGTGCTGACCGAGGCAGGAGAAGTGCTGCTGCGCCGGTCGCGACAGCTGGTCACACAGGCCAGTCAGCTGGAAGAACTGGCGCACCACATGGAACAAGGCTGGGAAGCCGAGGTGCGCCTGGTTGTCGATGCCGCCTACCCCAGCGCCAAGCTGATACAGGCCCTCACCGAATTCATGCCGAAGAGCCGCGGCTGCCGGGTGCGCCTGCGCGAGGAAGTGCTCTCCGGGGTCGAGGAAGTGCTCAAGGACGGCACCGCGGACCTCGCCATCAGCGGCCTGGACATCACCGGCTATCTGGGCAGCGAGCTCAGTACCGTGGAGTTCGTCGCCGTGGCACACGCCAACCATGCCCTTCACCAGCTCGGACGCAAGCTCAGCGTGCAGGACCTGCAGAGCCAGATGCAGATCGTGGTGCGTGATACGGGCCTGCGCCAACCTCGTGATGCCGGATGGCTGGGTGCCGAACAGCGCTGGACGGTGGGCAGCCTGGCGACGTCGGTGGCCTTCGTCAGCAGCGGATTGGGCTTCGCCTGGCTGCCCCGGCATCTGATCGGGCGCGAACTGGCCGAGGGCATACTCAAGCCGCTGCCACTGGTCCAAGGCAGTATTCGCCGGCCACTGTTCTATCTCTACACTAACCACGACAGACCGCTCGGGCCGGCTACCCGGATTCTCATCGAGCTGATCAAGACGTACGATGCTGGCCAGGCCACTCCACTGGCCGGCTGACAGCTTCCCCAACATCAGGAAAGACATCATGTTGAAACGCATTGCCCTCGCCGCCTGTACCGTTCTGCTGGCCGGCAACCTGTTCGCCGCGGAAAACCCTCGCGTACTGCTGACCACCAGCCTGGGCGAGATCGAGCTGGAGCTCGAAGCGGAAAAGGCACCGATCAGCGTCGAGAACTTCCTCGGCTACGTCGACAGCGGCTTTTATGACGGCACCGTGTTCCACCGCGTCATTCCCGGGTTCATGGTCCAGGGCGGCGGCTTCGGCGAAGGCCTGAACCAGAAGCCGACCAAGGCCCCGATCAAGAACGAGGCGGACAATGGGCTGCACAACGTGCGCGGCACCGTCGCAATGGCCCGGACCCAGAACGTGAATTCGGCTACCAGCCAGTTCTTCATCAACCATCGCGACAACGATTTCCTCGATCACGGTGGCCGCGACTTTGGCTACGCGGTGTTCGCCAAGGTCGTACGCGGCATGGAGGTGGTCGACCAGATCGCCCAGGTGCCCACCGGCAACCGCGCCATGATGCAGAACGTGCCGCTGACCCCGGTGAAGATCATCACCGCGAAGAAACTCTGATCCCCGAGGGGCCGGTTCACCGGCCCTTTTCATTTCTGCCAGCACATACCCGGCTGCCGCCAGCGTGCGAAACCCTCAACCGACAGGAGATCGCGACATGACCGAACCACAAAGCCCACTGAACACCCCGGAAGGCGAAGCCCAGCTGCTGCAGGACCTGCTCAGCGCGGAGCGCGCCGGGGCCAAGGTGGCCGGCGACTCGTTGCAACAACCCTGCACACCGGAGCAACGGCAGCTGCTCGAGCAGGTCCGCCAGGGCGAAATCGAAAGCTGCAAGTTGCTGCTCAACTGCCTGCAACATCTGGGGCTGGAACCCAACAAGGAAACCGGCGCCTTCTACGGCAAGGCGATGGCTATCGAATCGCTGGACGAGCGTCTGCCCTTCATCGACAGGGGTCAGCAGTGGGTGATCCGCAAACTGCGCGAGTACCTGCCGGGATGCCAGGACCCGCTGCTGCGTAGCGAACTGCAACGCATGCTGCTGATCCACGAGGAGAACAGCGCCGCCTCCCACGCCTGAGACAAACGACTAGCTGCCGGCCTGCCGGTACGGCAGCGCCTGGCGCGCCGCCTCGGCGTACGCCAGCACCCCCGCACGTTCCTGCTGGAGGAAATCCGCTACCGCGGCGCGCAAACCGGGGTGCTGCAGATAGTGCCAGGAGCGCGTGATCACCGGCTCGAAGCCACGAATGAGCTTGTGCTCACCCTGCGCCCCGGCATCGAACCGCTCCAGGCCGCCCGCGATGGCCTGATCGATACCCTGGTAGAAGCACGTCTCGAAGTGCAGCCGGTCAAACTCCGCCAGACAGCCCCAGTAACGACCGTACAGGCCAGACGCACTGCGCAGGCTGAAGGCCATCGCCACCGGCCTCGAACCCTGTAATGCCAGCACCACGCGAATCGCCTGCGGCATGCGCTCGGCCAGCAGGCTGAAGAATTGCCGAGTCAGATAGGGCGTCTGACCGCGGACCTGATAGGTGTTGGCGTAGCAGGCATAGACAAAATCCCATTCCGCTTCGCTGAGCTCGTGCCCATCGCGCCACTCGAAGCTGATGCCCTGCCCCGCCACCTGTTCGCGCTCCTTGCGCAACTGCTTGCGCTTGCGCGAGGTCAGTGCATCGAGAAAATCCTGAAAGTCGCGGTAGCCACGGTTGTGCCAATGAAATTGGCAGCCGATGCGCTCCAGCCAGCCCTCCCGCCCCGCCAGCAGCTGATCGGCCAGCGGCTCGGTGAAATTCACATGCAACCCCGACAGCTCCTGCCTTTCAAGCCCAGCGGTGAGTACATCGAGCAGCTCGGCGGCAGCCTGCATGTCGCCCAGCAGGCGACCGCCAGCGACCGGAGTGAAAGGTACCGCGCAAAGCAGCTTGGGGTAGTAGGCGATGCCAGCCCGCTGGCAGGCATCCGCCCAGGCCCAGTCGAACACGTACTCGCCGTACGAATGAAACTTGCGATACAGCGGCAAGGCTGCCTGCAACGCGCCCTGCGGGTCGCGCAGCAGGAGATGGGCAGGTTGCCAGCCGCTACGCCCACCCACGCTGCCGCTGTCTTCCAGCGCGCAGAGGAAGGCGTGACGAAGGAAGGGCTGATCATCGCTCAGCAGCGCATCCCATTCGGCGGGAGGCAGTTCGGCGAGGCGGTACAGGGTCTGGATAGGCATGCGCGCAGTCTGGCCTGTCCCGCAGGCGAAAAAAAGCCCCGCCAGGGCGGGGCTCAATGGAGCATCACGGATGAGGTGATGTTTTAGAACACGTACTGGGCGCGCAGGCTGATGGCGTCGCCGTCGTCGTCGCCATTGGCGTTTACCACGTCGTCCACGCTGGTCTTCAGGTAGTTGGCCGAGAGCTTCACCGACTCGTTGGCGTACCAGTTGAGACCGATGGTGTGGGTCTTCGCACCAGCTTCTGCGCTGTCCAGCGCCCCGACATAACCGCTCGGTGCAACACCGGTTTCATCGACGGTGATGTCGTCGAAGCGGTAGAACACTTCCCAGGCACCGATCTGCTTGTTCTCCGGCTTGATCTTGTCGAACTTGCCGCCATCGAGCTTGTAGGAACGCGACTCGCCGGTCAGGGTGTAGGCCAGCTGGACGTTGTAGCCGGTGGCTTCGAGGTCTTCGAAACCTTCCATGGCGTCGACGGTGCGGGTCAGGTATTCGCCCTGAACCGAGAACGGGCCGATCATGTAAGCCGCTTCCAGACCCCAGGCCTGATCGCTGCCGTCGGTGCGAGTGCCGCCGAAGGTGGCGCGGTTGCCGTTGGCACTGTCTTCGGTGGTGCCACGCACGGACAGGCGCGGACGGATGCGTTCCAGGTAACCTTCTTCCACGTCACGCTGACCGAAGCTCGCGCCCAAGTGCAGCACCTGGTCCTTCTCGACGATCGGGGCGATCACGCCACGCAGCACGAAGCTGGTGTTGTTGGCGCCATCTTCGTCCTCGAGCATGTCGACGCCGTCGCCACCATCCTGACGATAGGCACCGGCCTCGCCGTGGAACATGCCGACAGTGGTACGCACGCGGATGCCTTCGCCGTCTTCGTGGTCGTTCAGCCAGGGCGCCAGGTCATAGATCGCCGAGCGCTCGATGGCGGTGATCCACTTGGAGCTGACCGCTTCTTCCAGGCCAAAGGTCGGTTTGATACGGCCAATCGAAACCTGGACCGGCTTCCAGCCGTTGTAGTGGATGGCCAGTTCGTTCCAGTTGCTGGAATCGTTGGTGAAGTTCCGGTAGAAGGTGTAGCCCCAATCGGTGAAGGCAACACCGGAAATCTCCAGACGCGCACGACGGAAATAGGTCTCGTCTGCGCGCTCGCCGTTCTGGGTGTAGAAACCATCGAAGCTGTCGGCATCAGCCTGCAGGCGGCCATTGATCTTGAACGAGAACTCCTTGTCGGTGGTTCCGACCTCCAGGCCGCCCTTGGTCTTGATAACGAGATCGGCGCCGTCGGTGGTGACGGTACCGGCGAAAGCCTGGGCGGAAACGGCCAGAGCCAGGGCGCTGGCAGCGAAACCGGCGAAGTGCTTACGGATCATCAAAATTCCCCTTTATGTTTAGCGTCGGAAACACACGAGATGGGCTCTTTGTGTTGGGGGCAATCTTGGCGACGGCGTATGTCAGCCAAATGACTGATATGTAAAGCTTTTGTGACAGCGGAACTTTCCGGGGAGCCGCATCGCAGAGCGGCTGCGGCACGTTTTCATCAGCTGCGGGCGTTGCGCTCGCTAGGCCGCCGGGCTCCGGCGACCAGTTTGTCGACCGCCTTCGCGGCGGCGACCATGCCGAAGGTGGCGGTGACCATGGTCACCGCGCCGAAGCCACCGGCGCAGTCGAGCTTGACGCCCTCGCCGACGAAGCTCTTGCTCTGGCACACGCCGCCATCAGGCTTCGGGTAGCGCAGCTGTTCGGTGGAGAACACGCAGGGCACGCTGTAGGTGCGCCCCGGCGTGCGCGAGAAGTTGTATTCGCGACGCAGCAGCGAGCGCACCTTTGCCGCCAGCGGATCGTTGAAGGTCTTGTTCAGATCAGTGACCTGGATTTGTGTCGGATCGACCTGCCCGCCGGCGCCGCCGGTGGTGATGATCTGGATCTTGCGCCGCTTGCACCAGGCGATCAGCGCCGCCTTGGCCGGCACGCTGTCGATGCAGTCGATGACGCAGTCCATGTCTTCGGTGATGTACTCGGCCATGGTTTCGCGGGTGACGAAATCCGCCACTGCATGAACCTGGCAGGCCGGGTTGATGGCGCGAATACGTGCGGCCATCTCGTCGACCTTGGCTTTGCCCACTGCGCCATCGAGGGCGTGAATCTGCCGGTTGGTATTGGTGATGCACACATCGTCCAGGTCGAACAGGCTGATCTCGCCTACCCCGCTGCGCGCCAGCGCCTCGGCCGCCCACGAGCCGACGCCACCGATGCCGACCACCGCCACATGCGCAGCCGTCAGCCGCTCGAGGCCGACGCGGCCATACAGGCGGGCAATACCGCCGAAACGCTGATCATCGATAGACATGCCGACTCCCCGGAAAAAACCTGGCGATTATAAGACCTCATGACGCCACGACCACTGCATCCAGCCGTCACCGCAACCGCGCCTTTGCTTTAATATGGCGCCCTTTCCCCGCCGCACCGGAGCCCTGATGACCGCGCCTGCCCTCTCCCCGACGCTCGAACTCGCCTGCGAGCTGATCAATCGCCCTTCGGTGACGCCGCTGGATGAAGGCTGCCAGCAGCTGATGAGCCAGCGCCTGGCGGCCTGCGGCTTCGCCATCGAGCCGATGCATATCGAGGACGTGGAGAACTTCTGGGCCATTCGCGGCAACGAAGGCCCGGTGCTGTGCTTCGCCGGCCACACTGACGTGGTCCCTACGGGCCCGCTGCAGGCCTGGCAGAATCCGCCGTTCAGTGCGCGCATCGACGAGCAGGGCATGCTCCACGGCCGCGGCGCGGCAGATATGAAAGGCAGCCTGGCGGCGATGGTCGTGGCAGTGGAGCGCTTCACAGCCGATCACCCGAAGCACAAGGGGCAGATCGCCTTTCTCATCACCAGTGATGAAGAAGGCCCTGCGCACCACGGCACCAAGGCCGTCGTCGAGCGCCTGCGCGAGCGTGGCCAGCGCCTGGACTGGTGCATCGTCGGCGAACCGTCGAGCACCGCCTTGGTAGGTGACGTGGTGAAGAATGGCCGTCGCGGCTCACTCGGCGGCACCCTCACCGTACGCGGCCAGCAGGGCCATGTGGCCTATCCGCATCTGGCGAAGAACCCCATCCACCTGGCCGCGCCTGCGCTGGCTGAGCTTGCCGCAGAGCACTGGGACGACGGCAATGCCTTCTTCCCGCCGACCAGCTTCCAGATCTCCAACCTGAACGCCGGCACCGGCGCCACCAACGTCATTCCCGGCACGCTGGAAGCGGTGTTCAACTTCCGCTTCTCCACCGAGTCCACCGTCGAACAGCTCAAGCAGCGCACCGCCGCGATTCTCGACAAGCACGGTCTGGACTGGAACGTGGACTGGGCACTGTCCGGCCTGCCGTTCCTCACCGAACCGGGCGCGCTGCTCGACGGCGTGGCCAAGGCAATCCGCAGCGTCACCGGCCGAGAGACCACGCCGTCCACCAGCGGCGGTACCTCGGACGGGCGCTTTATCGCCACCCTCGGCACCCAGGTGGTCGAGCTCGGCCCGGTCAACGCGACCATCCACCAGGTCGACGAACACATCCTGGCCAGCGATCTCGACCTGCTGACCGAGATCTACTACCAGACCCTGGTGAACCTGCTCGCATGCTGATCTGCCCGATCTGCCAGGCGCCGCTGAGCGCGCTCGACAACGGCGTGGTCTGCGCGGCCAACCACCGTTTCGACCGCGCGCGTCAGGGTTACCTGAACCTGCTTCCAGTGCAGCACAAGAACAGCCGCGATCCGGGCGACAACCAGGCCATGGTCGAAGCACGGCGACGCTTTCTCGACGGCGGCCACTATGCGCCGCTGGCCCGACGCCTCGCCGAGCTGGCCGCCGAGCGCGCGCCGCAGCGCTGGCTGGACATCGGCTGTGGCGAGGGCTACTACACCGCCCAGCTGGCCGAGGCACTACCGGATGCCGAAGGCTATGCACTGGACATCTCCCGCGAAGCGGTCAAGCGCGCCTGCAAACGCGCGCCGCAACTGGAATGGCTGGTGGCGAGCATGGCCCGCGTGCCGCTGGCCGATGCCAGCTGCGACCTGCTCGCCAGCGTGTTCAGCCCGTTGGACTGGCAGGAGGCGCGACGCCTGCTCGCACCCGGCGGCGGACTGCTGCGCATGGGACCGACCCGCGAGCACCTTTGGGAGCTACGCGCCCGACTCTACGACGAGGTACGCGACTACGATGACGAGAAGCACCTGTCGCTGATTCCCGAAGGCATGTGCCTGGCCCACAGCGAAACCCTCAGCTACGAGCTGCAGCTGGACAACGCCCAGGCCCGTGCCGACCTGCTGGCGATGACCCCGCACGGCTGGCGCGCCAGCGCCGAGCGCCGCGCCGCCGTGATCGACAGTCACCTCAGCGTGCGGGTTGCGATACGCTACGACTGGATCGAACGCACACCCTAGCGTTCGTATATTTGCCTACGACCAAAACCTCGCACCACCACATAAGGCAGTCGCCCATGCGTCAACCCGATATCGAGATCTACCTAAGGGATGCCAGTCAGGAGGCCGTCGGCGAGTGGCTGGCCCAAGCCATTGGCTCATGTTCCGCCTGGCAACAGAAAGGCCAGACCTTCAAGTGCAGCGCCGCCGGCATTCCGGTGACCTGGCTGCCGAAGGCGGTGGGCAAATGGCATTGTCTGCTGCTGGAAAGCGATGCCACCCCCTGGGACGATGACCTCGCCTGCGCCCGCGCGGCGTATCAGGCTTTGGGTGTGGAAATCCGCTGCGCGCCAGGCGGCTGGCAGGAAGAGGAAGCCGTTGAAGAGGCCGACCGCTGGATCCGCATCAGCGATGACGGTGAAGAGGAAATCGTCTGGCGGACGGGCTGATCGGCATCGGCCGTACCGCTCATCCGTGGTGGACCGAAACCACCGAATAGCAAAAAAGCCCGTCACTTGGACGGGCTTTGTCATTGCGCAACCGAAGTTACACGCCGGCGACGTCTTCGGCCTGCAGGCCCTTCTGGCCCTGGGTTACCGAAAACTCCACCTGCTGCCCTTCGGCCAGCGAGCGGTGGCCGTCGCCACGGATCGCGCGGTAATGCACGAACACGTCTGCGCCATTACCCCGCTGAATGAATCCATAGCCTTTTGCATCGTTGAACCACTTGACGGTTCCGGTCTCGCGCTCAGCCATTACCACTTCTCCAACTCGCTTTTTGTTATTCCTCGGAAGAGGGGTCGACGGTCAGGCCTTCGTGCATTCGGCTCCGGCGCAAATGCGACTCGAACGCGACCGTTGCCGGAGTATAAAACAACGATTTTCGCTGTCAGCCTCTTTTTTCCGCTGCGGATTTGACACCCTCGCCCGCCCCGGCCAATGCCGGAACGGGTGCTCTGTTCAGGCGCTCCGGCGGCGTCGCCATAGCCACAGGGCGAGCACGCCCAGGGTCAGCAGCAAGGGCACCAGAGCGATGTTGGCGAACTTCAGCGTACGCCCCAGCGCTTCGATATCGGCATTGAGCTGGTAGCGCACCTCACGCAACTCCTTGCGGATACGCACCTTCTCCTGCTGGAACTGACGCAACGCCTGCTCCTGCTCAGCCGTCAGCTCCAGCGCCTGCTCCGGGTCCGGACTCTGCAGCTCGGCCAGTTGCTGCTCGGTATCAGCCAGGCGCTGCTGCAGCACTTCTTCCTTCTCGCGGAAACGATCCTCGGCCTCGCGCTGCAAGGTTTCTACCATCACGAACGGACGGGTGAAGCGACCACGCGAACGCACGCTGATCAGCGCATCGGTGCCGGAAAGGTTGTCCAGCGCATTGATCACGAACGCGCCATTGTCCGCCCACGGCTGCGGAACGCGCTGGCCGAAGAAGTCCTGCACCTGCACCCACATGCGATCACTCAGCAGATCGGTATCGGCGACAGCGATCACGTTGATGTTCTGGCTTTCCTTGATGCCCTCTTCACGGCCTTCGATGCCGTCCGGAAAGGCAGTTTTCGCCGGCCCCTGGATGCGCGCCGCCAGAGTGTAGCGCTCGCCGGTCGGCTCGAGGCCAAGCAGCAGGGTTTCTGGGTTGTCCAGCGTGGCGAAGCGCTCGGCCTCCACCGGCATGGCGTAGTCGGAACTGCCGAACAGCGGCGTGAAGCGCGTCGTCGCGTCCTCCAGCGGCTCCAGAATGCCGGCGCTGGCGATGGTGATGTTTTCCAGCGCGGCGGTGGTCACGTCATCCTGATCCAGCGCGTTGCGCGGCAGGCTCAACCAGCCTGCGTGGCGCACCGGACGTCGCTCCGCACC
Organism: Stutzerimonas stutzeri; assembly: GCF_000935215.1. Classification (GTDB taxonomy): domain Bacteria; phylum Pseudomonadota; class Gammaproteobacteria; order Pseudomonadales; family Pseudomonadaceae; genus Stutzerimonas. The sequence goes on from NZ_JXXD01000081.1 coordinate 9,476, forward strand.
GACGCCAACCGACATCGCGTAGGCTGCATCGACCAGCGCCTGTTGCGGCACCATGCGCACGCCCCATGCCTTGAACAGTGGTTCGAGGTCGGACGCACGCTCCTCGCCGAATTCTCCCGGACCGATGCCCATGCCCGGATCGGCCTCGCTGTGCGGATCGACGAATACCAGCAGCTTGCCGCCACGCAGGACGAACTGGTCGATGGCGTACAGCGTCTGCTCGGGCAGATCCTTCGGGTGAATCAGCAGCAACACCGAGACGTTGGTCGGGATCATGTCCACATCGCGGCGCAGGCTTTCGATATGGAATAGCTGGCGGACTTCCTCCAGCACCATCCATGGCGGCGTCGCCTGCTGAGTCCGCATGTCGAAACCGCCGGTCAGCTGCAACCCTGAGAGCACGCCGGCCACCGGCAGCTCGCCGCTAGCCAAGCCCTGCACCAGGCGGCTGATCTCGTACTCGAGAAACTCTTCCTGATCCAGCGGGAAGAACGGAATGATCTGCGTGCTGCCCTCGGCATTGGTGCCGGCGAGGCCGAAGTAGATCTTGTCGCCGCCCTGGTTGAGCGGCACCGCCTGCAGGCCGAACTCGGCGGCGCGGTCCTCCTCTTCGGAGAACGGCTGCGGGTCGATCACTTGCAGCTTGAGCTTGCCAGCGGAGGCCCGCTCGTAGGCCTTGAGCATCTCCTCGACGCGACGCGCGTAGTTGCGCAGCGCCACCAGCTCCTTGGAGGTCTCGTCCGAGTAGAAGAAGTGCAGTTCGATCGGTTCCTGCAGGCCGTCAAGAATGCGCTCGGTGCCCTCGGAGATGGTGTAGAGCTTCTGCTCGGTCAGATCGAGCCGCGCATTGGTGAACAGCATGCCGGACACGCCGTTGAACAGCAGAAATGCCAGTGCGATCAGCAGCAGCCCGGCACCGGAATAGATGACTCGTTTCATGTCTGTTCCCTCAGGCGGCTTTCTTCAGATCGACGACCACGGCAGTGGCAGCCAGCCAGGCGACGATCAGCGTGACGAAATACAGCAGGTCACGCAGGTCGAGCACACCCTTGCTGATGGAATCGAAACGGATCAGGAAGCTCAGCGAAGCCACCGCATCGATCAGCCACTGCGGCGCCCAGGCGAAGGCATCCAGCACCATCGGCAGGCCGCTGACGATGAACAGGAAACACACCGCCACCGCGAGGATGAAGGCGATCACCTGGTTCTTCGCCAGCGCCGACATGCACGAGCCGATCGCCAGAAACGCGCCCGCCAGCAGCCAGCTGCCGAGATAACCGGCGACGATCACACCGTTGTCGGGCTCGCCCAGGTAATTGACGGTGATGACCATCGGGAAGGTCAGCAGCAACGCGATGCCGGCGAATACCCAGGCGGCGAGGAACTTGCCGGTAACCGCCTCGAAACGCGTAATCGGCAGCGTCATCAAGAGCTCGATCGAGCCGGACTTGCGCTCCTCCGCCCACAGGCGCATGGCGATCGCCGGCACCAGGAACAGGTACAGCCAGGTATGGAAGCTGAAGAACGGCGTGAGGTCGGCCTGGCCACGCTCGTAGAAACCGCCCAGGTAGAAGGTGAACACCCCGGAGAGCACCAGGAAGATCACGATGAACACGTAGGCCAGCGGCGTGGCGAAATAGCTGCCCAGCTCGCGCTTGAAGATAACCGGCAACTGGGTCATAGCGACTCCCCGCGAGTCAGGTTACGGAACACCTCATCCAACCGGCCGCGTTCCACGTCCAGCTCCTTCACCACCCAGCCATGCTGGGCGATCAGAGCACTGACCTGGGGGAAAATCACCTGCCCCGGCTGCGCCAGCAACGTTAGGCTGTGCTCGGGCTCGTTGAATTCGACACCGGCAACGCCGGGCAACGCGGCCAGGGCAACGTCGTCCAGCGGACCATCGCTGACCAGCGTGACGGCCTGGTGATATTTCGACCGGCTCTCCAGCTCCAGCGGCGTACTGTCGGCCACCAGCCGGCCCTGGGCGATGACCACCGCGCGGGTGCAGACCGCACTGACCTCTTCGAGGATATGCGTGGAGATGATGACAATCTTGTCCTGCGCCAGCCCCTGGATCAGCTGACGTACCTGGTGTTTCTGGTTCGGATCGAGGCCATCGGTGGGCTCGTCGAGGATCAGCACCTGCGGATCGTGCAGTATCGCCTGGGCCAGGCCGACGCGACGCTTGAAGCCCTTGGACAGCGTCTCGATGGACTGCCCCAGCACGTTCTCCAGCTCCACCTGGGCGACTGCGGCTTCGACCCGCTGGCGCTTGTCCGCACCACGGAAGCCGCGGACTTCAGCGATGAACTCGAGAAAACCGCGCACCGTCATGTCGCCGTAGCAGGGCGCGCCTTCGGGCAGATAACCGATCTGCCGCTGGGCCTGCAGGGTCTGGGTGCGAATGTCGTGGCCGAGGATGCTCGCCGTGCCCGACGTTGGCACGAGAAAGCCGGTCAGCATCTTCATAGTGGTGGACTTGCCGGCACCATTCGGGCCGAGAAATCCCAGCACCTCGCCGCGCTGGACCTGGAATGACAGGTCGTCGACCGCGGTGTGCTGGGCGAAACGCTTGGTCAGGTTGCTTATTTCGATCATGGACTCTCACCAGTGCACCAAAGGCCCTGGCGTGCCGCCGCGCGACCCGAGCCAGGTCCTGCAAAAATGCCGGCGGCACTATAAGAACAGCAGCCCGACGAATGCAACCAGTCCCTAGACTGAGAGGACTACGCTGTTCATCACAGCTCTGCGCGCAATTCGCTATAAGGCCATGCCGCACGGATCGCAGACGCCCAAAATGCCGGCAGAGATTGAGAGACTTCCAGGCCGGCATGCCGCGACACGCCAAGCCAAGCCAAGCCAAGCCAAGCCAAGCCATTAGCAAGGACAAACCATGAAACTACGCAGGTCCAGAGAGCTAGCGAAAGTACATCTCTGCTGTTTGTTGGCGCCATGGCGTGCTCAGCGTACGCCAGTGAGCCTGCGGAGTTTCCAGACGCACAAACCAGTGATCCAGCGACAATGGGATGGATGGTCGGCTCGCCGCCACCGGCTGATCGAATCCTGCGCTTCGAGGATGGTAGTTATTTTCGCTTCCCGCAGATGCGCTGGAGCGTCGCCAACTTTCGACAGCTGATGCCTACCGTCAATGTCTCACGCGGCCTAGGTGAGTCTTCACTACTCGAGCACCAGCCAAGCAACGAGATCGATGCGCTGACATTCGTCCCGCTTGGTGGGGGCGAGCCAATGACCTGGCAGCAATCGCTGCAAGCCAATTACACCGACGGCATCATCATCCTTCACCGAGGGAAACTGGTGTACGAGCGCTATTTCGGCGTATTGAAGCCGGAAGGACAGCATGCTGCCATGTCGATTACGAAAACCTTCACCGGTACATTGGCGGCGCTTCTTGTGGCCGAAGAAAAGCTGGATCCCGAACGTCTGGTCGCTGATTACGTTCCCGAGCTGGCAGCGTCGGGTTTTGGCGATGCCAGCGTACGTCAGCTGATGGATATGACCACCGGCATTCACTTCAGCGAGGATTATGCGGACCCCAAGGCCGAAGTATGGGCGCACGCCGCCGCCGGCAATCCGCTGCCGAAACCCGCTGATTACCAAGGGCCACGGACCTATTACGAATTTCTGCAAACGGTCAAACCGCAAGGTCGTCATGGCGAGGCCTTTCATTACCGCACCGCAAACTCCGACGCTCTGGGCTGGGTAATCGCGCGAGTGAGCGGGCGGAACGTCGCACAGCTGTTGTCGGAGCGCATCTGGAGCCGCTTGGGCGCAGAACAGGATGCCTACATGTCGGTAGACTCCATCAGCACGCCGTTCGCCGGAGGCGGCCTGAATGCCGGCCTGCGCGACCTTGCGCGCTTTGGCGAAATGATGCGTAACGAAGGTCGATACAACGGTACTCAGATCCTGCCAGCGGAAGTCGTGGCAGATATCCGTGGTGGAGCAAATCGAGACGACTTTGCGAAAGCCGGTTATCGACTGCTACCCGGCTGGAGCTACCGCAACATGTGGTGGGTCACCCACAACGGGCATGATGCCTTCATGGCACGTGGGGTACATGGGCAAGCGCTTTATATCGACCCACTGGCGGAGATGGTGATCGCGCGCTTTGCCAGCCATCCGGTGGCGGGCAACGCAGCAAACGACCCCACCTCGTTGCCGGCTTTTGAGGCGGTGGCGAAGCATCTGCTAGAACAGCGTCGATAGCTTGCTGAAGCTGCAAACAGCCCGGGATGAAGGATTCGCAGTGACCGACCCGATCGAATTCCAGACCACACGTCTGCTCTTACGGCAATGGACGCCAGCCGATCGTGCACCGTTCGCCACGATGAATGCGGACCCCAGGATCATGCGGCACTTCCCCGCTCTGCTCAGTCGGGCCGAGAGCGATGCAATGGCTGACCGCTGCCAGGCGCTGATCGAAGAACGCGGCTGGGGGTTCTGGGCCGTCGAACTGAAAGCCAGCGGCGCATTCATCGGCTTCGTCGGCCTGCATACGCCGTCAGCAACCTTGCCGTTCTCGCCGTGCGTGGAAATAGGTTGGCGCCTGGCGGCTGATTACTGGGGCCAGGGATTGGCCAGCGAGGCGGCGTGGGCCGCGCTAAAGACAGGGTTCGGCACGCTCGATCTTTCCGAAATCGTATCCTTCACTACTATCGAGAATCGACGTTCACGCGCCGTGATGGCCCGTCTCGGCATGCGTGAAACGGAGGTGTTCGAGCATCCAGGGGTACCCATCGGCCATCCGCTTCGCCGGCACTGCCTGTATCGACTGGATCGCGAACACTTTGCGGCGCAGTTGGCTGCAGCTGAATGACCGTTCATTCACGATTGGCTGGACTTCGCTGGAAACCCTGTTAGAACGGCACGCGCATAGCCGGACCCTCATCCCCACCCTACGGATATTCTTCAATGCCTCAGCTGTTCCTCGCGCTTCTGTTCCTCGGCTTTTCCGGCTTCGCTCATGCGGAAGATGCCGATATCGCCCGGCTGTTCGACGAGGCTGGCGTGGACGGAACACTGGTGATCGAATCGGCTGAAACCGGCCAGCGCTACGTTCACAACGACGCCCGCGCGAAGCAGCCGTTCACCGCCGCATCCACATTCAAGGTGCTGAACACGCTGATCGCGCTGGAGGAAGGCGCCATCGCCGGCGCCGACGAGATCATCCCGTGGGACAACACCCGTTACGAGATCGAGGCCTGGAACCGAGACCAGACGCTGAAGAGCGCCTTCCAGGTCAGTTGCGTCTGGTGCTATCAGTGGCTGGCGCGGCGGGTGGGTGCGGCTGACTATCCGCCACACATCCGCCAGGCGCATTACGGTCAGCTGCGCGAGCCCTTCAACGGTACCGAGTTCTGGCTGGATGGCTCGCTGACCATCAGCGCCGAGCAACAGATCGAGCTGCTCAAACGCGTGACCGCGCGCAGCCTGCCGTACCGCAACAGCAGTTACGACACATTGAAGACGGTGATGCTCACCGAAGCCGCCAAGGACTATCGCCTCTACGCCAAGACCGGCTGGGCCGCCCGCAGCACGCCCGGCACCGGCTGGTACATCGGCTACGTGGAGACTGGTGAGAACACCTGGCTGTTCGCCTTGAACCTGGACACCCGAACCGTCAGGGACCTGCCGTTGCGTCAGCAGATCGCCCAGAACGCATTGCGAGCCAAAGGCATTCTGCCGGTGGACTGAAGCAACTCAGCATCTCAGCAACCCGGGTGGTGCGCCTAGGCGCCCATCCTGAACAACCTCCTGGGAAATCCGCCATGCGCAACGATGAAATCAAGGCCATCTTCGACCAGCAGGCAACCAGCTACGACGAGCGCTGGGCCAGAACCGCACCGATTCGCGAGGCCCTGCATTTCCTTCTGGAAGCCGTGTTTGCGGACCTCCCAGCCGATGCCCGGATTCTGTGCGTCGGTGCCGGCACCGGCGAGGAAATCGCATACCTGGCGAGGCGCTTCCCGCGCTGGAGCTTCACCGCCGTCGAGCCCTCCGGTGCAATGCTCGAGGTGTGCCGCAACAAGGCGATCGAGGGCGGCTACGCCGAGCGCTGCCAGTTTCATGAGGGCTATCTGCAATCGCTGCCCGAGCAGGACGCCTTCGATGCCGCGACGTGCTTTCTGGTGTCGCAATTCATTCTGGAGCCTGGGGCCCGTGCGGAGTTTTTCCGTGCCATCGCTAGCCGGCTTCGCCCGGGCGCACGCCTGGCCAGCTCCGACCTGGCATCGGATATCGCCTCGGCCGAATACACGGCGCTGCTCGAAACCTGGATGAACATGATGACCGTGGCTGCCATCCCGGCCGCCGGTGTGGAGCAGATGCGCGCAGCCTACTCCCGCGATGTGGCGGTGCTGCCTCGCGAGCGGGTCGCAGCGATCATCGAATCCGGCGGCTTTACCGACCCCGTCCTGTTCTACCAGGCCGGGCTGATTCACGCCTGGTACTCGACGCGGTCAACGGTCGATGCGCAATAACGCCGCGGCATGGCGGCTGTATCCGACCGGCCGAGCATGAAGCGATCCGTGTTGCGTTCGTTTCTTCTCGCCACGTTGGCCGGTGCGGCGATCTGGAGCCTGTCGCCGCTGCTGACGGGCCATGTCGAGCCCTGGGATGCCGGCGGCCTGTATCACCCCGTAACGCTGGCCCTGGGCGGCGGATTGTGTGGCTCCGTTTCGCCGAAACCATTGTGGCCGCTCTACGCAGGCTGTGTGGCCGGGCAGGTTCTGTATCTGCTCGGCTGGTTGCCGACAGGGCCATTGCTCCCCGTCGGGCTGGTGTTCGTGCTGCTGTGGTCCCTGGTGTTTCTCGCCGGTGCCTATGTCGGCTCCCGAGCCCGAACCAGATGGCAGACTCGAAAGCACCAGCCACCCCGTGGCCGCGCCTGATGGCGCCGCCGCGAGCTCTAGGCTGAGAGCTTCTGGCTGAAATTATCGGCGGG
>NZ_JXXD01000082.1 GCF_000935215.1 Stutzerimonas stutzeri
TGGAAGTTGCTTCGCGTGGTGGCGTTGCGCAGCTTGAAGCCGAGGTTCTTCAGCGGGCCGCTCTGGATGACGTAGGCGATGTCGGTGTTGCGCTCCCAGGTCTTGCCTTCGCTGGCGCCGGCGCCACGGTCGACGTTGTCACCGGAGACGTAGCGGGTCATCAGGCTCAGCCCGGGAATGCCCATGGCGGCGAAGTCGTAGTCGTAGCGGACCTGCCAGGAGCGTTCGTCCTGGTTACCGAAATCGTTGATCTGCAGCAGGTTGATCAACGCGTTATCGCCACCGGCGACGTAGGCGAAACCGGTATCGCCGCTCATGTGCTGGTAACCGCCGGTGAAGGCGTGACCGCCATGCTTGTAGGTGAACAGCGCGCCGAAGGCGTCGTTGTCGACATTGCTGCCGCCATCGTCGGTGGAGCGCACATAGCGCAGGTCGGTCTTGAAGCTCTGCGACTCGCCGATCGGCAGCACATGGACCAGGCTGAGGTTGTGCTGGTCGTAGATGCCGTCCAGCCCACCGTAGTAGTAGCTGGTGGCCAATTGTGGCGACCAGTCGTAGCGCCCGCCGGCGAAGCGGAACTCGTCGCTCGTCGTATTGCTGCCAAAGGTAATGTTGCGCAGCCCGCCATTGAACACCGTCATCTCTTCGTAGTTGGAAGAGTCGCGGTAGCTCGTGCGATCCAGCATGCCGAGATCCAGCGTGAGGCCTGCGACGTCTTGCTCTGCAGCCAGGCGCCGCGATAGATGTTCGGCAACAGGCGGCTGTCGTTGCGCATCAGCACCGGGATAACCGGTTGCAGCGTGCCCACGTGCAGCGTGGTGGCGGACAGCTTGGCCTTGGCGGTCAGGCCTGCCGTGCCGTAGTCGTCCGCCGGCTCGCCGGAAGCCGAGCGTGGCAGGAGGCCGGTGCCGCCACGGCCGGAGCCGGAGTCAAGCTTGACGCCGAGCAGGCCGATGGCATCCAGGCCGAAGCCGACCGGCCCTTCGGTGTAGCCGGTCTCCATTTTCAG
>NZ_JXXD01000083.1 GCF_000935215.1 Stutzerimonas stutzeri
GCGGCATGTCCCGCCCGCCAAACAGGCGCTTCAGAAAACCGCTCTGCTGCGGCGCCGCCAGCCCCTGCAGATCCAACACCTGGCCCTGCAGGTCACTCAGCTCGCCGAGCAGCACCGGCAGCTCACGCAGCCTGGCGGCACGCTGGTCCAGCTCCTTGGCAAATCGCTTGAGCGGCTTGCGCAGCTCCGCCGGCACCGACATGCCCAGTAGCTGGGAGACCAGCCGATGCAAAGCCTCGGTCAGGCGAACGGCCCGTTCCTGGCGGTGGCGTTCGGATTCCAGCACAGCCTTCTCCAGGCGCGGCACCAGCTGGCTGAGCCCCTCATCCAGATCACCGTCGCGGAGGATCTCTCGCATTTCGTGCAGGCAGCGCTCGACCGCGGGATCAGCACCCTCCACCGCCAGGCTGCTACGCACCAGGCTGCGCCGCAGCAGATCGACGCGCTGCTCCCAGCGCGCCTCGAGCTGCTCCTGCCGCTCGGCGAGCTGAAGATACTTTTCCTTCCAGCGTTCGACTTCTTCGCTCATTTCGTTTCTTGTACCTGTACCGGCAGGGAATCGGCCTGAAGCGAGTCCGGCAAACGGATCTCCACTGCCACCGGCAGATGGTCGGAGATCGGCAGCGCCAGCACATCGACGCGTTCCAGCGTCAGGCTCGGGCTTAGCAGAATATGGTCCAGACAGCGTTGCGGTCGCCAGCTCGGGAAGGTCGCTTCGATTTGCGGCGCGAGCAGGCCGAGATCGCGCAGCGGCGAATTTTCCAGCAGATCATTGGCGTGGGTATTCATGTCGCCCATCAACACCTGATGCCGATAGCCGCCAATCAGCTCGCGGATATAGGCCAGCTGACGCGACCGCGCCCCGCCTCCCAGGGCCAGGTGCATCATCACCACCACCAGCGCCTCCGGTCCCTCGCCGAAACGCAACAGAATCGCCCCGCGCCCCGAAGGGCCAGGCAGCGGGTGATCCTCCAGGCCTTGTGGTTCGAGCCGGCTAAGGACGCCGTTGCTGTGCTGGGCGAAACGCCCGAGATTGCGATTGAGCTGCTGATACCAGTAGGGAAAGGCACCCAGATGGGCGAGGTGCTCGACCTGATTGACATAACCGGAGCGCAGGCTGCCACCGTCGGCTTCCTGCAGGGCGACCAAATCATAGTTACCCAGTACTTCGCCGATGCGCTGCAGGTTGCTGGCGCGACCGGGATGCGGCAGCAAATGCTGCCAGCTGCGCGTCAGGTAGTGGTGGTAGCGCTCGGTGCTGATGCCAACCTGGATGTTGAAGCTAAGCAGCCTTAGCCGCCCATCGGCGGGCAGCCCGCTACTGGCCAGGCACTGCGAATTGACGCGCGCCTTGCCTGGGCCGGCAAGGCGCGGAGCGCTCCAACGGCGCAGCATCGCGGGTTACCGCGCTGCGCGTTCTTTTTCGATGAGGAAGTCCGCCACCTGCAGCGTACGCTCCGGGCCGCCAGACGAGCCGAGGTCGAAGCGGTACTTGCCGTTGACGATCATCACCGGTACGCCGGTGATCTGATAAGCCATGCCGAGCTTCTTCGCCTGCTCAACCCGGCCACGTACACCAAAGGAGTTGTAGGCCTTGAGAAACGCCTGCTTGTCGATGCCCTGACCGGCGAGGAAGTCAGCCATTTCCTCGGGAGTGGCGAGCTTCTTGCGCTCCTGGTGATAGGCGGCGAACACCGCGTCATGCACCTTCGGCTCGACACCCATGGATTCCAGGGCGATGAACAGCTGCCCATGCGCATTCCAGATGCCACCGAACATGGCCGGAATACGCTTGAACTGGACGTCATCCGGCAGCTGTTCGGCCCAGGGCTTGATCACCGGTTCGAACTGATAGCAGTGCGGACAGCCATACCAGAACAGCTCGACCACCTCGATCTTGCTCGGGTCGGCAACGGGGACCGGGCTGCTCAGCTCGACATATTCCTTGCCGGCCTGAAACTCCGCTGCCTGGGCTGCGACACCGAACAGGCTCGCAGCGGCAAAAACGGCAGTGAGTAGGAAATTGCGCATGAAATACTCCTGTTTACGACGGACCGATGGCGCAACAGGCTGCAGCAAAACGTCAGGACTCGCCAGCGTTTTTCATCCGCGCGTGTAAAGCCGTGACGAAGATTGTGTAGCCAGGCGTGAAAACGCAAAAGGGCGCCGGAGCCAACGGCCCCGACGCCCTTCTGTTCAACCTGCCGCTGTTATCAGTGCAGGCCCTGGATGTAGCTGGACAGCGCTTCGATGTCCTTGTTGCTCAGCTTGGCGGCGACGCCACGCATGATCATGGTGTCGCCGTCGTTGGTGCGATTGCCTTCGCGGAAGTCGGTCAGCTGCTTGGCGGTGTACGCCGCGTGCTGCCCACCCAGCTTGGGGAAGCCAGCCAGGTCGTTGCCGGCGCCGTTGGGTGCGTGGCAACCGGTGCACGCCGGCATGCCCTGATCGAGCTTGCCACCACGGAACAGTTTCTCGCCCTGCTTTGCCAGAGCCGGATCGGCGTAACCAACACTGCCCTTCTGGCTTGAGAAGTAGGCGGCGATGTCTTCCAGATCCTGATCACTCAGCGGGTCCAGCATGCCGGTCATTTCCAACACCTTGCGACCTACGCCTTCCGGGGCACCCGGTGTGCTGCCAGCCTTGATGTCCTGCAGTTGCTTGAGCAGGTAACGCTCACCCTGGCCAGCCAGTTTCGGGAAATTCGGCGCCGGGCTGTTGCCATCGACACCGTGGCACGCACCACACACTGCAACTTTGCCCTGACCAGCTTCGGCGTCTCCAGCCGCGTGGGCCATACCGGTGATGCCAAGGGTCAACAGCAGACTCACGAGTACTTTGTTCATCAGCTAATCCAACTACGGCTAAGGGTTTGAAAGGAATTCATCGGGTCGCGCACGGCCATCGAACCGGGGCGACGCTCGTTATAGTGGCACGCTGGGCATCCGCATTGCGGTGGTAACTACCGCCGCACCGGCGTCCGGATCAGGCTGAACACCACACGTGGCCCGATATCAGGCCAAAGCGCACATAAAAACTGCGGCATTATATACTCCCGTTTCTGAAACGGAAACGAACCATTGCCGCACCCGCGTGCACTCACCGGAACGACCATGCTACCGAAAAACCCGATTCTCGGCCTTTGCCAACAGGCCACCTTCATGATCAGCGCCGCCAAGGTCGATCAGTGCCCGGCCGACGAGGGTCTGGAAGTAGCCTTTGCCGGCCGTTCCAACGCAGGCAAGTCGAGCGCGCTGAACACCCTGACTCATGCCAACCTGGCGCGCACTTCGAAGACCCCGGGCCGCACCCAGCTGCTCAACTTCTTCCGCCTCGATGACGAACGCCGACTGGTCGACCTGCCCGGCTACGGCTACGCCAAGGTGCCGATCCCGCTCAAGCAGCACTGGCAGCGCCACCTGGAAGCCTACCTGGGCAGCCGCGAGAGCCTGGCCGGCGTGTTCCTGATGATGGATATCCGCCATCCGCTGACCGAGTTCGACCGCATGATGCTGGACTGGGCGAGCGCCAGCCAGATGCCCTTGCACATCCTGTTGACCAAGTCCGACAAGCTGGCCTTCGGCGCCGCGAAAAACGCGTTGCTGGCCATCCAGCGCGATATCCACAAAGGCTGGGGCGCCGATGTCAGCGTCCAGCTGTTCTCGGCACCGAAGCGGCAGGGGGTCGAGGAAGCGCAGCTGGTGCTGGCGAACTGGTTGGGAATGCTGGACGAGGCAGCCGAAGACGAGCACGAGCCTGAGGCATAGAGTGGGGCAGGCGTCGCCGATTCCTGCAGCCCTGAGCCGGAGCTCCGGTGGATGTAAAAAGCGACATCCACCCTACGAAGTCCAGCGCCAATCGCTAAAACCACCCGAATTTCAACGCACCAATCGCCTCGCAGAAGCCGGAAAGGCGCCAGGAATCGACGCCCACCCGGCCCTCAGCGCAACTCAGTCGCGATAGGCATCCACCGGCACGCAAGCGCAGAACAGGTTGCGATCGCCGTAGACGTTGTCCACGCGGTTCACCGCCGGCCAGTACTTGTGGGCACAGGAGTGGGCGCTCGGCGTTACCGCTTCGGCGATGCTGTACGGCCGGCCCCACTCACCGATCACGTCAGCCAGCGTATGCGGCGCGCGCACCAGCGGATTGTTGTCCGCCGGCCACTCACCACCCTGGACCTTGGCGATCTCCGCGCGGATGCTCAGCATCGCTTCGACGAAGCGATCCAGCTCGGCTTTCGACTCGCTCTCGGTGGGCTCGATCATCAACGTGCCGGGCACCGGGAAGGACATGGTCGGCGCGTGGAAGCCGTAGTCCATCAGGCGCTTGGCGACGTCTTCCTCGCTGATTCCGGTCTCGGCCTTGAGCGGGCGCAGGTCGAGGATGCACTCGTGGGCGACGCGGCCGTTGCGCCCGGCGTAGAGCACTGGGAAGGCGTCGCCCAGGCGATTGGCCAGGTAGTTGGCGCCGAGAATCGCGACTTCCGTGGAGTCGCGCAGCTGCGGGCCCATCATGACAATGTACATCCAGCTGATCGGCAGGATGCTCGCGCTGCCCCAGGGCGCTGCGCTAACCGCGCCGTTGCCTGGCTGCGGGCCTTCCAGTTCGACCACTGGGTGATTGGCCACGAACGGTGCCAAGTGCGCCTTGACGCCGATCGGCCCCATGCCTGGGCCGCCACCGCCATGCGGGATGCAGAAGGTCTTGTGCAGGTTCATGTGCGAGACGTCGGCGCCGATGTCCGCCGGCCGCGCCAAACCGACCTGAGCGTTGAGGTTGGCACCGTCCATATACACCTGGCCGCCGTGAGCGTGGATCGCGGCGCAGATCTCGCGCACGTTTTCTTCGTAAACGCCGTGGGTCGACGGATAGGTGATCATCAGGCAGGACAGACGATCACCGGCCTCGGCGGTCTTGCGCTTGAGGTCTTCCAGATCGACGTTGCCGCCCTTGTCGCACTCGACGATGACCACGCGCATGCTGACCATCTGCGCCGAGGCGGGGTTGGTGCCATGGGCCGAGGACGGAATCAGGCAGATGTCGCGCTGCCCTTCGCCACGGCTCTCATGATACTTGCGGATCGCCACGAGTCCGGCGTATTCGCCCTGAGCACCGGAGTTGGGCTGCATGCTGATCGCGTCGAAACCGGTGATCGCGCAGAGCCAGGCTTCCAGCTCCTCGATCATCAGCTTGTAACCCTGGGCCTGACCGCGCGGAACGAACGGATGCAGGTTGGCGAACTCAGCCCAGGTGATCGGGATCATCTCGCTGGTGGCGTTGAGCTTCATGGTGCAGGAGCCGAGCGGGATCATCGCCTGGTTCAGCGCCAGGTCCTTGTTCTCCAGCTGCTTGAGGTAGCGCAGCATCTCGGTTTCGCTGTGGTGCGTGTTGAATACCGGGTGGCTAAGGTAGTTGCTCTCGCGCAGCAACGCCTCGGGGATTCCGCCCGGCAGCTCGCTGGCATCCAGCGTAGCGATGTCGAGGCCGTGATCGGCACCGAGGAAGATCGCCAGGAGCTGTTCAACGGTGCGTTCGTCGCAGGTCTCGTCGAGGCTGACGCCCAGCCGGCCGCGGCCAAGGATGCGCAGGTTGATCTGCGCCGCTTCGGCGCTTTCGATGACCGCGGTCTGCGCGCCACCGACCTCAAGGGTCAGGGTGTCGAAGAAATGCTGGTTGAGGCGAACGATGCCCTTCTGCTCCAGGCCGGCAGCGAGAATGGCGGTCAGCCGGTGGACGCGCTGGGCGATGCGCTTGAGGCCCTGCGGGCCGTGATAGACGGCATAGAAGCCGGCGATGTTGGCCAGCAGCACCTGGGCGGTGCAGATGTTGGAGTTGGCCTTCTCGCGGCGGATGTGCTGCTCGCGGGTCTGCAGCGCCATGCGCAGCGCGGTGTTGCCGCGGGCGTCCTTGGACACGCCGATGATGCGGCCCGGCATGCCGCGCTTGAACTCGTCGCGGCTGGCGAAATAGGCCGCGTGCGGGCCGCCGTAGCCCATCGGCACGCCGAAGCGCTGGGTCGAGCCGAGCACAACGTCGGCGCCCAGCTCGCCCGGCGGGGTCAGCAGCAGAAGGCTGAGCAGATCGGCGGCGACGCAGGCCAGCGCCTGCTGCGCATGCAGCTGCTCAATGGCCGGACGCAGGTCGCGAATCTCGCCATGGGTATCCGGGTACTGCAACAGCGCGCCGAACACTTCCTGTCCGGCCAGCTCGTCCAGCGTGCCGACCACCAGCTCGAAGCCGAACGCCTCGGCGCGGGTCTGCACCACGGAGAGCGTCTGCGGGTGGCAGTTCTCGTCGACGAAGAAGCGGTTGCTCTTGCTCTTGGCCATGCGCCGGGCCAGGGTCATGGCCTCGGCCGCTGCGGTCGCCTCATCGAGCAACGAGGCATTGGCCAGGTCGAGACCGGTGAGGTCGATGATCATCTGCTGATAGTTCAGCAACGCTTCCAGCCGACCCTGGGCGATCTCCGGCTGATAGGGGGTGTAGGCGGTGTACCAGCCCGGATTCTCCAGCACGTTGCGCAGGATCACCGGCGGGGTGATGGTGCCGTGGTAGCCCATGCCGATCAGGCTGGTCCAGAGTTGATTCTGCTCCGCATAGCCACGCAGCTTGGCCAGCGCGGCCTGCTCGTCCAGCGCCGGCGGCAGGTTCAGCTCGGCCTGCAGGCGGATCGCCGGCGGCACGGTCTGCTCGATCAGCTGTTCGCGGCTGCTCAGGCCCAGGGCGTCGAGCATGGCCTGCTGTTCGCCCTGATCCGGGCCGAGGTGACGGCGCAGGAAGGCATCGGGTTGCTGGAGTTGGGAAAGGCTCGGCATATACGGCATGGTCGCTACTCTCGGAAAAACAAAAGCCCCGACAGAGCGGGGCTTTTGCGGATGATGCTTAGGCGTCGGCGTCGCAGGCGGCCTGGTAACCGGCCGCGTCGAGCAGCTTGTCCAGCTCCGACGTATCGCTCGGCTGCAGGCGGAAGAACCAGCTGCCGTAAGGGTCGCTGTTGACCAGCTCCGGCGAATCGGCAAGCGCCTCGTTGACCGCGATCACCTCTCCAGCCACCGGCGCATAGATGTCGGACGCGGCTTTCACCGATTCGACCACACCGGCTTCCTGGCCGGCATTGAGCTGGCGCCCGACCTCGGGCAGCTCGACGTAGACCACATCCCCCAGCGCTTCCTGGGCGTGATCGGAGATACCGACGGTGATGCTGCCGTCCGCTTCGAGACGGGCCCACTCGTGGCTGGCGGCGTAACGCAGATCGCTGGGGATATTGCTCATTGTTGGGTCCTCAAGGCTGTTGACAGCAGTCGCGCAAAACAGTCGGTCGAATTTACACCAGTACCTTGCCGTGGCGCACGAATGTCGGCTGCACGACCCGCACCGGATACCACTTGCCACGAATCTCCACTTCCGCGCGCTCGGCGGTCCCGGCCGGCACGCGGGCCAGGGCGATGGACTTGCCAAGCGTAGGAGAAAAACTGCCGCTGGTGATCTCGCCGTCGCCGACGCCATTCACCCGCACCACCTGATGAGCACGCAGTACGCCGCGCTCCTCCAACACCAGGCCGACCAGCTTGGGCAGGTCGTCACGAGCCCGCTGCTGCTCCAGGGCGGCACGGCCGACGAAGTCACGCTCGGTCGGCTCCCAGGCCACGGTCCAGCCCATGTTGGCCGCCAGCGGCGATACGTCTTCAGTCATGTCCTGGCCGTACAGGTTGAGGCCGGCCTCCAGACGCAGGGTGTCGCGCGCACCGAGGCCGATCGGCGGGATGCCGGCGCCGACCAGCTCGCTGAGGAAGTCCGGCGCCTGCTCCGCGGGCAGGATGATTTCCAGGCCATCTTCGCCGGTATAGCCGGTACGCCCGATGAACCAGTCGCCATCGGCCATGCCCTGAAAAGGCTTGAGATCGTGAATCAGCCCTGCCCGGGCCTGGCTCACCAGCTCGGACGTACGCGCGCGTGCATGCGGCCCCTGGATGGCCAGCATGGCCAGCTCGGGGCGCTCTCTGACCTCGACGGCGAAGCCGGCCGCCTGGGCCCGCATCCACGCCAGATCCTTGTCGCGGGTGCTGGCATTGACCACCAGGCGATAACCCCAATCGGTCAGGTAGACGATGAGGTCATCGATCACCCCGCCGCGCTCGTTGAGCATCGCGGTGTAAAGCGCCCGACCGGTGCTTTTCAGGCGTGCCACGTCGTTGGCCAGCAAGCGCTGCAGATAGTCGCGGGCCTGCTCGCCGGAGACATCGACCATGGTCATGTGCGAGACGTCGAACACCCCGCAGTCACGACGAACCTGATGATGTTCTTCTACTTGGGAGCCGTAATGCAGTGGCATGTCCCAGCCACCGAAGTCGACCATCTTGGCACCGAGAGCAAGGTGCTGATCGTAGAGGGGAGTACGCTGACCCATGGGTTTCTCCTTCCGGGCAGGTCGCCGAATCGGCATTGGAAAAGTCAGTAAAGCCGGGCCCTGCGGGGGTCGGCGACTTTCGAATGGCGCGCATTGTAGCCCCAAGGTGGCAGCAGGTCACGGCAGATCAGGTGGCAGGAGACTGGAGGTCGAATCGCGGCCCGCAGTAGCGCGGCTGCGTCGCTCAGCACCCTGCCGCCAGAGCTGCGTGACTAGCCAGGGCGCCGCGCCGAACGGCGAATCAGCAGCACCACCGGCAGCAGTCCGACCAGCACCAAGGTCAGTGCCGGGAGCGACGCGCGGGCCCATTCGCCTTCACTGGTCATTTCGAAGATGCGCACGGCCAGGGTGTCCCAGCCGAATGGCCGCATCAGCAAGGTCGCCGGCATTTCCTTGAGCACGTCGACGAATACCAGCAGTGCCGCGCTCAGCGTGCCTGGCAGCAGCAACGGCAGGTAGACCCGGAAGAACAGCGCCGGGCCACCGACACCCAGGCTGCGTGATGCCTGCGGCAGCGAGGGGCGAATCCGCGCCAGGGCGTTTTCCAGCGGGCCGAAGGCGACCGCCATGAAGCGGATCAGATAGGCCAGCAGCAACGCGCCGAGGCTGCCGAGCAGGATCGGCTTGCCGCCAGCGCCCAACCAGCTCGACAGCGGAATGACCAAGTGCCGGTCGAGGTAACTGAACGCCAGCATGATCGAAACCGCCAGTACCGAACCCGGCAAGGCATAGCCGAGATTGGCCAGGCTCACCGCGCTGCGGATCGAGCGCACCGGCGCCTGACGTCGGGCGAACGCCAGCAGCAGCGCCACGCTCACAGTGATCAGTGCGGCGATAGCACCGAGATAGAGCGTGTGCAGGATCATACCGGCGTAACGCTCGTCGAGATCGAAGCGACCGCGCTGCCAGAGCCAGGCCAGCAGCTGCAACAGCGGGATGATGAACGCGCAGAGAAATACCAGGCCGCACCAGGCGCTGGCCGCGAACGCCTTCACACCGGTCAGCCGATACAGCGCCGCGGAGCGCGCTCGCTCATTGGCCGGTCGCGCAGCACCGCGCGCCCGACGCTCGCCGTAGAGCACCAGCATCACCGCCAGCAACAATAGGCTGGCCAGCTGGGTGGCGCTGGTCAGACTGAAGAAGCCGTACCAGGTCTTGTAGATCGCAGTGGTGAAGGTATCGAAGTTGAACACCGACACCGCACCGAAGTCAGCCAGGGTTTCCATCATTGCCAGGGCCAGACCGGCACCGATCGCCGGTCGCGCCATCGGCAGCGCCACGCGCCAGAAAGCCTGCCAGGGCGACTGGCCGAGCACCCGCGCCGCTTCCATCAGTCCCTTGCCCTGAGCGAGAAAGGCCGAGCGCGCCAGCAGATAGACATAGGGGTAGAACACCAGCACCAGCACCGTGATCACACCGCCCGTGGAGCGCACTCGCGGAAAGCGAATGCCGCTACCGAACCACTCGCGCGCCAGGGTTTGCACCGGACCGGCGAAATCGAGCAGCCCGATGAAGACGAACGCCAACACATAGGCAGGAATCGCGAACGGCAGCATCAGCGCCCAATCCAGCCAGCGGCGTCCGGGAAATTCGCACAATGCCGTCAGCCAGGCGAGGCTGACGCCGAGCACCACCACGCCGATGCCCACGCCGAGAACCAGCGTCAGGGTATTGCCCAGCAGACGCGGCATCTGCGTGTCCCACAGGTGCGACCAGATCTCGGTATCGATACTGCTCCAGCTGAACAGCAGGATGCTCAGTGGCAGCAACACCAGGGCTGCGACAGCAAACGTGATGGGATACCAGCGGCGCTCGATGGGATGGGACACTCAAGCCTCGACAGCAAAAAAGACGACGCCCCGGACCAGGCCGGGGCGCCGAGTATAACCGCAGCGGTGAACGTGGCGGCCGGAGCTGCACGTCACCGCTGCAAGCGCGGAGGGCTGATCAGTTCCAGCCGGCGCGATCCATCAGCTTGATGGCTTCGGCCTGACGCTTGCCAGCCACTTCCACCGGAATGGTATCGGCCTTGAACTCGCCCCATGCCGCTACTTCGGCCGAAGGCTTCACGCCCGGGTTGGCCGGGTATTCCATGTTGATGTCGGCGAAGATGCTCTGCGCCTCTTCGCTGGTCATCCACTCCACCAGCTTGCGCGCGGCGTCCGGGTTCGGAGCGTGCTTGGTCAGGCCGATGCCCGACAGGTTGACGTGCACGCCGCGGTCTTCCTGGTTCGGCCAGAACAGCTTGGCCTTGAGCTGCGGGTTCTGCGCGTGCAGGCGACCGAAGTAGTAGGTGTTGACGATGCCGGCATCGCACTGCCCGGCGTCGATGGCCTGCACCAGCGCCGTGTCGTCCGCAAAGACGTCGGTGGCGAGATTGCCGACCCAGCCCTTGATGATCTCTTCGGTCTTCTCGGCGCCGTGAGTCTCGATCATGGTCGCGGTCAGCGACTGGTTGTACACCTTCTTGCTGGTGCGCAGACACAGGCGGCCGTCCCAACGCTCGTCGGCCAGCGCCTCGTAAGTGCTCAGCTCGCCGTCCTTGACCCGCTCCGGCGAGTAGACGATGGTCCGCGCGCGCAGCGACAGGCCGGTCCAGGCGTCGTTGGAGGAACGATACTGGGCCGGGATGTTGTCCTTGACCACCTGAGAGTTCAGCGGCTGCAGGATGCCCATTTCCTCGGCTTGCCAGAGGTTGCCGCCATCGACGGTGAGCAGAAGGTCCGCCGGGGTGTTCGCGCCTTCGGCCTTGATGCGGGCCATCAGCGGGGCTTCCTTGTCGGTGATGAACTTGATCGCTACACCGGTCTTCTCGGTGTAGGCGTCGAACACCGGCTTGATCAGCTCATCGATACGCGAGGAGTAGACCACTACTTCGTCGGCAGCCTGGACGGCACCCGACAGCGCCGTCAGCGCCAGGGCGGCGAGTAAACCTTTGCTTGCCTGCATGGAACAGCCTCTTGTTGGTGAGTTGGAACAGAGGCTGAATAGTAGTGAATGTTATTTACCTTCTCAATGCGACAAATCGTGCAGGTAATGTTTTGTAAATATCAATCTGACATCAGGGCTTGGCGAGTTCTGGCAGATCGCCGCTCAATCCGAGCGCCTGACGAACGAACAGCGCCTTCGCCTCCGGTAGCGCCTGTACGGCCTTGAGACCGGTATTGCGCAGCCAGCGCAGCGGCAGTGGATCAGCCTGGAACAGCCGTTCGAAGCCTTCCATGGCTGCCATCATCGCCAAGTTGTGCGGCATGCGCCGACGCTCGAAGCGGCTCAGCACCTGCACATCGGCCACCCGCTCACCGCGGGCAATCGCCGCCTTGAGCACTTCCGCAAGCACGGCAGCATCCAGCAGGCCAAGATTCACGCCCTGCCCCGCCAACGGATGAATGGTGTGTGCGGCATCGCCGATCAACGCCAGGCCCGGCTGCACATAGCGTTTGGCATGGCGTTGGCGCAGCGGGATGCACAGCCGCGGATCGACCTCGAGCACTTCGCCCAGGCGCTCCTCGAAGGCTCGACCAAGCGCCGTTCGGAATGCCGCGTCATCCAGCGCCATGAGCCGCCTGGCTTCGGCTTCAGTAACCGACCAGACAATCGAGCACCAGCGCCGGTCGCCATCGCGCTCGAGCGGCAGAAATGCCAGGGGGCCGTCATCGGTGAAGCGTTGCCAGGCCGTACGCTGGTGCGCCTCGCTGCAACGCACGCTGGTGACGATGGCCTGATGCAGATAATCCCATTCGCGGGTTTCGCAACCAGCCAGGCGACGTATCGCCGAGTTGGCGCCATCCGCCGCAATCAGCAGGGGCGTACGCAACTCGCGGCCGTCGACCAGCGTCAGCTGCCAACCGTCAGGGGTGCGCGCCAGCTGCTCGACGCGAGCATCGCCAATCAGCTGCAGTCCGCCGCGGCGCTGCATCGCGTCCAGCAGCGCATCCTGCACCACACGGTTTTCGACGATATGCCCGAGCACTTCGGCATGTACGGTCTCGGCGGAAAAATGAATCTGCCCGGTGCCCGAGCCGTCCCATACGTGCATGTCGGTGTAGGGGCTCGCGCGGCGCGCGGCGATGCCCGGCCAGGCACCGACCCGCTGCAGGATGCGCTGGCTGGCTGCGGACAGCGCACTGACCCGCGGTTCGAAGCCGCCCTGCGGGTCGAAGTCGACGACCTCGAGCGGGCTCGCATCGAGCACGACGATCTTCAGCCCGCAACCTTCGAGGGCGAGTGCCAGGGTACTGCCGACCATGCCGGCACCCACGATGATCAGATCCGCTTGCATCACTTCTCTCCTGGCTGCCGCGCCCGCGGCTTGAGTCGTATGTAGAGGGTCTTCTGCACCCGTGCCACCAGCGTGCCCTCGCCGTCGCGCACTTCGACATGCATTCTGGGCAGGTACTTGCTGCCGTCGGCCGTGTGCGCGCGGATCTCATCCAGCAGCCTGTCGCTGATGGCGAATTCGGCGTAGACCGCGCCGCGCCCGGGGCTGACGAATTCTATGTTGGCCGCCTTGTCCCAAACGATGTAGTCGCGCCCGAGATTCTCCATCAGCATCAGCACGAAGAACGGGTCGACCATCGAATACAGCGAGCCGCCGAACTGCGTACCGACATAATTGCGGTTGTACCAGCGCAGCACCATCTTGACCTGAACCAGGCGCATATCCGCGCTGATGTGCCGCACCCGAACACCGGCTCCGATGTATGGCGGGTAGAAATTCATGGCCCAGCGCAGAAACCGCGCCTTGCGCGCCAAACGGGAGCCGCTCATGCCGAGTCCTTTTGGTTGCCGCTTTTCAGCCAGCGCGAGTGCCCAGGCCCATCGCCTGGCGCGCAAACCAACGCTTGGCGGCGGGCATGAGGTCCAGCCCGAGCAGACCGAGATTGCGTCCGGCCGCGACCAGCCGACCGGAATCACCGAACAGCCGGGTGACCTGATCGGAGAAACCGACCGTCACGCGCTGATCGAAGCGCTGCCTGCGGGCATACTCCTGCAGCACCGCCAGGTCGCCCAGCGCGGCGTCGCTACGCAGCAAAGCGACGCTCAGTGCCTCCACATCACGCAGCGACAGGTTGTAGCCCTGCCCGGCGATCGGGTGCAGGCTGTGCGCCGCGTTGCCGAGCACCACCAGCCCCGAACGTACCTGCTCTTCGGCCTCGATCAGCGTCAGCGGATACAGATGCCGGGCACCGACCTGCTGCAACGCGCCCAGGCGATAGCCGAAGGCCTCCTGCAGTTCGCCGAGGAAAACCGCCTCGTGTGCCTGCGCCAGGCGCGCGGCATCGACCTGGGAGCGCGTCCATACCAGCGCACAGCGATCATCCTGCAGCGGCAGCAGCGCCATCGGGCCATCTTCGGTGAAGCGCTCGAACGCCAGACCGCCGTGCGGTTTGCCTGGCGTGATGTTGGCGATCAGGGCGGTCTGGCCGTACGGCCGGCGCGACACCTGGATGCCAAGCTGCTCGCGCAGCCCGGAGCGGCCACCATCTGCGAGCACGGTGAGGTCGCACTCCAGCTGCTGACCATCGGTAAAACTCAACCGGTAACCGGTGGTACTGGGCTCCAGTCGCTCGACCTCGGCCGGGCAGTGGCGGGTCACCACCGCATCATCCAGTGCCTGCCACAGGCAATGCCCGATCCAGGCGTTCTCCACCACGTAACCCAGCGCCTCGACGCCTTCGCGTGTGCAATCGAGGCGTGCCGCCCCGAAACTGCCGCGCTCGGATACATGAATGCGCAGAATCGGTTCGGCGCGCTCGGCAATCCGCTCCCACAGGCCGAGGCGCTGGTAGATCAGCCGGGTGCCATAGGACAGCGCGGTGGAGCGCGCGTCATAACTCGGCTGGTACTCGTGGCCGGGCTCGAACGGCTCGATCAGATGAATCCGCCAGCCGCGCTCACGGGCGCCATCCTGCAAGGCCAGCGCGAGACTGGCACCAACCAGCCCGCCACCGATGATCGCCAGGCTCTGCATGTCAGGCGACCTTCTCGCGAGCGGCGGCCATCAGCGCCTCGATCTGGGCGACGCTCTTCGGCACGCCACCGGTGAGGATTTCGCAGCCGGTCCGGGTCACCACCACATCGTCCTCGATGCGCACGCCGATGCCGCGCCACTTCTTGGCGACGTTCTGATTGTCCACGGCAATATAGATGCCCGGCTCGACGGTCATCGACATGCCCGGCTCGAGCACGCGCCACTCGCCGCCGATCTTGTAGTCGCCGACGTCATGCACGTCCATGCCCAGCCAGTGCCCGGCGCGGTGCATGTAGAAGGGTTTGTAGGCCTCGCTTGCGATCAGTTCGTCGACCTCGCCCTGCAGCAGGCCCAGCTCGACCAGCCCGCCGGTGATTACCCGTACGGTGGCCTCGTGGGCCTCGTTCCAGTGCTTGCCGGGTGCGATGTGCTTGAAAGCCTCTTCGTTGGCCTTGAGCACCAGTTCGTAAATGGCCTTCTGCTCGGGCGAGAAGCGGCCGTTGACCGGAAAGGTGCGGGTAATGTCGCTGGCGTAGCAGTCGATTTCGCAACCGGCGTCGATCAGCACCAGGTCGCCATCCTTCAGCGGCGCATCGTTCTCGCGGTAATGCAGGATGCAGGCATTGCGACCCGCGGCGACGATGCTGCCGTAAGCGGGCATCTTGGCCCCGCCCTTGCGGAACTCGTAATCCAGCTCGGCTTCCAGGTGGTACTCGAACAGGCCAGCGCGGCTGGCCTGCATGGCACGGATATGCGCACGAGCGGAAATATCCGCCGCATGCTTCATCACCTTCACCTCGTTGCTCGACTTGTACAGGCGCATGTCGTGCAGCAAGTGATCGAGCGCGACGAACTCGCTGGGCGGCTGCGCACCCTGGCGCGCCTTGGCGCGAATGGTCTTGATCCACTCCATCAGCCGATGATCGAAGGCTTCGTTGGTGCCGATGGCGTAGTAGACACGGTCGCGGCCTTCGATCAGCCCGGGGAGGATGTCGTCGATGTCGCCGATGGGAAAGGCATCGTCGGCACCGTATTCACTTATCGCGCCGTCCTGCCCGGCACGCAGGCCATCCCACAGCTCGCGCTCGGGGTCGCGCTCGCGGCAGAACAGCACGTATTCGCCATGCTCACGCCCGGGAATCAGCGCGATCACCGCCTCCGGTTCGGGGAAGCCGGACAGGTACTGAAAGTCGCTGTCCTGGCGGTAGACATGCTCGACATCGCGGTTGCGGATATACATCGGCGCCGCCGGCAAAATGGCGATGCTGTTGGGTTCCATCTGCTCCATCAGCGCCTTGCGCCGACGGGCGTATTCCGATTTCGGGATGCGAGTCATGAGCGGAACGATTTCCTCAATGCAGGGAAGGTTTCGGAGCAGCAGGTACCGGCTTGGCGCACTCGGTGAACAGCAGCAACGGCGCCACGCGCAAGTACTCCATCACTTCCATGTAATCGGTCTCGCCGTCTTCGGACTCTTCCAGCGAGTCCTGAATCTGCGCGATGGCCGAGAGATCCTGCAGTACTTCCATGGCCTCGGCGCTCAGCGCGCGGTCGCCAGCGGTCAGACCGAAGCCGGCGAGAAAGCCCTGGCACCACTGGCCCAGCGCGACAGCGCGCTCGGCCAGCGGCGCATCATCGCTGGGCAGCAGCAGAACGACGGCAATGTCGTCGCCGGCGAGCTCACCCTTGACCATCTCCTGCAGGCCGATCAAGGCCTGACGGATATTGTCCTGCGGCGCTTCGCCAAGTAGGTCCGAAGCATCGGTCAGCCAGGGTTCGACATCGAAGCCGGCACCGGCGCAGCTGCGCCCGAGCAACAGGCCATGCAATTCGGCAGGAGAAACAGTTTGCGGTGCGCCAGCCAGAAGTGTGGCGAAAGCGGCATATGGGGAATTCTGAATGGACATGGCGGCTAGGCGCACGATGGCGCAATGACTAGAATGAAGGCTTCGTATCCTAGCACCGGCGGCCGCGGCAAGACCATCGAAGCCCCCGGGCATCGCCTCCGTCTTCACTCAGTGCCCCAACAGGAATCCCATGGAAGACGCCGATCTGAAAGCGCTGACCACCAAGCTGGAGCAGCTGATTCAGCGCATCGAACAGCTCAAGGCGCAGAACCACCTGCTACTGGCCAACGAGCGGAACTGGCGTGAAGAGCGCGCTCATCTGATCGAAAAGAACGAAATGGCCCGCTTGAAGGTCGAATCAATGATTTCGCGCCTGAAAGCCCTGGAGCAGGACTCATGACCCAGCCGAACACCGTCACCGTGCACATCATGGATAAGGAATATTGCATTGCCTGTCCGCCAGAGGAACGCAGCAATCTGGAAGGCGCGGCCCGCTATCTGGATCGCAAGATGCGCGAGATCCGCAGCAGCGGCAAAGTCATCGGCGCCGACCGCGTTGCGGTAATGGCCGCGCTGAACATCACCCACGAACTGCTACACAAGCATGATCGCCTGGATGCCGAAGCCAACAGCGCGCGCGAGCACGTACGCATGCTGCTGGAGCGCGTCGACAGCGCACTGGCCACCGACCCGAACCCTTCCGGCAACTGATCAACGGCAGCCGGTTTGCGTTATACTCCGCCCAACTCCCTGGCATGTTCGCCAGTCGGCGATGACCCTCTCCCGATAAGCAACACCATGGAGGCTACACGTGGTGCCGGTGTGCATGTCCGCCTGACGGAAAGCCTTAAGGTACTCTGTAGTCGCCACCTTGAACTCTCGGGTTCAAGGGCCTACGCTGGCAGCGGCATGCTGGGGAGCCACTTCTGATGATCGTAGCCGAAGGCCTTTCGCGCCCGGCGCTACGCCGCAAGCTGCGCCACGCTCGACGCCAACTGACACCCGCCCAGCAGCGCCTGGCCGCTCGCCGTCTCTATCGGCAGCTGGGTCAGCATCCCCTGTTTCGGCGCGCCCGGCATATCGCCCTGTACCTACCCAATGATGGCGAAATCGATCCGCGCCTACTGCTGCAAGCGGCTCAGCGCCGCGGCAAGGCAACCTATCTTCCGGTACTCAACCCCTGGCCACGTACGCGCATGGTGTTCCAGCGCATCGAGCCCGGCGAACAGCTGCGCCGCAACCGCTTCGGCATTCTGGAACCCGTGATCCGGACCGCTCGGCAACGCCGCGTCTGGGCGCTGGACCTGCTGCTCATACCACTGGTGGGCTTCGACGAAAAGGGCGGACGGCTTGGTATGGGTGGCGGCTTCTATGATCGCAGCCTGGCGTATCGCGCCATGCGCAAAAAAAGTCACAAACCGACATTATTGGGACTGGCTCATGAATGTCAGCGTGTCGATCGACTGCCGCTGGAGAGCTGGGATGTAGCGCTTCAGGCTACGGTGACGGACCAGGGCTGGTACGCCGGGTGATGGAACGCCGCGTCCATGCGGCACGAGGTCATCGCTGCTGAGCCTGCTGCACCTGAATGACCGGGGCCATGCCGGCCGCGCCATCGTGCTGATCCCACAGACTCTGCGTATAGCCCGTGGTGACTACGCCGAGACCAAAGATAAAGACCAAAATCCACAGAATATCGGGCTTACGTTTCATTTGTGTTCGCCTCCCCCTACCAGGCGAAATGCTTGCGTCGAGTCGATGTGTTTTCGTTCTAGGACTCGATAGGCCACCTTACAGCTGCGGCATTTTCCGTGAAGCGTCGGCACCGCGCAAACAGGTATTGCAGCCGATTGTCGGAGATTTTGCCATCATGGTCTGATCGAACCGTCTGATAGGAGAGCAAGGTTCATGCCTTACTGGCTAATGAAGTCCGAACCCGACGAATTTTCCATCCGGGACCTGAAAAAAATGGGTCACGGACGCTGGGATGGTGTACGCAACTACCAGGCGAGAAACTTCATGCGCCAGATGCAGGAAGGCGATCAGTTCTTCTTCTATCACTCCAGTTGCGCCGAGCCAGGAATCGCCGGCATCGGCAGGATCAGTCGCAGCGCCTATCCCGATCCCACCGCCCTCGACCCTGCCAGCCCCTATCACGACGCCAAGGCTCGCGATGATGCGAATCCGTGGAGCGCGGTCGATGTCGAGTTCGTCGATGCCTTTGCGACACCGTTGAAATTGGCGCGTCTGAAAACCGAGCCAGCACTGCACGAACTGGCACTGGTGAAGAAAGGAAGCCGCCTGTCGGTGATGCCGGTCAGCGAAGACGAATGGCAGGCGATCCTGGCGATGCGCTGAGCTACTGGATGATCAGATTGTTGAACAGCAGATCATCCACCAGCGGTTTGCCTTCCTCCTGCTCCAGCACCTCGCGCACCTGGCGCAAGGCTTCCTGACGCAGCTGTTCCTTGGCTTCGGGGCCGCTCAGCGTCTCGTCGGTCTGCTGGGAAAACAGCATCACCAGCTGATGGCGAATCAGCGGCTCGTGATGCTTGACGCGATCCTCCACCTCCTTGCTGGAGATACGCAGCGCAACATCGGCCTTGTAGTACTTCAGTCGCTCGCCGGAGCCGTAGTTGCCAACCATCGCAGGCGTCAGCGCGTAATAGATGGCCTGTGGAGCAGCGGACTCTTCGGCCGGCTCATTGGCTCGAACGGCTCCAGCAAATGCCAGACAGAAAAATATCGATAGTAGGTATTTCACGCAGCAGCTCCAGGAGGAATCTGCGCCAGCATAACCAGTCGCAGCGCAACCCCCAAGCCGTTGCACGACCGCCTGCTACTTATACGCCGCCATTACAGTGAACGATGCTGATTGCCTCGCCACGCAGCGCTCCTAGACTGGAAAGTCCTGAGCAGTCGAGCCATCCCATGTCGGGCGGCAAGCGTCCGACCAGTCGAACAAGGAAAAGCGATGAAAGCCGTCCTGTGCAAAAGCTTCGGCCCGCCCGAAAGCCTGGTTGTCGAAGATGCCCCCTCCCCTCAGATCAAGCCGAGCGAGATCCTGCTCGACGTGCATGCCGCCGGGGTGAATTTCCCTGACACGCTGATGATCGAGGGCAAGTATCAGTTCAAGCCGCCGTTCCCGTTCTCGCCTGGCGGCGAGGCGGCGGGCGTGATTGCCGCAGTCGGAGAGAAGGTCAGCCACCTCAAGGTCGGCGACCGGGTCATGGCGCTCACTGGCTGGGGCAGCTTCGCCGAGCAGGTTGCCGTGGCCGGCAGCAACGCGCTGCCGATTCCGCCGAGCATGGACTTCGACACCGCCGCCGCCTTCAGCATGACCTACGGCACCTCGATGCATGCGCTTACCCAGCGCGCCAATCTGCAACCTGGAGAGACTCTGCTGGTGCTGGGCGCCTCCGGTGGTGTCGGCCTCGCTGCCGTGGAAATCGGCAAGGCCATGGGCGCGCGAGTCATCGCCGCCGCTTCCAGCGCCGAAAAGCTGGAGGTGGCGAAGAATGCCGGCGCCGACGAACTGATCAACTACAGCGAAGTCAGCCTGAAGGAGCGCCTGAAGGAACTCACCGGCGGCCAGGGTGTGGATGTCATCTACGATCCGGTGGGCGGCAAGCTGTTCGAGGAAGCCTTCCGCAGCATCGCCTGGAACGGCCGCATGCTGGTGGTGGGTTTCGCCGCCGGTGGCGACATTCCGGCGTTGCCGGCCAACCTGCCGCTGCTCAAGGGTGCCGCACTGATCGGCGTGTTCTGGGGCGCCTTCGCCCAGCGTCAACCGCAGGACAACGCCGCGAATTTCCGTCAGCTGTTCGCCTGGCATGCAGAAGGCAAGCTCAAGCCGCTGGTATCGCAACGCTTTGCGCTGGAAGAGGCTGGCCAGGCTATCGCCACGCTGGGGCAGCGCAAGGCGGTCGGCAAGCTGGTGGTGCAGGTGCGCTAATGCGCAGAAGGGAAATGCAGGAAGCGTCAGACGCTTCCTGCATGATCCGCATGGATCAGTGGGCGGTGCTGGGGGCTTCGCCGGCGCTCTGCATGCGCGCCATTTCCTGGGCGTAGAGTGCGTCGAAGTTCACCGGAGCCAGCATCAGCGCCGGGAACGAACCGCGGGTCACCAGGCTGTCCAGCGCCTCACGGGCGTAAGGGAAGAGGATGTTCGGGCAGAACGCGCCAAGGGTGTGGCTCATCGCAGCCGCTTCCAGACCCTTGATCAGGAAGATCCCGGCCTGCTGCACTTCGGCAATGAACGCAACTTCTTCGCCGGTCTTCACGGTGACCGAAAGGGTCAGCACGACTTCATGGAAGTCGCCCTCAAGCGCCTTCTGCTTGGTGTTCAGGTCCAGCGCGACACTCGGATTCCATTCCTGACGGAAAATTTCCGGGCTCTTCGGCGCTTCGAAGGACAGGTCGCGGACGTAGATGCGCTGCAGGGAGAACTGCGCGCCCTGTTCGTTCTGCGACGCTGCGCCGCCGTTGTTAGCTTGTTCGGTCATTTCTGCAACCTTCTATCCAGTTGTGCGTGTCGTTTGAATTGTTCGCAGACCCGCGTTGCCGGCCTCAAGCCTGCAGCAACGGGTCGAGACGTCCGGCGCGCTCCAGAGCGTGCAGCTCATCGCAGCCGCCGACGTGTTTCTCGCCGATCCATATCTGCGGCACCGAGGTGCGTCCGGCCTTGCTGGCCATCTCGGCGCGCAGGGACGGGTTGCCATCCACGGGAATTTCCTCGTAGGCGACACCCTTGCGATCGAGCAGCGCCTTGGCGCGGATACAGAACGGGCACCAGGCGGTGGTATAGATGACGACGTTGGGCATGATTACTTGACCACTGGCAGATTGTCGCCGCGCCAGCTGGAAATCCCTCCCGACAACTTGGCGGCGGTGAAGCCTGCCTTCTGCAGCTCACGGCAGGCCGTTCCGGCGTGCTGCCCCATGGCGTCGACCACGATGATGGTCTTGGCCTTGTGCTTTTCCAGCTCGCCTGTGCGGCTGACCAGCTTCTCGTAGGGAATGTTCAATGCATCGACGATATGACCGGCGTCGAACTCCTTCTTGACGCGCACGTCCAACACCACGCCCTCGCCACTGTTGACCAGTGCCGTCAGTTCGCGATTGCTCAGGCTCTTGCCACCCTTGCGGGTCTCGGTGATGAACAGAAGGATCAACAGCACCACGAACAGGCTGCTGAGTACGTAGTGGTTAGAGACAAATTCAATCAGGTTAGCGAGCATCAACGGGTACCCGGACGATAAAATGCGGGCCAGTATACACAGCCCCTCCTACCGGCTGAACCCTGATGATTCGTGACCTCGCCCCGGCCAGCCAGTAGACTGGCTGCCCTTTTCCGCCCCCGTGCAAGGAGCCCGAAAGCATGTCCGTCGCCCCCACCGCCGCGCCCAAACCCCTAGTACTGATCATTCTCGATGGCTTCGGGCACAGCGACAGCCCGGACTTCAACGCCATCCACGCCGCCCGCAAGCCGGTCTACGATCGCCTGCTGGCCAGCCAGCCGCACGGATTGATCTCTGGCAGCGGCATGGATGTCGGTCTGCCGGACGGGCAGATGGGCAACTCCGAGGTCGGTCACATGAACCTGGGTGCCGGGCGCGTGGTGTATCAGGACTTCACCCGGGTGACCAAGGCGATCCGTGATGGCGAGTTCTTCGCCAACCCGACCATCTGTGCCGCCGTCGACAAGGCCGCGGGGGCCGGCAAGGCGGTGCACATCCTCGGCCTGCTTTCCGACGGTGGCGTGCACAGCCATCAGGATCATCTGGTCGCCATGGCCGAGCTGGCGGCCCAGCGCGGCGCCGAGAAGATCTACCTGCATGCCTTCCTCGACGGCCGCGACACCCCGCCGAAGAGCGCACAGCACTCCATCGAACTGCTCCAGGCCACCTTCACGCGCCTGGGCAAGGGGCGTATCGCCAGCCTGATCGGCCGTTACTTCGCCATGGACCGCGACAACCGCTGGGACCGCGTACAACAGGCCTACGAGCTGATCGTCGAGGGCAAGGCCGAGTACCGCTCCGACTACGCCGTGGATGGCCTGATCGCCGCCTACGAGCGTGGCGAAAGCGACGAATTCGTCAAGGCGACCACCATCGGCGAACCGGTGCGCGTCGAGGATGGCGACGCCGTGGTGTTCATGAACTTCCGTGCCGACCGCGCCCGCGAGCTGACCCGTTGCTTCGTCGAACCCGGCTTCAATGAATTCGAACGCTCCCGAGTGCTGCAACTGGCCGAGTTCGTCATGCTCACCCAGTACGCCGCGAGCATTCCCGCGCCGGCAGCCTTCGCCCCGGAAGCGCTGACCAACGTGCTCGGCGAGTACCTGGCCAACAACGGCAAGACCCAGCTGCGCATCGCCGAAACCGAGAAATACGCCCACGTCACTTTCTTCTTCTCCGGCGGCCGCGAAGAGCCCTTCCCCGGCGAAGAGCGCATTCTGATCCCCTCGCCTCAGGTCGCCACCTACGACCTGAAACCCGAGATGAGCGCGCCCGAGGTCACCGATCGTATCGTCGATGCCATCGAAAACCAGCGCTACGACGTTATCGTGGTCAACTACGCCAACGGCGACATGGTCGGTCATACCGGCGTGTTCGATGCCGCGGTCAAGGCGGTGGAATGCCTGGACAGCTGCGTCGGGCGGATCGTCGAGGCGCTGGACAAGGTCGGTGGCGAAGCGCTGCTGACCGCCGACCACGGCAACGTCGAACAGATGGAAGACGTCATGACCGGCCAGGCGCACACCGCGCATACCTGTGAGCCAGTGCCTTTCATCTATATAGGCAAGCGCAACGTCTCGATCCGCGAAGGCGGCGTGCTGGCCGATGTCGCGCCAACCATGCTGACCCTGCTCGGCATGCCGGTACCGCCAGAGATGACCGGTCGCTCGATCGTCGAGCTAAAATGATCGAGCCGGGCGGGAAGCGGCTGGCGCCAGCCGCCGTTTCCCGCTACAGGCTTCAAGCTTCCAGCTTGCTTTTTAGGCATACTACGTCGGTCATAACGCTCGGTTGACGCCCTCCAATGCCTCGTACCTTTCTTGCCCTCGCCTTCCTCTGCCTGCTCGGCCCCGCCGTGGCGGACGAACGTGCCGCAGCGCGGCAGCAGAT
This sequence comes from Stutzerimonas stutzeri, assembly GCF_000935215.1. GTDB lineage: Bacteria > Pseudomonadota > Gammaproteobacteria > Pseudomonadales > Pseudomonadaceae > Stutzerimonas. Next base: position 23,362 of record NZ_JXXD01000083.1, read on the forward strand.
CGAAGCCGCTCGCCAGGACATTGCCGAACTGCAGAAACTGCTCAAGCAGATCGAGCAGGAGAAATCCGGCGTTCAGAAGCAGCTGAAGACCACCGAAAGCGAGATGGGTCAGCTGGAAAAACAGGTCGACACCCTGCAGCAGGAGATCGACCGCAGCGAGGCTGAGCTGGAACGCCTGAACGAGGAGAAAACCACCCTCGAAGGCGCACGCCTGCAGCAACAGCGCCTGATCGGGCTGCAGGCCCGCGCCGCCTATCAGAATGGGAGGCAGGAATACCTCAAGCTGCTGCTCAACCAGCAGAACCCGGAAAAATTCAGCCGCACCATCACCTATTACGACTACCTGAACAAGGCGCGCCTCGAACAGCTCGACAGCTTCAACGAGACCCTGCGCCAACTGGCCGGAGTCGAGACTGACATCGAAGCGCAGCAGAACCTTCTGGCGGAAAAGAAGGACGGCCTGCTGGAGCGGCGCGAGCAGCTCGCCGAGGTGCGCAAGGAGCGCCAGCAAACGCTGGCCAAGCTCAACAGCGACCTGTCCAGCCGCGAACAGAAGCTGCAGGCCCGCCGTCAGGAGCAGGCCCAGTTCGAACGGGTTCTCAAGACCATCGAGGAAACTCTGGCGCGCCAGGCTCGCGAAGCCGAGGAAGCCCGGCAACGCGAACTGCTTGCCGAGCGCCAGCGTCAGGAGCAACAACAATCCCGGCCCGGCGCCAGCACTGCGCCGAGCGGCCCATTGGTTTCCAGTGCCGGCGGCAACTTCGGCGGCCCGTTCGCCAAGGCCAAGGGCAAGCTGCCATGGCCGGTGGATGGACGTCTCGTCGCCCGCTATGGCACTCCGCGCGGCGGCGACGCTCGAACCAAGTGGGACGGCGTACTGATCGGCGCCAGCGTCGGTACTCAGGTCCGCGCCGTCCATGGCGGACGCGTAGTGTTCGCCGACTGGCTGCGCGGCGCTGGACTGCTGGTAATCCTCGACCATGGCAATGGTTATCTGAGCCTGTATGGCCACAACCAGAGCCTGCTGCGCGACGCCGGCGATATCGTCAAGGCCGGTGACGCAATTGCCACGGTAGGCACCAGCGGCGGCCAGGAAACTGCCGCACTGTATTTCGCCATTCGCCAGCAGGGGCGCCCCAGCGATCCTGCCCAATGGTGCCGCGCGCAAGGTTAGCGAGCAGCGGCGTTCGGTCCTGCCGAGCCGCCCGCACCACCAAGCGCGCCCTCTCATAATTGGAGTTCGACATGTTGCACCTGCGCCGTTTCGCCCGCCCATCCACGCTCGCCCTGGCCGTATTGCTGGGGATGCAGGGCGGCGCATGGGCCCAGCAGCCCATGGAGGAGGCCGCGGCGCCAAGTGCCAGTGCCAAAGCCCCGCTGCCGCTGGAGGAACTGCGCACCTTTGCCGAGGTACTGGACCGTATCAAGGCTGCCTATGTCGAACCAGTGGATGACAAGACCCTGCTGGAAAATGCCATCAAAGGCATGCTCAGCAATCTCGATCCTCATTCCGCCTATCTCGAGCCCGAAGCGTTCGCCGAGCTGCAGGAAAGCACCAGCGGCGAATTCGGTGGTCTCGGCATCGAAGTCGGCATGGAAGACGGCTTCATCAAGGTCGTTTCACCGATCGACGATACCCCGGCGTCCAAGGCCGGCATCGAAGCCGGCGACCTGATCGTCAAGATCGATGGCCAGCCGACCAAGGGGCTGTCGATGATGGACGCCATCGGCAAGATGCGCGGCAAGCCGGGCAGCAGCATCAGCCTGACGCTGGTGCGCGAAGGCGGCCAGCCGTTCGACGTGAAGCTGACCCGCGCGGTCATCAAGGTGCGCAGCGTCCGCAGTCAGATCCTGGAGCCGGGCTACGGCTACCTGCGCGTCACTCAGTTCCAGGTCAACTCCGGCGAGGAAGTGGGCAAGGCGCTGGCGAAGCTGAAGAAGGACAACGACGGCAAGAAGCTCAACGGCCTGGTCCTCGACCTGCGCAACAACCCCGGTGGCGTGCTGCAGGCGGCTGTCGAGATTTCCGACCACTTCCTGACCAAGGGCCTGATCGTCTACACCGAGGGTCGCATCGCCAATTCCGAGCTGCGCTTCAACGCCGACCCGGCAGATGCCAGCGAAGGCGTACCGCTGGTGGTGCTGATCAACGGCGGCAGCGCCTCGGCCTCGGAGATCGTCGCTGGCGCGCTGCAGGATCACAAGCGCGGTGTGGTGATGGGCACCGACAGCTTCGGCAAGGGCTCGGTACAGACCGTGCTGCCGCTGAACAACGATCGTGCACTGAAGCTGACCACCGCGCTGTACTACACCCCCAACGGCCGCTCGATCCAGGCCCAGGGCATCGAGCCGGACATCAAGGTGGAGCGTGCCAAGCTGACCCGCGAGCAGGCCGCCGATGGCTTCCGCGAGGCAGATCTTGCTGGCCACCTGGGCAACGGCAACGGCGGTCCGGACCGTCCCACCGCCACCCAGATCGCCAGCGACTCGCCGCGCCCGCAGGACGATGACTACCAGCTCGGTCAGGCCCTGAATCTGCTCAAGGGATTGAACCTCACCCGCGGCCAGTGAAGATGTCAGGCTGGGTAGCAGGGCTGGCGCTGCTGGTGTTGCTCGCCAGCCAGGCGCTGTATGCCAGCGAGCCCGCAGCCACGCCGGACCATGTCCCGCGACCGAGGTTGACCCTGATAATCGACGACCTCGGGCAGAACCCGGCACGCGACCGCCGCGTGCTGCAACTGCCGGGGCCGGTCGCGCTGGCGATCCTTCCCGACACCCGCCATGCAGCCGACCTGGCCGAGCAGGCCCATCGCGCCGGCAAAACGGTCATGCTGCACATGCCGATGGCGCCTGCCCAAGGCCGTTTCGCCTGGCATCCCCAACTACCTCATGACGAACTGGCACGCCGTCTCGACGCAGCGATTGCGGCGGTACCGCATGCCAGCGGGCTGAACAACCACATGGGCAGCGCCATGACCGATCAGATACAGGCCATGACCTGGCTGATGGGCGAACTGCAGCGCCGCCACCTGTTCTTTCTCGACAGCCGCACCAGCCCGCGCACCGTAGCCGCCGCCAGCGCCCAACGCACGGCACTGGCCAGCCTGTCGCGGGACATCTTTCTCGATGACGACCCTTCACCGTCCGCGGTAGCCGAACGCTTTCACGCGGCAGTCGCGCTGGCGCGCAAGCAAGGCTCGGTCGTCATCATCGGTCATCCCCACGAGAGCACGCTGGCCGTGCTCGAACGCGAACTGCCGCGACTCTCGGCGCAGGGCATCGAATGGGTCGATGTCGGGCAGATGATCGCCACCCGCAGCAACCGCGCGATGGCCGCCCATGGTCGTGGCGGCGTCTACCGCTGAGCTTCAGAGATAGCGGCGCAGCATCGCATCCACCGTGCCGTCGGCACGCATCGCATCCAGCGCCCGCTGCAGACGCTCAACCACTTCGTCCGGTGTCGCCCGGTTGAGCGCGAGGAACAGCCGCGCTTCATTGAAACGCAGCACCGGTTTCAGGCCGGTCACACCTTCCTGCTTGGCCAGGTAGGGTCCGACCGGATCGGCGGTGGCCCAGACGTCGATCTGACCCTTGAGCAGCTTGCCGATGTTCTCCTGATCACGCAGCGAGTTGATCGGCGCCAGGCCCTTGCCCTCCAGATGCTGGCTGACCGCATCGTTCTTGTAGGCACCGATGCGCAGGTCGCGTGCCTGCTCCAGCCCGGTCAGGCGCAGAGGACTGTCGGCGGGCGCCAGCAGCACCCAGCTGATGCTCGCCAACGGGCCGACCCATTTGAACTGCTGCTCGCGCTCGGCCGTGAAGGTGGTGGAGAACAGCCCCTGATCCGGCTGTTCGAGCACCTTCTTGTAGATGCGATCCCAGGGAAAGCGCAGGGTCAGCTCGTAGCGGATATTCGCGCGGCGGAACATCTCGCGCACGATGTCGGCGTTGATGCCGTGGATGCGCGCGTCGGCGGCGTAGTTCTTGCCGTCCTCAGCCATGTTGAATGGTGGAAAATTCTCGGTCAGCAGCACGACTCGGTAATCGTCAGGCAGCGCGGCGTGCGCGTGAGCACAGAGCAGCAGCAAGACGACGGCAATGATTCGCTTGAACATGGATCGCTCCCTTTTTCTCGATTCCCTGGCCCACCCCTCCGCGAGCCAGAGCCGGGGGCTGTCCAAAGCAAGATGCGAACCAGCGAAGCGCCACGGCGCCAGGCGGCTGAGCGCCCGCTGAATCAGGGAAGCGTGCATGCGCCAGGACGGCGCGAGCAGGAGGATCGGCGCACGCTACTGGCGCACCGCCATCACCGAAAAGTCGGCGCAGGAGATGCGCCGACTACGGAAGGCTCAGAGGTAGCGGGCGTTGATCTCGTCGATCACACCTTCGCTGCGCATCTGGTCGAGCGCTTTCTGCAGCTTCTGCACCGTCTCGTCGGCGACCTGCTTGTTCAGCGCCAGGTACAGTTCGGCACTGTCGAAACGCAGCACACGCTTGAGTCCGGTCACACCGTCCTGGCGGGCGAGGTAGCGGCCAGCGGGATCACCAGTGGCCCACAGGTCGATCTTGCCGTCGATCAGCTTCTTCACGTTCTCCTGATCGCGCAGGGCGAGCTGCGGCTGCAGCCCCTGACCGTCCAGGTGCTCGGCAATGGCATCACCCTTGTAGGCGCCGATGTTGTACTGGCGCGCCTGATCCAGGCTGGTCAGGTTGATCGGACTGTCGCCACGAGCCAGCAACACCCAGTCGTCCGGGCCGATGGGACCAACCCACTTGAACAGCTCTTCGCGCTCGGGCAGGCGCGCCGTGACGAAAACCCCGTAGTTCGGCTGCTCCAGCGCCATACCGTAGATGCGCTCCCAGGGGAAGCGCAGCGTCAAGGTGTAGTCGATGCCGGCACGCTTGAACATCTCGCGCACGATGTCCGCGGCGATCCCGGTGATGTGCTCGTCACGCGCGAAGTTCTTGCCATCGTCCGCCATGTTGTAGGGCGGGAAATTCTCGGTCAGCAGATTGATCTTGTCTGGCGCCTGAGCGTGCGCCAGCGTAGCGCCCAGCAGCAAAGCTGCGGCGATGGTAGAGATTGTCTTGCGCATGTGTGTACCCCCTGAGTACTTATCCGCAACAGCCGCGGACGTGTCCATGTTTCGAGAGCGAAGCCTTTCGCTCTGCCGGCAACGCGATCAGCGCATCACGATGCCGCGGGCAGCCAGATAGGCCTTGGCTTCCGGAATGGTGTATTCGCCGAAGTGGAAGATGCTGGCGGCCAGCACCGCATCGGCCTTGCCTTCGAGGATGCCATCGGCCAGGTGCTGCAGATTGCCGACGCCACCGGAGGCGATCACCGGGATGCACAGCGCTTCGCTGATGGCCCGGGTGACGCCCAGATCGTAGCCGCTCTTCACGCCGTCCTGATCCATGCTGGTCAGCAGGATTTCGCCAGCGCCGAGGTCTTCCATCTTCTTCGCCCAGGCCACCGCATCCAGGCCGGTGGGCTTGCGCCCGCCATGGGTGAAGATTTCCCAGCGACCCGGCTCGCCCGGCGCGGAGACCTTCTTCGCATCGATGGCGACGACGATGCATTGCGAGCCGAAGCGGTCCGCGGCCTCGCCGACGAAGTCCGGGTTGAACACCGCGGCGGTGTTGATCGAGACCTTGTCGGCGCCGGCATTGAGCAGGTTGCGGATATCCTGCACGCTGCGCACGCCACCGCCCACAGTCAGCGGGATGAACACCTGGCTGGCCATGCGCTCGACGGTGTGCAGGGTGGTGTCACGGTTGTCGACGCTGGCGGTGATGTCGAGGAAGGTGATCTCGTCGGCGCCCTGCTCGTCGTAGCGGCGGGCGATTTCCACCGGGTCGCCGGCGTCGCGGATGTTCTCGAACTGGACGCCCTTGACCACGCGGCCGTTGTCCACGTCGAGGCAGGGAATGATGCGTTTGGCCAGGGCCATGGCTTTCTCCGAAAGCGGCTTATTCAAGCCGCAGGCTTCAAGCTGCAGGTAGCGTGTAGGGTGGATCGCGCTTCACCGATCCACCGCAGTTCAGCGAATCACTCGTCCTTGTACTTCAGGTCGCAGAGCGCCTGCGCCTCGGCGACGTCGAGCGTGCCTTCGTAGATCGCCCGGCCGGTGATGGCGCCGACAATGCCCGGCGTGTTGGTGTCGAGCAGCTTCTGGATGTCGCCGATGTTATGGATGCCGCCGGAGGCGATCACCGGGATGCGGCTGGCGTTGGCCAGCGCCACGGTCGCCTCGACGTTGCAGCCCTGCATCATGCCGTCCTTGGCGATGTCGGTATAGACGATCGCCGCGACGCCATCGGCCTCGAAGCGGCGCGCCAGGTCGACTGCCTGCACGCTGGAGACTTCGGCCCAGCCATCGGTGGCGACGAAGCCGTCCTTCGCATCCAGGCCAACGATGACCTTGCCCGGAAAGGCGCGGCAGGCCTCGGTAACGAACTCCGGCTCTTTGACCGCCTTGGTACCGATGATCACGTAGCTGACACCGGCGCGCACGTAGTGCTCGATGGTTTCCAGGGTGCGGATGCCGCCACCGATCTGGATCGGCAGGTCCGGGTAGCGCCTGGCGATGGCGGTGACCACCTCGCCGTTGACCGGCTGGCCTTCGAAGGCACCGTTGAGGTCGACCAGGTGCAGGCGACGGCAGCCGGCCTCGACCCACTTGGCGGCCATGGCCACCGGGTCGTCGGAAAACACCGTGGCATCGTCCATCAGGCCCTGGCGCAGACGCACGCAGGCGCCGTCCTTCAGATCGATAGCGGGGATAATCAGCATGGCTTGAACCTGTTCAAATCAAGTGTCGGTTAAGGGTCAGCTCTTCTCGAGCGCCCACAAGTCGCTTTCGATGCTCTCGAACCGTTCCTTCAGGTGGCTCTGTACGTCGAAGATCGCCTTGTTGTAATACAGCGGCGCGATTTCCCGGGCGAACAGATCGAGCACTTCCTGCGCCTCGAACGAGCCCAGCTCGAGTTCGAACCGCTCTTCCAGAAAGCGCTTGATGACCTGTTGCGCCGCCTGCTCCTGAGCGGCATCCAGCGTCAGGACTGGCGGCTTGAGCTTGGCCCGGCTCATTTACCAGCGGCCATCCCAGGCGGCGAAGTTCTGCAGCAGCTGCAGGCCGTGGGTGTGGCTCTTCTCCGGGTGAAACTGCACGGCGAAGCGCGAGCCGTCGGCCAGCGCGGCGGCAAAGTCGTTGCCGTAATGGCCGCGACCGACCACCTGCCGCGGATTGCCGGCTTCGATGTAATAGCTGTGCACGAAATAGAAGCGCCCATTGTCCGGAATCGCGTGCCAGAGCGGATGGTCGACCACCTGCTTGACCTCGTTCCAACCCATGTGCGGTACCTTCAAGTGCTCGCCGTCCTCGTGCAGGTCCTTGCCGAAGAAGCGCACCTGACCGGGGAACAGACCGATGCAATCGACGCCGTCGTTTTCTTCGCTGCGCTCCATCAGCGCCTGCATGCCGACGCAGATGCCGAGAAATGGGCGGTCCTGGCTGACTTCGCGAACCAGTTCGTCGAAGCCCAACCGGCGGATCTCCGCCATGCAGTCGCGAATCGCGCCGACGCCGGGAAACACCACTCGGTCGGCCTCACGGATGACCTGGGCATCGCTGGTGATCAGCACGCGGCCAGCGCCAACGTGTTCCAGCGCCTTGGCCACCGAGTGCAGGTTGCCCATGCCGTAGTCGATGACGGCGACGGTCTGCATTACAGGCACCCTTTGGTGGACGGCATCTGCCCGGCCATGCGCGGATCGAGCTCGACGGCCATGCGCAGCGCGCGGCCGAAGGCCTTGAACACTGTTTCGATCTGGTGGTGGGTGTTGATGCCGCGCAGGTTGTCGATGTGCAGGGTCACCAGGGCGTGATTGACGAAGCCCTGGAAGAATTCCTGGAACAGGTCGACGTCGAACTTGCCGACCACCGCGCGGGTGTAGGGCACGTTCATGGTCAGCCCCGGGCGCCCGGAGAAGTCGATCACCACGCGCGACAGCGCCTCGTCCAGCGGTACGTAGGAATGCCCGTAGCGGGTCATGCCCTTCTTGTCGCCGATGGCTTTGGTGAAGGCCTGGCCGAGGGTGATGCCGACGTCCTCGACGGTGTGGTGGTCATCGATGTGCAGGTCGCCGTTGCACTCGATATCCAGGTCGATCAGCCCGTGACGGGCGATCTGGTCGAGCATGTGCTCCAGGAAGGGCACGCCGATGGCGAAGCGCGCCTTGCCGGTGCCATCCAGATTGATGGTGACCTTGACCTGGGTTTCCAGGGTGTTGCGCTCTACGTAAGCCGTACGTTCGGACATCAACAGCTCCGCTGATCGTGGGCGAAAAGGGGCACATTATAGGCGCAAACGCCGCAGCACGGATACGCGCCGGGTTTACTGGACTGCATCTTGCAAGAACCTGCGCGACAACCCGCGGAGGTGCCGCCCATGCACGGACGGAAAATGCCTGCGACCCTGCGCTTCATGCTGGCGTCCCGGCGCAGCGAACTGCTCGGCCTGGAAGACCTGGCGCGCACCTGCGAACTGGTCACCCGTATCAGCCAGCTGGTGCACGCGCTGCAGAAAGAGCGCGGCTACTCGAACATCTACCTCAGCGGCAACGCCGCCCATCAGCGCCAGCAGCTGGACGTGCTCAGCCTGGAAGCCGAGGCGCTGGAGCGCGGGGTGCGCCTGGATCTGGATCGCATCGACCTGGATGCCGTCAGCACTGCGGACAAAACCCGGCTGTTCACCCGCATCGCCTATGCCCTGCACAGTCTCGACGAGCTGCCGGCTCTGCGCCGGCGCATCCGCGAGCACGCCATCAGCATGCAGGACGCCACGGCAACACTGGTGCGGCTGATCGGCGGGCTGCTGGCAGTGGTGTTCGAAGCGGCCGACACCGCCGCCGACCCGGACATCACCCGCTGCCTGGTGGCGCTGTTCAATTTCATGCAGGGCAAGGAACTGGCCGGCCAGGAGCGCGCGCTCGGGGTCGTCGGCTTCGCCAGCGGCTATTTCCGCGCGGACATGCTGGAGCGCCTGGAGCATCTGCTCGAAGGCCAGGAGCGCTGCTTCGCCACCTTCAGCCGCTTCGCCAGCCCGGCAGCGCAGGCGCTATGGCAAGCGTTGTGCGCCAGCGAGACGAACATCAACGCCTGCCGCCTGCGTGACATCGCCCGCCGTACCAGCCCCGGCGCGGCGGTCGAACCGCAGCTGTGCGAGCTCTGGTTCGAGCTGCACACGCACCGCATCGACGCAATGAAGCAGGTCGAGACGCGCCTGGAGCAGGATCTGTTGCAACAGTGCCGGTACAGCATCGAGCGTATCCGCAAGGACCTGCAGAGCCATCGCAAGCTGCTCGACGGCATCGCCGACATGCACGCCGCCGCCGAGCAGGCCAAGCTGTTCAGTGTGCAGGCCAGCGATCTGGACGCGCCACCGCCGGACGGCATGACCGCGATGGTGGCGCGCTCGACCCTGGAACTCTTGCTAACCCAGAGCGTGCGCCTGCAGGGTCTCAATGAAGAATTGCGCGAGGCGCGTCAGGCGCTGGACGAACGCAAACAGGTGGAGCGGGCCAAGCAGCAGCTGATGCGCCAGCAGGGCTTCTCCGAAGGCGAGGCCTACGGCTGGCTGCGTCAGGCGGCAATGAATCAGGGCCTGCGCCTGGAGGAGGTCGCCCAGCGCCTGCTGGCACTGGCACAGCCCGCCGAGCGCGCCCCGGCCCGCACTCTGGGCCAGCGCTCCAAGCACTGAAAACAGGCACGCCGCACCATCAGCACAGCATGCCTGCCCCGCGGATGTGCATGCGCCGCCAGTCCCGCAGGATCGCCAAGCGCAATTCATCTCGAGCAAGCCAATCACGGAACTGGTCGCGCTCTGTTTGCGCCCCGCCGCAAGTGCTTGATTCGATGGAAACCTCCCGGCGATTCGATGCCGCGGCAGCACCCGTTCCGCGCCGCCTGAGCAGTTCTGGCACAGCTTTCGCAAAGCTCAGGCAAGGCCGGATCCTTCGGCTTTCACAACTCCTCATTAGGACAACGGTGTCCACGCTCTCCGGCTCCAGCCGGGCGGTGTGGCGCCGTTTTTTTTCGCCCAAAGGAAAACCCGACCATGACCGACAAGCCGAACAACGACCAGCCCAGCAGCGTAACGCTGGCCTCGCGCCGCAGCTTTCTCAAGCACTCGATCATTGCCGCCAGCGGCGTCGCCCTGTTCGGCGGCATGTCCCTGGGCATGCGTTCGGCCGCCTGGGCGGCGGGCGGGGATGTGGAGACCAGCAAGGCCAAGCTCGGCTTTATCGCCCTGACCGACGCCGCGCCGCTGTTCGTCGCCGCCGAGAAGGGCTTCTTCGCCAAATACGGGATGACCGAGGTCGAGGTACTCAAGCAGTCGTCCTGGGGCACCACCCGCGACAACCTGGTGCTCGGCTCGGCGAAGAACGGCATCGACGGCGCGCACATCCTCACGCCGATGCCCTACCTGATCAGCGCCGGCATCGTCACGCCGAACAACCAGCCGGTACCCATGTCGATCCTCGCGCGGCTGAACCTGGCCGGGCAGTGCATCTCGGTCGGCGAGGAATATCGCGACCTGAAGATCGGCCTCGACAGCACCCCGTTCAAGGTCGCGCTGGAGGCGAAGAAGGCCAGCGGCAAGAAGGTCAGTGCGGCGATGACTTTCCCGGGCGGCACTCATGACCTGTGGATGCGCTACTGGCTGGCGGCCGGCGGCATCGACCCGAACGCCGACATCAACACCATCGTCGTGCCGCCAGCGCAGATGGTCGCCAACATGAAGGTTGGCAGCATGGACACCTTCTGCGTCTGCGAGCCGTGGAACGCCCAACTGATCAACCAGAAGATCGGCTACACCGCCAACACCACCGGCGAGCTGTGGCACAACCACCCGGAAAAGGCCTTCGCCCTGCGCAGCGACTACGTGGCGGCCAACCCCAACGCGGCCAAGGCGCTGACCATGGCGATCATGGAAGCCCAGCAGTTCTGCGAAAAGGCCGAAAACAAGGAGGAAGTGGCGAAGATCTGCTCGCAGCGCAAGTGGATCGGCGCTCCCTACAAGGACATCGTCGACCGCATGAAGGGCAACTTCGCCTACGGCACCGGCAAGGTCATCGAGAACCATCCCGAGCAGATGCGCTACTGGGACGACCACGCCTCCTACCCCTTCCAGAGCCACGACCTCTGGTTCCTCACCGAGAACAAGCGCTGGGGCTACCTGCCGGCCGACTTCGACAGCCAGGCGCTGATCGCCAAGGTCAACCGCGAGGACATCTGGCGCGCCGCCGCTGGCGAACTGAACCTGCCCGCCGAGCTGATCCCGGCCTCCACCTCCCGCGGCGTGGAGAAGTTCTTCGACGGCAAGGTGTTCGACCCCGAGAACCCGCAAGCCTATCTGGACAGCCTGACCATCAAGGCCATGGCCTGATAACCGCAACCCGCGAGGAAAAGCCCATGAATGCCAACGTCAAACTGCAGCCCGCCAGCGCCGAGCCGGTGTCCATCGTCCGCCCTTCCCGGCTCGCCACACTGGCTCGGCGCAGCGGCCGCTACGCGGTGCAGCAGCTGGTGCCACCACTGGTGATCCTGCTGCTGCTCGGCTTGATCTGGGAGATGCTCTGCTCCGGTGCCGATGCCGCGCTGCCGCCGCCCTCGCAGGTGGTCGCGGAAACCTGGGAGTTGATCATCGATCCGTTCTACGACAACGGCGGCAATGACGTGGGCTTGGCCTGGCAGCTGCTGGCGAGCCTGCAGCGGGTTGCGGTGGGTTATATGCTGGCGGTGGTCGCCGGGGTCGGCCTCGGCGTGCTGATTGGCCAGTCGGACTGGGCCATGCGCGGCCTCGATCCGATCTTTCAGGTGCTGCGCACCGTGCCGCCGCTGGCCTGGCTGCCGCTATCGCTGGCGGGCTTTCAGGACAGCCATCCCTCAGCGCTGTTCGTCATCTTCATCACCGCGATCTGGCCGATCATCATCAATACCGCGGTGGGCATCCGCAACATCCCGCAGGACTACCGCAACGTCGCCCAGGTGCTGCAGCTCAACGGCTTCGAGTACTTCAAGAACATCATGCTGCCGGCCGCTGCACCCTACATCTTCACCGGCCTGCGCATCGGCGTCGGCCTGTCGTGGCTGGCGATCATCGCCGCGGAGATGCTCATCGGCGGCGTCGGCATCGGCTTCTTCATCTGGGATGCGTGGAACGCCTCGCGCATCAGCGACATCATCCTCGCGCTCGTCTACATCGGCGTGGTCGGTTTCGTGCTCGATCGCCTGGTGGCCTTCGTCGGCCAGCGCATCACCCGCGGCATTCCGGCCAACTGAGGAGCAACGCCATGAGCTATCTCTCCATCGAACACCTGGACAAGAGTTTCGTGCGCGGCAACCTTGCCTCGCAGGTGCTCAAGGACATCAACCTGAACATCGCCAAGGGCGAGTTCATCTCCATCATCGGCCACTCCGGTTGCGGCAAGTCAACGGTACTGAACATCGTCGCCGGCCTGCTCGACCCCAGCCTCGGCGGCGTGATCCTCGACGGCAAGGAAGTCCGCGGCCCCGGCCCGGACCGCAGCATGGTGTTCCAGAACCACTCGCTGCTGCCCTGGCTGACCGTCTACGAAAACGTCGAAGTGGCAGTGAACAAGCTGTTCAAGCGCAGCATGAACAAGCGCGAACGGCGCGACTGGATCGAACACAACCTGGCGCTGGTAAACATGGGCCACGCACTGAACAAGTATCCGCAGGAAATCTCCGGCGGCATGAAGCAGCGCGTCGGCATCGCCCGTGCGCTCGCAATGAAGCCCAAGGTGTTGCTGCTCGACGAGCCGTTCGGCGCCCTCGATGCGCTGACCCGCGCGCACCTGCAGGACGAGGTGATGAAGATCCAGAAGGACCTGGGCAACACCATGATGATGATCACCCACGACGTCGACGAGGCCGTGCTGCTCTCCGACCGCATCGTGATGATGACCAACGGCCCCTCGGCGACCATCGGCGAAATCCTCGAGGTGAAACTGCCGCGCCCGCGCGATCGCATCGCCCTGGCCGACGACCCGGAGTACAACCACTATCGCCGTGCGGTGCTGAGCTTCCTTCACGAGCGCCATCGCCTGCACTGAGCGAACGCGCCAACCGCCGCCGTCTCGTGCGCTGGCGGCGGTTCGGCGTATCCTTGCCGGCACTTCTGCTCAGCCGTCGCAAGGTCGCCATGCCCGTCTACGTCGAATCCGTCACCCAGCCCAGCCCGCAGGATTTAACCGATCTGGCGAAAATCTACGCCGATGCCCCCGAATGGCTGCTGACGCCCTATGCCAGCGCCGAGGCGCTGATTGAGGCGGCGCTGGCCGATGGCAGCCTGATTGCCGGCCGCTTCAATGACCGTCTGCTCGGCGCCGCCCTGCTGAGGCGCGGCGACGAAGCCTGGCGCCTGTCGCACCTGTGCGTACGCAAGGTCACCCGCAAGCGCGGCGTCGGCCGCCGGCTGCTGGAAGAAACCCAACGGCTGGCCAGTGAAGCCGGCAAGCCGTTGCGCCTTGCCGCACCCGCCGGTCATCTGGAAGCCAGCGCTCTGGCTGCGCGAACGCATCTGCCGCTGGATTCGCTCTAAGTCGCCCACACGATATCCGCTGCGCCCTGCCTGATCCGCCGACGGGGCGCGCTTGCCCGCCGCGGCCATCTGTGGAACCCGCACCCGCAACGGCACTCCAACGCCGACCGCGTTCCCGACAAGTGCAGGCACGGGGCTATACTCGGCACTTTTCAGATCGTTCATCTACAAGGACTCGTCCATGAAATCGCTCGGCAAAATCCTGGGTCTGGTCTTTCTCGGGCTGTTGCTGATCGTCGTGGCGGCGGGCTTCGCCCTGACCCACCTATTCGATCCCAACGACTACAAGGACGAGATCCGCGACCTGGCACGCAGCAAGGCCGGCCTTGAACTGGACATCAAAGGCGACATCGGCTGGAGCCTGTTCCCCTGGCTCGGCCTGGAGCTGCACGAGACCACCCTGGCCAGCGCACAGACACCCGAGCAGCCGTTCGCCGACCTGCGCATGCTCGGCCTGTCGGTGCGGGTAATGCCGCTGCTGAGCCGCGAAGTGCAGATGAGCGACATCACCGTCAACGGCCTCAACCTGACCCTGAGCCGTGACGAACAGGGCCGCGGCAACTGGGAGGGCGTTGGCCAGCCGGCCAAACAGCCAGAGCAGTCCGCGCAAACCCCGAAGGCCAGCGAGCCAGGCCCAGAACAGGCCGACGAAGCGCCAGCTTCGCGCAACAAGCCGCTGACGCTGGATATCGACAGCCTGACCGTCAGCGATGCCCGCGTAACCTACAGCGACGCCAAGACCGGCCAGCAGTACAGCGCCGAAAGCATCGAGCTCACGACCGGCGCGATCCGCGAAGGCAGCCCGATCCCGCTCAAGCTCAACGCCTTCTTCGGCAGCAACAAGCCGGTGATGCGCGCGCGCACAGAACTGCAGGGCGCGCTGCGTTTCGACAACCAGCTCAAGCGCTACCAGTTCGAAGACATGCGCCTGTCCGGCGAGGCTTCCGGCGAGCCGCTGCAAGGGCAGACACTGACCTTCAGCGCCCAGGGCCAGCTGCTGGTCGATCTCGCTGCGCAGATCGCCGAATGGAACAGCCTCAAGTTCACCGCCAACCAGCTCCGCGGGCTGGGCGAACTGAAGGCGCGTGATCTGGACAAGGAACCGAAGATCAGCGGTGCGCTGACCGTGGCGCAGTTCAACCTGCGCGAATTCCTTCAGGGCACCGGCCAGCAACTGCCGGCCATGGCTGACGCTGCCGCACTGAGCAAGGCCGAACTGGTCAGTCGCCTGAGCGGTACGCCGAACAGCCTGGCGTTGGAAGAGCTGACCCTGAAGCTCGACGACAGCACCTTCACCGGCCGCCTCGCGATCAGCGACTTCGCCCGCCAGGCACTGCGCGTCGACCTCAAAGGCGACCGCTTCAATCTCGACCGCTACCTGCCGCCACCGAGCAAGGAGCAACCGGCCGAGGCGGCGCGCAAGAGCGAGGTCAAGAGCACCCAGGCCAGCGCGGTCGGCAGCGGCACCACGCCACTGCCCAACGCGCCGACCCAGCAGGCCTGGAGCGAAGCTTCGGTGTTGCCGCTGGATCAGCTGCGCAAGCTCGACACCGAGGTCAACCTGGCCATCGGCAGCCTGACCGCAATGAAAATCCCGCTGGACGGTTTCAACCTCAAGGCACGCACCCGCAACGGCCTGCTGACCCTGCAGGAAGTGCGCGGCGGGCTGTATGGCGGCCGCCTGGACGGCTCGGCCAGCCTCGACGTACGCCCGGCACTGCCATTGCTGACCGTGCAGAACCGCTTCAATGGCGTGCCGGTCGAGCGCCTGCTGGAAAGCCAGGGCGAGGACGTGGTGGTCAAGGGGCTGCTCAACCTGGATGCCGACCTGCGCACCCAGGGCAACAGCGAGAAGGCCTGGATCGACAACCTCAACGGCAAGGTCGGCTTCATCATCGACAACGGCGTGCTGGTCGATGCCAACCTCGAGCAGCAGCTGTGCCGTGCCATCGCCACGCTCAATCGCAAGCCGCTCACCAGCGAACCACGCAGCAAGGACACGCCGTTCCGCGAACTCAAGGGCAACCTGACGCTGCGCAACGGCGTGGCCAGCAACCCCGACCTCAAGGCCAGCATTCCTGGGCTCACCGTCAACGGCAACGGCGACGTCGATCTGCGCGTGCTGGGCATGGACTACCGCGTCGGCATCGTCATCGAAGGCGACAAGGGCGCCATGCCGGACCCGGCCTGCCAGGTCAACGAGCGCTACGTCGGCATCGAATGGCCGCTGCGCTGCCGCGGCCCGCTGGAGCTGGGCGCCAAGGCCTGCCGCTTCGACAACGACGCCCTGGGCAAGGTCGCAGCGCGGCTGGCCGGCGAGAAGCTCAACGAAAAGATCGAAGAGAAGCTCGGCGACAAGGTCAGCCCCGAGCTCAAGGACGCGCTCAAAGGCCTGTTCAACCGATGAGCCCCGAGCAGTTCGGCGCGGCGGTCCTCGACTGGTTCGACCGCCACGGCCGCAAGGATCTGCCCTGGCAGCAGAACATCACGCCGTACCGGGTGTGGGTGTCGGAGATCATGCTGCAGCAGACCCAGGTCAGCACCGTGCTCGGTTACTTCGACCGCTTCATGGAGGCGCTGCCCAGCGTCGAGGCGCTCGCCGCCGCCGAGGAAGACGAGGTGCTGCACCTGTGGACCGGGCTCGGCTACTACAGTCGCGCACGCAATCTGCACAAGACCGCGAAACTCATCGTGGCCGAATACGGCGGCGTGTTTCCGGCGGATGTCGACCAGCTCGCCGAATTACCGGGCATTGGCCGCTCCACGGCCGGCGCCATCGCCAGCATCAGCCTGGGCCTGCGCGCGCCGATCCTCGACGGCAACGTCAAGCGCGTGCTGGCCCGCTACGTTGCGCAGGACGGCTATCCCGGCGAGCCGAAGGTGGCCCGCCAGCTGTGGGAGGTGGCCGAGCGTTTCACCCCGCAGCAGCGCGTCAACCATTACACCCAGGCGATGATGGATCTCGGCGCCACGCTGTGCACGCGCAGCCGCCCGAGCTGCCTGCTCTGCCCGCTCAGGGACGGCTGCCGCGCCCATCTGCTCGGGCGCGAAACCGACTTCCCGGTACCCAAGCCACGCAAGGCGCTGCCGCAGAAACGCACACTGATGCCGCTGCTGGCCAATCGCGACGGCGCCATCCTGCTCTACCGCCGCCCGTCAACGGGCCTGTGGGGCGGACTTTGGAGCCTGCCGGAACTGGACGACCTCGCCGCGCTCGACCCATTGGCCGCGCGGCATGCCCTGCAGCTCGAGGAGCGCCGCGAACTGCCCGGCCTGACCCACACCTTCAGCCATTTCCAGCTGGCAATCGAACCCTGGCTGATCAGGGTCAAGTCCGCGCCCGACGCCGTGGCCGAGGCCGACTGGCTCTGGTATAACCTCGCCACCCCGCCGCGCCTCGGCCTTGCCGCGCCAGTAAAGACACTGCTCAAGCGCGCCGCCGCTGAATTGAATGCAGGAGAAACCTCATGACCCGCACCGTGAACTGCCGCAAGTACAACGAAGAACTCCCCGGCCTCGAGCGCCCGCCGTTTCCAGGCCAGAAAGGCGAGGACATCTACAACAACATTTCCAAACAGGCCTGGGACGACTGGCAGAAGCACCAGACCATGCTGATCAACGAACGCCGGCTGAACATGATGAACGCCGAAGACCGCAAGTTCCTTCAGGGCGAGATGGACAAGTTCTTCTCCGGCGAGGATTACGCCAAGGCCGAAGGCTACGTGCCGCCGAGCGAATGACCGTCGGCTGCGCTAAGCGCCCGTCCGGATTAAATATTTTTCCGGACCACGCTTGACAGGCAAAAGCCAAATCCGTCTAATAGCGCCCCGTTGCCCAGGTAGCTCAGTCGGTAGAGCAGGGGATTGAAAATCCCCGTGTCGGCGGTTCGATTCCGTCCCTGGGCACCACTAATACCGAAAAACCCCAAGCGAAATTAACCTCCTTGGGGTTTTTTATTGCCTGCGATTTGTGCCAGCGGCCCGCTATGATCCAGCCGGCACTTCACGGAATAGCTGCCCGCCATGTTTGAACAGGCCTTCAAGAACATCGACGACATCCTGCACAAGGATGCCGGCTGTACCAGCGAGCTCGACTACACCGAGCAAACCTCCTGGCTGCTTTTTCTCAAGTACCTCGACGCGCTGGAGCAGGAAAAAGCCGTGGAGGCACAGCTTGAGGGCAAGTATTACCTGTACATACTCGACCCGGAATACCGTTGGGAGCGCTGGGCGGCGCCCAAGACCGCGAATGGCCAGATCGACCACAACAGCGCACTGACCGGTGATGACCTCAAGGATTTCGTTAATACCAAGCTGTTTCCGTATCTGCATGGCTTCAAGCAGAAGGCCGAAGGACCGGACACCATCCAGTACAAGATCGGCGAGATATTCGGCGAGCTGAAGAACCGCATCCAGAGCGGCTACAACCTGCGCGAAGTGCTGGAAATCGTCGACGGCCTGCGCTTCGGGTCGCAGACAGAGAAACACGAGCTCTCGCACCTTTACGAAGTCAAGATCAGAAACATGGGAAACGCCGGGCGCAACGGCGGCGAGTACTACACCCCGCGCCCGCTGATCCGCGCCATGATCAAGGTGGTCAATCCGCACATCGGTCAGCGCATCTACGACGGCGCGGTCGGCTCGGCAGGCTTTCTCTGCGAAGCCTTCGATTACCTGAGCAGCCAGCCGAACCTGACCACTCGCCAGCAGGAAACCCTGCAAAAGCACACCTTCTACGGCAAGGAGAAAAAGAGCCTCGCCTACGTCATCGCCATCATGAACATGATCCTGCATGGCATCGAAGCGCCGAACATCATCCACACCAATACCCTGACGGAAAACCTTAGCGATATTCAGGACAAGGATCGCTTCGACATCGTGCTGGCCAACCCGCCGTTCGGCGGCAAGGAACGCAAGGAAGTCCAGCAGAACTTCCCGATCAAGACCGGCGAAACCGCTTTCCTGTTTCTCCAGCACTTCATCAAGACTCTCAAGGCCGGCGGGCACGGCGCGGTGGTCATCAAGAACACCTTCCTCAGCAACAGCGACAACGCCTCGGTCAGCTTGCGCAAACTGCTGCTGGAAAGCTGCAACCTGCACACCGTACTCGACTGCCCGAGCGGCACCTTCCAGGGCGCGGGCGTCAAGACCGTGGTGCTGTTCTTCACCAAGGGCGCGCCGACGCGCAAGGTCTGGTACTACCAGCTCGACCCCGGCCGCAATCTGGGCAAGACCAACCCGCTGGCTGACACTGACCTGACTGAATTTATCGAACTGCAAAAAACCTTTGCCGATTCGCCGAAGAGCTGGAGTGTCAATGCGACCGACATTGATCAGGCGAGCTACGACCTGTCGGTGAAAAACCCCAATGGCGCTCAAGACGCAGCCTTCCGCAGTCCGCAGGAAATCCTGGACGACATTGCGGCGCTGGATAAAGCGAGCGCGCAAGTGCTGGCGACTATCAGGGGGCTGCTGTGAAAGCAGTTTGGCAAGTTACCCGATTGGCCGAAGTCTGTAAGACAGCGGCCGGCGGTACTCCGCTGAAGTCTAATAAGGAGTTTTACGAAGGAGGAAAAATCCCTTGGCTTCAGAGTGGCGAAGTAAGTCAGGGCGAAATTTCAGCGGCAAAAACCTTTATTACAGAACTCGGATTAAAAAAATCCTCGGCCAAATTATTTCCGGCCAACACAGTCTTGGTCGCCATGTACGGGGCTACAGCTGGACAAGTGGGCATATTGCGCTTTGAATCCGCGACAAATCAGGCGGTATGCGGGATTCTTCCTAACAAAACGTTTATCCCTGAATTTCTTTACTACCTGTTGCTGTCACGAAAGAGTGAATTGGTGGCCCAAGCAGTCGGAAACGCTCAGCCTAATATTTCACAGCAAAAAATCCGGGACATGTATGTCCCTCTCGTGACAATTCCCGAGCAGCGCCGCATCGTCTCCACCCTTGCCCAAGCCTTTGGCAAGATTGCCAAGGCCCGCGCCAACGCCAAAAAGAACCTGCAAAACTCCCGTGAGGTTTTCGAAAGCTATTTGAATTCGCTTTTCATACGAAAGGGAGAGGGTTGGCTGGAGAAACCGTTAAATGAGCTGTGCGAGTTTAAACATGGTTTTGCATTCAAAAGTGAATACTTTTCGACCAAGGGCGACTACATACTGCTAAGCCCTGGCAATTTTCATGAGCGCGGCGGATACAAGGATCGGGGCGGAAAGCAAAAATATTACGAAGGCGCTATACCTGCCGGTTACATACTTGCTGAGGGCGATTTGCTGATCGCTATGACTGAGCAGGCTGCAGGATTACTCGGCAGCCCGATACTGGTGCCCAAGGTTGGTAGATTTCTACATAACCAGCGTTTAGGGTTAGTCGCAGCGAAGAATGGAGCGCCTTGGTGCAATGAGTTCTTTTTTCACGTTTTCAATACGCAGCGAGTTAGGAAAGAAATACACGACAGCGCGTCTGGTGTAAAAGTACGCCACACATCACCCAGCAAGATGGGTGATGTTGTCGTGCCGTTTCCCGCAAACACAGCCGAGCAGTTGGCAATAGTCCAAAAGATCAATGCTCTCGCGAAAGAAACCCAACGCCTCGAATCCATCTACAAAAAGAAACTAGCCGCCCTCGACGAACTGAAGCAATCACTGCTACACCAAGCCTTCAGCGGCCAGCTATAACTGCATCGACGCAAGGCGCACACGATGGATAACGCTCAGCAGGAACTGGTGATCTTTCAGGAAGCGGGCCAGCCGGTCGAGGTTCGGCTGGATGCCGGGCGCGATACGGTATGGATGACTCAGCGACAGATGGCGGAGTTGTTCGAAACCTCGAACGACAACATCAGCCTGCACCTGAAGAATATCTTTGCCGATGGCGAGTTGGCCGAGGCGGCAACTACCGAGGATTCCTCGGTAGTTCGCCAGGAAGGCAAGCGGCAGGTCAACCGTGTGGTGAAACACTACAACCTCGACGCCATCATCTCGGTGGGCTATCGGGTCAGCTCCAAACGTGCCGTGTCGTTCCGCCAATGGGCTACACGCTTGCTGCGCGAACACCTCACCCAGGGCTACACCCTTAATCGTCAACGCTTCGAAGCCAATGCCCTGGAACTGGAAGCCGCACTGCAGCTGGTGAGAAAAGCGGCGCAAAGCCCCGAGTTGCTCAGCGACACCGGCCGAGGGCTGGTGGATATCGTTACCCGCTACGCGCAGACCTTCCTCTTGCTTCAGCGGTATGACGAAGGCCTGTTGACCGATCCGCCCACCATCGCTGGCGGTGCGCTGCCTACGCTGGACGAAGCCCGCCAGGCGCTGGCTCGCCTGAAAGCCGAGTTGATGGCTCGCGGCGAAGCCACCGAGCTATTCGCCCTGGAACGCGGCGACGGACTGGCCGGCCTGCTGGGCAATCTGGATCAGACGGTGTTCGGCGAGCCGGCCTATCCCAGCGTGGAGGCCAAGGCTGCCCATCTGCTGTATTTCGTGATCAAGAATCACCCGTTCGCCGACGGCAACAAGCGCAGCGGGGCGTTTCTGTTCGTGGACTTTCTCAACCGCAATGGGCGCTTGCTGGACGCTACCAACCAGCCAGTGATCAACGATATCGGCCTTGCCGCCCTCGCTTTGCTCGTAGCGGAGTCAGACCCGGCGCAGAAAGACACGCTGATTCGCCTGATCATGAACATGCTCGCAGGTTGATTCCGCCTTCTAAACCCACGCCGCCGAGGGTTATGCTCCGGGCATGATGCCAAAGGGATATTGCCGTGAACGAAGCTGAAACCCGCGCCGAACATATCGACCCCGCCTTGCGTGAAGCCGGCTGGGGCGTGGTCGATGGCAGCCGCGTACTACGCGAGTTTCAAATCACTCATGGCCGCATCCAAGGTGCGGGGCAACGCGGCAAGGCGGAGATCGCCGATTACGTATTGGTATACCGCAACACTCAGCTGGCCGTGATCGAGGCGAAAGCCTGGGACAAGCACTACACCGAGGGTGCAGGCCAGGCCAAAAGCTATGCAAAGAAGCTGGCGATCCGCTTCACCTACGCAACCAATGGCCAGCGTATCTACGCTATCGACATGCTCACTGGCGCAGAAGGCGACTTGCTCAGCTTCCCCACGCCGGAAGAACTGTGGAACCTGACCTTCGCCGAGCACAATGAATGGCGCGAGCGCTTCGCCGCCATTCCGTTCGAAGACAAGGGAGGCACCTGGGGTGCGCGCTACTATCAGGACATTGCGATCAAGCGGGTGCTGGAAGCAATCGCAGCGCAGCAGTCGCGAATTCTGCTGACGCTGGCGACCGGCACAGGCAAGACATTTATCGCCTTTCAGCTGGCCTGGAAGCTGTTCAAAAGTCGCTGGAACCTCAAGCGCGACGCCCAGCGTCAGCCACGCATTCTGTTCCTGGCGGACCGCAACATCCTTGCGGATCAGGCTTACAACTCGTTTTCGGCCTTCAGCGAAGACGCGCTGGTGCGCATCGCCCCGGACGAAATTCGCAAAAAGGGCAAGGTGCCGAAGAACGGCAGCATCTTTTTCACCATTTTCCAGACCTTCATGAGCGGGCCGAACGGCACGCCTTACTTTGGCGAGTACCCGGCGGATTTCTTCGATTTCATCATCATCGATGAATGCCACCGTGGCGGCGCCAACGACGAGGGCAACTGGCGCGGCATCCTTGAGTATTTCACCCCAGCGGTGCAGCTCGGTCTGACTGCCACGCCCAAGCGCAAGGACAATGTCGACACCTATGCCTACTTCGGCGAGCCGGTGTATGTGTATTCGCTGAAGGAAGGCATCAACGACGGTTTCCTCACGCCGTTCAAGGTCAAGCAGATCGCTACAACGCTTGATGAGTACGTGCATGTGCCAGGTGACGGAATAGTCATCAAAGGCGAGGTTGAGGCGGGACGGCGCTATCTCGAGGCGGACTTCAATCGAGTCATCAAGATCCCGGAGCGGGAGGCCTATCGGGTCAAACTGTTCATGGAGCAGATCGCGCCAAACGAGAAGACGCTGGTGTTCTGCGCCACCCAACAGCATGCGCTGGAAGTACGTGACCTGATCAACCAGATGAAGCGCAGCAGCGAGCCGGACTACTGTGTGCGGGTGACCGCCGATGATGGTGCGCGGGGGGAAGAACACCTGCGGCATTTCCAGGACAACGAGAAGACCATACCGACCGTTCTCACTACCTCGCAGAAGCTCTCCACCGGCGTGGATGCGCGTAACGTCCGCAATATTGTGCTGATGCGGCCGGTGACCAACATGATCGAGTTCAAGCAGATCATCGGTCGTGGTACGCGCTTATTCGACGGCAAGGATTACTTCACGATCTATGACTTCGTGAAAGCTCATCACCTATTCAGCGATCCCGAATGGGATGGCGAACCGATAGAGCCTACCGTGACCGGAGGCGTCGCCACCGGAGAGGACAGAGGCGGCTATGAAAACGAACCCAGGCCGCCCAAGCCACCGCGCGATCCACGCCCGGACGTGATCGAGGTCAGACTCAGCAACGGCTCGGTGCGCCGCATCAAGAGCATGATGGCGACGCTGTACCTCGGCGCCGATGGCAAACCGATGTCTGCTGCGCAGTTCCTGGAAAGCCTGTTCGGTAATCTGCCGGAATTTTTTAAAGATGAGGACCAGCTACGCGGGCTTTGGAGCGCCCCGGATACTCGCACTTCGCTCCTACAGGGCCTGGCTGAACGTGGCTTTAGCAACGAGGTACTGCACGAAATGCAGCGCATCATCGACGCCGAGCATAGTGACCTGTTCGATGTGCTGACGTACGTCGCCTTCTCCATCGAACCGCAGACTCGAGAAGAGCGCGCCAGCAGAGCTCGCAGCACGCTGCATGGGCAATTCACTGACAAGCAAGAAGCCTTTCTTGACTTCGTGCTGTCGCAATACGTGAAGGAGGGTGTGGAGGAATTGGGGCCGGAAAAGCTCTCCCCTTTGCTGAAGCTTCGCTACAAGAATGCGATTAACGATGCAGTTGCAGATCTGGGTAGGCCGGAACTGATCAAGAGTCTGTTTTTCGGCTTCCAGAAGCATCTTTATGATGGTGCGCAAGGGAGCAGTGCCCAAACTTAGCGACGCATCAACGTGATATTCCTCTGCGCTCTCGGCGAGCTGGCAAGCCTCAACGGGGCCACTGCAGAAGTGTCCCTCGGCGAATCGCCGCACGTGCCACGCATGCCCGGCCAGGCCTTATCACTTAATCGCTCCGACTTCATTCTGCGCTAGGCTGATGCTAACGGAGCGGGCTTGAGCGAGATGTTGCCCGGCCGCGTCGAACCGCCAAGGAATGCTGCACAGCGCAAGGAGCCGAACGGTGCACAGGATTCTCTCGATTCTGCTGATATGGCTGTTGTCGAACGCCGCCCCGGCCGGCGCGGCGCAGTGGCGTTTCGTGACCGAAGACTTCCCGCCGTTCACCTACCCGGCTGACGCCCCGGCCAGCGAAACCGCAGGCGTTGGTGCGGCCGGCCCGTTTGTAGAGGTGGTACATGCGATCTGCGCACGCTTGCAGCACCAATGCACGATCACCCTGTATCCCTGGCAGCGCGCATTCCGCCTGGCCGAACAGGGACAGGTGGACGGAATATTCACACTGACATCTTCACCGCAGCGCGAGCAGATGTTCCACATCAGCCGGATGCTGGTTACTTCTCGCTACAGTGTTTTCGCCCAGGCCGAGAGCAGCTTCGTCTTCAACCAACCAGGTGATGTGGCGGGCCGGCTGATTGGCGTCTATGGCCCATCCGGCACCTCTTACGTGCTGTCCGAGCGCCTCAAGTCGGTGCCCGACGTACGCCTGCACCTGACTACCGACAATCGCCGACTGCTGCGCATGCTGCAGTCCGGGCGCTTCGGTGTGGACGGCCTGGCGGTGCTCAATCAGGATGTTGCCTGGCACCTGATCGAGGAAGAGCGACTTGCCGATGTGCGCGAGGCTGGCGAAATGGGCCCGATCAGCTATGGCATCGGTCTTTCGCGCAAGACGGTGAGCGCGGCACAGTTCGAAGCGTTCGAGCAGGCGCTGGACGCGGCAATAGCCGATGGCACGGTGCCGAAGATCCTGCGCCAGCACCAACTCGAAGCCGCCTTCTGAGCGTTGCGCGCGCCATGGCAAGGCGGCGGTTCGGCGTATTTCTCGGCATGCGTGACCGGCCGCCATTTCGCCAACGCAGACGGACCATCTGAGACCTGGCGCCAATCAGGGCGGCGACCGGCCTGCTACCCTCGCCCGCCCCGAACCGCATGGATGCCCCCTCATGCTGCGCTACCTGCTTGCCGCCCTGCTCATAACTGCCATGCCTGCCTCTGCCGAATCGTTCGACTGCCGGGTGATCGGCATCGCCGATGGCAACACCTTCAGCTGCCGGACCAACGCGGGTGAACGTTTCAGGGTCCGGCTGGCGGAAATCGACACCCCGGAGCTCAAGCAACCCTACGGCAGCCAGGCCCGGCAAGCGCTCTCCGACCACATCTTCGGCAAGAACGTGACGCTCGTAGTCAAGGGCCGCGATGACCTGGGACGGACCCTGGCGCGAGTCGGCGTTGGCAACATCGACGTCAATTCGGAGATGGTCAGGTCTGGCGCAGCCTGGGCGTATCGCGGTCACCTTGACGACCGCTCGCTGCTCGATCTGGAGGCGGTCGCCCGCGAGTTCCGGCGCGGCCTGTGGTCATTGCACAAGACCGAACAGCAACCGCCATGGGAATGGCGCGAGCAGATGCGCAAGACCCGCTAGCCCGGGGTGCTCGCATCGATCGACGCCACTCGCCTGGAAGTCCGGCCTGCTGCGCTGGCTACCCTGATTCGGGGGTCGCGCCGCGGACGGCGACACGCTAGCCTGCAAGGGCGTGGAGCGTATTGCCGCCCTGCCGATCGCCTGGAGCTTGCAGCATGCCCACTCGATGGATTGCGATAGTCGTCGGCCTGGCACTCATGGGCAATTGCCAAGCCGATGAGCTGCGCTTCGTCACCGAGGACTTCCCGCCGTTCAGCTATGCCACGGCGGCCACCGGCACCGAGGACCGTGCAGCCGGGCCTTTCGTCGAGATCGTTGCAGCCGTCTGCGCGCGGCTACGAATCGACTGTCCGGTGCAGCTGCTGCCCTGGCGACGCGCACTGGCGCTGGCCGAGGACGGTGAAGCGCAGGGGATCTTCACCGTGATCCGCTCACCGGATCGCGAGCGCGCGTTCCACCTCACCCGCATGCTCGTCACCTCCCGCTATGGGGTCTATGCACGGTCGGCGAGCCGCTTCGTCTTCCATCGCCCGAGGACCTGGCGGGACGCAGTGTCGCCGTGTATGGGCCCTCCGGAACCTCCTTCGTGCTCGGTCAGCATCTGGCTGAGGTCGGCGACGTGACGCTGATTCTGGAGGCGGATAACCGGCGGCTGCTGCGCATGCTGGAGGCCGGCAGGTTCGGCGAACAGGGCGTCGCCGTGGTCAATCAGGACGTCGCCTGGCATCTGATCGATCAGGAAAGGCTCGCCAATATTCATGAGGCAGGCGAGCTGCAACCGGTGTCCTACGCGATCGGCCTTTCCCGCGCCGCGGTCAGCGAAGCCGAATTCGAACGTTTCAACGACGCGCTCGAGGCGCTGATCGCCGACGGCAGCGTTGCGGCCATTCTACGGCGCCATGGCCTGGAGCCCGCGTTCTAGCACCGGCGCTATCGGTCAATCGGCACCCAACCCATCTTTTCGCTGAATCATTCGGCGCTTCGGGCCGTCTACCCCAGAGGCAGCGTTCGGGCTCTCCGGAGGTTTCGCCGCGTACATCCCGCTCATCACCCATTCGCAAAGGGAGGCTGACCGCCCATGGACGCCGCCAAGAAAATGCCCAAGGCCATCATCCTGTTCCCCGTGTTCATCCCAGCCGTGATCGTCACGCTCCTGCTGGTGATCGGCACGATCAGCAACCCGGAACTGGCCGGTGAGGTGTTCAGCTCGACGCTGGCCTTCATCACTGCCAATTTCGGCTGGTTCTACATGCTCTCGGTCGCCTTTTTCCTGGTGTTCATCGTCGGCATCGCCATGACGCCCTGGGGCAACATCAAGCTGGGTCCGGATCACGCCGAGCCGCAGTACAGCTTCCCGGCCTGGTTCGCCATGCTCTTTTCCGCCGGCTACGGCATCGCCCTGTTGTTCTTCGGCGTGGCCGAACCCGTACTGCACTACGCCTCGCCGCCCGCCGGTGCGGGGGAAACCGTCGACGCGGCCAAGCAGGCCATGCAGATCGCCTTCTTCCACTGGGGCTTTCATATCTGGGCCATCTACGGCCTGACCGGCCTGGTACTGGCGTACTTCTCGTTCCGCCACGGCCTGCCGCTGTCGATGCGCTCGGCGCTCTATCCGATCATCGGCGAGCGCATCCACGGGCCGATCGGCCATGTGGTGGATGTCTTCGCGATTCTCGGCACGCTGTTCGGCATCGCCACCACGCTGGGCCTGTCCGTCACGCAGATCAACGCGGGCATCAACTACCTCTGGCCGTCGATACCGATCAGCATCAACGTGCAGATCATCGCCATTGCGATCATCACCGGCCTGGCGATCTGCTCGGTGGTCGCCGGTCTGGACAAGGGCGTGAAGAACCTGTCGCTGTTGAACATGATCCTGGCGATTGGCCTGATGCTTTTCGTGTTTCTGGTCGGGCCTACCATTTTCATCCTCGAAACGTTTCTGCAGAACACCGGCAGCTATCTGAACAACATCATCGAGCGCACCTTCAACCTGCAGGCCTACAGCCGCAGCGACTGGATCGGCAACTGGACGCTGTTCATCTTCGGCTGGACCATCGCCTGGTCGCCCTTCGTCGGCCTGTTTATCGCCAAGATCAGCCGCGGCAGGACCATTCGCCAGTTCGTCTTCGGCGTGATGTTCGTACCGACCATCTTCACCTTCCTCTGGTTTTCGGTATTCGGCGACACCGCGCTGCACATGATCATGGTCGAAGGCTACACCTCGCTGATCTCGGATGTGCAGGCGGACAACGCCATCGCGCTGTTCAAACTGTTCGAACTGCTACCGATGACGTCCATAGCCTCGTTCCTGGCGGTGGTTCTGATCATCACCTTCTTCGTTACCTCGTCGGACTCCGGCTCCCTGGTCATCGACTCGCTGGCCGCCGGCGGCGCGCTGCACACGCCGGTCTGGCAGCGTGTGTTCTGGGCCAGCATCGAGGGCGTAGTTGCGTCCGCCCTGCTCCTCGCCGGCGGCCTCAGCGCGCTGCAGACGATGACCATCGCCAGCGCGCTGCCCTTCGCAATCATCATGATGATCGCCGCGCTGGGCATGTGGCGTGCTCTGGTGATCGAAGGCCACCACGAAACCAGCCTGCAAAGCCACATGCAGGGCAGCCGGCTGGCGAGCAACGCCGGTCCCGGCCTGTGGAAGAAGCGCCTGGCGGGGATGGTCAGCTTTCCCAGCAGGGAAGAGGTCGACGACTTCATGAACACCACGGTGCTCAAGGCGATGCGCCGGGTGCAGCGCGAACTCAGTGGCCAGGAATGGGCTGCCGAAGTGCACACCGATGAAGCCCACTCGCGGCTCTACCTGGAGGTCATCAAGGACGACCAGGTGGACTTCATCTACGAGATCCGTGCGGTCGGTTACGCCATGCCGGCGTTCGCGCTGACCGAAGGGCCGGAGGCCGACGAGCAGTACTACCGTGCCGAGGTGTTCCTGCGCCGCGGCGGCCAGCATTACGACGTCTACGGATACGACCAGGCGGACATCATCAGCGACATACTCGACCAGTTCGAAAAGTACCTGCACTTCCTGCACATCTCGCCGGGCAGCTTGCCGTGGAAGATGGCCGAGCACGACGAAATGCTCTCCGACGACCAAAACACGCCCAAGCCGGAAGCGAGCTGAGACCCTGGCCGCTTCGGGCCGCACGGAAGCGGACCGAGCCTGCCGTTTACGCAAGGCACCGGAGTGTGCCTGCGCGTACAGCACCGATTTCATCTATATAGATAGGGGCGCATCGGCGACCAGCGAAACGTGACCGACTGGTCACACCGCTCAACGCCGCATCGCGCTTGGCGCATGCCGCATCGCATGCTAGGTTTGCGCCTCGCCAGGACGGCGAGCAGTTCGCGCGGAGCGCACCATCAGATATCTAGACCATGGCGGCCTTCGCCGGTCTGTAAGAGGACCCCTCATGGCCGAGGCCATCCCTGCACTGGAAATCCGCAATCTGCACAAGCGCTACGGCGATCTGGAAGTTCTCAAAGGCATTTCGCTGACCGCCCGCGATGGCGATGTGATTTCCATCCTCGGCTCTTCAGGCTCCGGAAAATCCACCTTTCTGCGCTGCATCAACCTGCTGGAAAACCCCCACGAGGGCGAGATTCTGGTGGCCGGCGAGCAGCTCAAGCTCAAGCGCGACAAGCAGGGCGACCTGGTCGCCGCCGACGGTAAGCAGCTCAATCGGATTCGCAGCGAACTGGGTTTTGTGTTCCAGAACTTCAACCTCTGGCCGCACATGACCATCCTCGACAACATCATCGAGGCACCGCGCCGCGTGCTCGGCCAGAGCAAGGCCGAAGCCACCGAGGTGGCCGAGGCGCTGTTGGCCAAGGTCGGAATCGCCGACAAACGCCACGTCTATCCCAATCAGCTTTCCGGCGGTCAACAGCAGCGCGCGGCCATTGCGCGGACGCTGGCGATGCAGCCCAAGGTGATCCTGTTCGACGAGCCCACCTCGGCACTCGATCCGGAAATGGTACAAGAAGTGCTTGCAGTGATCCGGTCGCTCGCCGAAGAAGGCCGCACCATGCTGCTCGTCACCCATGAGATGAATTTCGCCAAGCAGGTATCCAGCGAAGTGGTATTCCTCCACCAGGGCCTGGTCGAGGAGCAAGGAACGCCCGAGCAGGTATTTGACAATCCTCAATCGGCGCGCTGTAAACAATTCATGTCAAGCCATCGCTAATGGAGCAACACCGCATGAAGAGCTATAAGAAGATCCTGCTGACCGCTGCTGCATCGTTGATCATCGGCACCCAGGCATTCGCCGCGGAAAAACTACGGATTGGTACAGAAGGCGCCTACCCGCCCTTCAACCTGATCGATGCCAGCGGCAAGGTGGTCGGTTTCGACCTCGACATTGCCCACGCCCTCTGCGCCAAGATGCAGACCGAGTGCGAAGTGGTCACCTCGGACTGGGACGGCATCATCCCGGCGCTGAACGCAGGCAAGTTCGACTTCCTCGCCGCCTCGATGTCGGTGACCGAAGAGCGCAAGAACGCCGTCGATTTCACCGATCACTACTACACCAACAAGCTGCAATTCGTGGCCCCCAAGTCCACCGACTTCAAGACCGACAAGGACTACCTGGACGGCAAGGTCATCGGCGCCCAGCGCGCGACCATCGCCGGCACCTGGCTGGAAGACAACCTGGACGGCGTGGTCGACATCAAGCTCTACGACACTCAGGAAAACGCTTACCTGGACCTGGCCTCCGGCCGCGTCGACGGCATCCTGGCCGACACCTTCGTGCAGTGGGAATGGCTCAAGAGCGATGCTGGCAAGGGCTTCGAGTTCAAGGGCGAGCCGGTATTCGATGACGACAAGATCGCCATCGCCGTGCGCAAGGGCAACGACGAGCTGCGTGAGAAGCTGAACAAGGCGCTGGCCGAGATCATCGCTGACGGCACCTACAAGCAGATCAACGACAAGTACTTCCCGTTCAGCATTTACTGATCCAACCGAGCCGAAGCCCGGTCGCCTGAAACTGGCCGACCGGGCTTCGGTGTTTGAGTTTCTATGATTCCTGACCTTCACGGATTCGGTCCGGCGCTTATCGCCGGCACCTGGATGACCATTCAACTGGCCCTCGCCTCCCTGGCGCTGGGGCTGGTGCTCGGCCTGCTCGGCGCTCTCGCCAAGACCTCGCCCTACAGCGCGCTGCGCTGGCTCGGCGGCACCTACTCGACCATCGTGCGCGGCGTACCCGAACTGCTCTGGGTGTTGCTGATCTATTTCGGCACCATCAGCCTGATTCGCGGCATCGGCGAGCTGTTTGGCATCGAGAACCTGGCCCTCAGCCCGTTCGCCGCCGGCACCATAGCCCTTGGTCTGTGCTTCGGCGCCTACGCCACCGAAGTCTTCCGCGGGGCGCTGCTGGCCATTCCCAAGGGACACCGTGAGGCTGGCCTGGCCCTGGGGCTGGGCAAACGGCGGATCTTCACGCGGCTGATCCTGCCGCAGATGTGGCGCCTGGCGCTGCCGGGTCTGGGCAATCTGTTCATGATCCTGATGAAGGACACGGCACTGGTATCCGTCATCGGCCTGGAAGAGATCATGCGCCGCTCGCAGATCGCCGTGACCGCCAGCAAGGAACCCTTCACCTTCTTCCTGGTCGCCGCCTTCATCTACCTGTGCCTGACCATCGTCGCCATGATCGGTATGCATGTTCTTGAAAAACGTGCCGGCCGCGGCTTCGTGCGGAGCGCAGCATGACCTGGGAAATCTTCATCAAGTGGCTGCCGAGCTTCATCGAAGGCGCCTGGCTGACGCTGCAACTGGTCGGCGTTTCGGTCGTCGCCGGGCTGATCCTCGCCGTGCCGCTGGGCATTGCCCGCTCCTCCCGCCTGCTGGCCATACGCGCGCTGCCCTATGGCTACATCTTCTTCTTCCGCGGCACCCCGCTGCTGGTGCAACTGTTCCTGGTCTACTACGGCATGGCGCAGTTCGAGGTGGTGCGCCAAAGCGTGCTCTGGCCGTACCTGCGTGACCCGTACTGGTGCGCGATCATCACCATGACCCTGCACACCGCCGCCTATATCGCCGAGATCATCCGCGGAGCGATCCAGAACGTGCCGCCGGGTGAAGTCGAAGCCGCGCGGGCGCTGGGCATGTCACGGGCGCAGGCGCTGCTGCACATCATCCTGCCACGCGCGACGCGCATCGGCCTGCCGGCCTACAGCAACGAAGTGATCCTGATGCTCAAGGCCAGCGCCCTGGCCAGCACCATCACGCTGCTGGAACTGACCGGCATGGCGCGCAAGATCGCCGCCCGCACCTACCTGCACGAGGAAATGTTCCTCACCGCCGGCCTGATCTACCTGCTGATCGCCTTCATCCTGATGCAGGGCTTCAAGCTGCTGGAACGCTGGCTCCGGGTCGACGCCTGCCAGGGTCGCTGACCGCGCGACCTGTAGGGTGGATCGCGCGCCGGCGATCCACCATGGCGATCCACCGGGTGGCGCCCCACCGAGTGGCCCTATCGAACGGAGCCACGCTGGATGTAATAAGCAACATCCACCCCACGCCCCGGAGGCGGATGAAATCTCGCCTTGTGACCGTTGTCAGACGCAAACCCGAGCCCATCACGAGATTGCCCATGCCTGTCGATATCCAACGCATCGAAATGGACCAGCTCGCCGTCTGGCGAGTCCGCCGCGGCGAGGACGAACTGCTGATCGCCGAACAGGGCGCGCAGATCCTCAGCTATCGCCAGGGCGACGCACCACCGATCATCTGGCTCAGCGAAGAGGCAGCCTTCCAGCAGGGTCAGTCGGTACGCGGCGGCGTGCCGATCTGCTGGCCGTGGTTCGGCGACCTGGCGCGCAATCCGCAGGCCGTGCAGGCGAGCTACCACGGCGAACAACCCGCACCTTTCCATGGCCTGGTACGCACGCTGCCCTGGCAGTTGCGCGAACAACGCAGCGATGGCGATGCGGCTATTCTCGAGTTCGACTGTCCGCAGGCGCTCGGCGCGTTGCCGGGCTGGCCGCATCCGGTCGAACTGACGTTGCGGATTCGACTCGCCGATGATCTCCAGCTCAGCCTCAGCAGCCGCAACGACGGCGACGAAAGCGCTGCCTTCAGCCAGGCGCTGCACAGCTACTTCGCCGTCAGCGACATCCATCAGGTGCGTGTGGAGGGCCTTGCCGGCTGCCCATACATCGACACGCTGCTGGACTGGAAAGAATGCCAGCAACAGGACGACCTGCATTTCAGCGGCGAAACCGATCGTGTCTACCAGCAGCTGCCGGCCACCCTGAATCTTGTCGATCCGGCGTGGCAGCGGCGCATCCGACTGACCACCAGCGGGTCGATGTCCGCCGTGTTATGGAATCCGTGGATCGACAAGGCGCGGCGCCTGACGAGCTTCGCCGACGATGCCTGGCAGCGGATGCTGTGCATCGAGACGGCCAATGTGCTGGACGACGCGGTGGTGCTCCAGCCGGGTCAGCGCCACACCCTGGCTGTGTCCATATCGGCAACTTCCAGCGGCCTATAACATTAATCGCCCCCAATTCTGTGACCGGGTATAAAGTTGCACGTAAGTATTCTCTTACAAGAAACCGGCATATTTCCTACGAAGTAAGTAGTTATACAAAGGCAACTTAACCCCCCGTTTTGAATTAGTTCCGTCGCCAGCTGGTTAATATTCCCAGCTGCAACGGAGATCACACTTCTCGCCTTGAACGACACATACCCCACGTCTAGGATGCCCACCCCATAAGGCCCTGTGCAATTTTTTGCGCAGGGACGGTGTGCAAGAAGTTGCGCACCCCTTTTCTCGGAAACATTCCGCTTTTGATATTGGCGGCATGTTTCAAAGTTCACGGATCGAACTTGAGCGTCACGGAAGACCCAATGCACGCCAGCGCACTCAGCAAGCATTATCTGGAACTTGCCAGAAAGCCGGTCAATGACAGCAATTTCGCTGGCGACGATATTCGCTACAGCAGCGAATACGAATTGCTCGAGGCTGAACTTGCCAAGGCCGGGGCACTGCACCAGACCACCGGCATCGACTGGCAGAAGGTCCGCGAAGGCAGCGAAGTGCTGCTCGCGTCGCTGTCCAAGGACCTCCGAGCGGCAGCCTGGCTTACATGGAGCCTGTTCCAACGCGAATCCTTCGCTGGGCTACAGGCTGGCCTGAGCCTGCTGCAATACCTGTGCAGCAATCACTGGGACGAGCTGCACCCACGCAAGCCACGCACCCGCGCCGCCGCGATCAACTGGTTGCTGCCGCGCCTGGAACAGACCTTCTCCGAAGACGTGCCAGTCGGCGAGCAACTGCCCCTGTTCCGCAGCCTCGCCGAGCAATTGCATGCGCTGGAGCAGTGCCTGTCCGGCCATCTGGGCGAAGACGCACCGCTGCTGCTGCCGCTGTGCCGCCAGCTCGACGGCATGGTCAAACGCGCCAGTCAGGGACAGGCGCAGCCAGGTACGGTGGGGGCGGCCATTGCCCAGGTCAAGCAGGTCGCCAGCCAGGTCTTCGCTCCCGGCTCGACGATAGAGAACGACAAGGAAGCGCTCAAGGCCGTGCGCAACCTGCAGGAGCAGGCGCGCCCACTGACCGCCTGGTGGCTCAAGCAGCGCACCAGCGATCTGCGCCCCCTGCGCCTCGCGCGAACCCTGCTCTGGCTGAGCATCGACAGCCTGCCGGAGCACAACAGCGAGCAGATTACCGCGCTACGTGGCGTGCCCGCCGACAAGCTCGCCAGCTACCGCGAACGCTTCGCTCAAGGGCAGTACGCCGACCTGCTGGTGGACCTGGAAAACAGCACCGCGCGCGCGCCGTTCTGGCTGGACGGCCAGCGCCTGGCCTGGGAGTGCCTGCAGGAGCTGGACGCCGCGCAGGCCATGCGCGAAGTGGAGATCCAGCTCGCGCTGTTCCTGCAACGCGTACCGCGTCTGGAAGAACTGTGCTTTCACGACGGCACCCCGTTTGCCGATGCCGAAACCCGTGCCTGGATCAGTGGCCAGGTCATGCCCCATGTGCAGCCGACAACGGCCGCCAGACAGGAGGAGCCGCCCGTAGCCGGCACCCTGCAACCGAGCTGGGAGCTCGCGCTGCAGGAAGCTGTGCCGCTGCTGCGCAAGGACGGCCTCAAGCCCGCCGTGCAGCAGCTCAAACAGGGCCTGGCTCGC
>NZ_JXXD01000084.1 GCF_000935215.1 Stutzerimonas stutzeri
CTTATAAGTCTTTCCACGTAAGCTTTTTAGCTCTAATCAACGCTCGCGTATGACGCAGACTTGATTTACAACGCACACCGTGTAAAGTCTCACCAAAATCACTCAAGGAATCGACATGGAAAACACCCGACCGCCCTACCCTAACTACGATGAGATCGCTTACGCGCCTCAGTTTGCCGCCGACTGCCTGGGCATCTCTCAGCGCGCATTGCGCCTGGTCGAAGACGAGCCAGGAATAGAGATTCGCCGGATCAATAGCGGCTCGGTTGCGCGTCGTGTGTACTCCCCTGCTGACCTGTTCCAGATCGCTGCCTTGCGCCGCAGCAAAGGTCTTACCCGGACGCTCAAGCGGCCGATGACGATCTCCACATACGTGCAGAAAGGGGGTACGGCCAAAACCACCAACTGCGTGAATTTGGCCATTTATTTGGGGTTCATGGGGCTGAAGGTCCTGATCATCGATAATGACCCACAGAGCGATGCAACGGAGATGCTCGGCTACTATCCCGACCTCACCCCGGAAGAGCTGGAGGACCTTGGAATTCCGGCAGATCGCGGCGTAGACGGAAGCCTTGGCAACGTGCTGGGCATTCGGGGACTTTTCGCCCCCAAATCCCTCGATGAGATCATCAAAAAGCCTTTTGGTGAATATGGGCCTCACCTCATCCCATCGGAGGAGCAGCTGGAAGAGCTGGAGATTGGCATCAATGCATCGCAGAACCACGACTACCGCTACGCCACCCTCATCTCGAAGGGGCTGAAAGGCGAGTTCCCCGGTGTGGACCTGCGCTCTTATGATGTGATCATTTTCGACAATGCCCCTACAGCATCCCTTATGACTCGCAACAGTCTTGTCGCTTGTGACTTGATTGTCTGCCCAATCAGGATGGATAAATTCTCCTCGCGCGCCCTCGCCCGCCTGGGTGACCGCCTTCGCGCTTCCCACGAGGAGTACGGTCGCACCCCGGCCGTAGCAGCCATTCCTACGATGTTTATCAAAAATCGCCCACGGGCCATGGAACACCTGGCGAAGCTGGAAGATGTTTTCCCTGGGTGCGTTACGGAATCGAAGCTGTATATGTCCGAGGACTACTCCAAGGCCCTCGAACTGGGCCTGCCGATCCTTACCTGGAAGGGTGCTTCTGACAATTCCGCTGGCGCCATGCGGTCTGTTTACAGTGAAATTCTTGATCGACTGATTGCGCTGAGCTAATCAGGTCACCACAACGGAGGTTCAGATGCCCAAGAAGGTGCGGCCTTTCGGCCAGGACCGGCCCTCGGTCGAGGAGCTGCAGCAACTGCAGAAGCAGGAGAGTGCAAGCAAGATTCCACCGGCGAGCCTTGGAGTCACGCTTGACGACATTCTCAAGGCAAAAGATCAGCAGCAGCCCGCTGATGAACATTCTGCAAGCGCTACCGCCCTCCCCCAGTATCCTAGTGCTGATGAGCATGCTGATCAGGGTGACGCGACCGTAGCTCCCCTCTCCCGCATTGTCGTCAATCCTGAGATCCAACCGCGCCTCGCGCGTACCGACGATCAGCAGGAGCGTCTTACGACCTCGATTGCTGTAGCAGGCAAGATCACCAGGCCAGTTCTGGTTAGGTTGCTGGATGACGGTAAATTGGAACTGCTTGGCGGCTATGGCAGGTACCGAGCAGCCGCAGATCTTGGCTGGATATCGGTTCCAATCCGAATCATCGAAGCTGATGACGCTGAGGCCGAAATACTCGCGGTCGCCGACAACGAAGGTCATACCGACTTAACGGACTTCGAGAAGGGCCGGCAATACGCGAAGATCCTGAGCCGAGGCAAGATCAAGAATCAAAGGGCGCTAGCTTCTAGGCTTGGTGCAAGCCTAGCGTCCGTAACCCGCTGCTTGTCATTCATGAAGCTTCCTCCCCAGGCGATTCAGTATCTCGAAACCCACCCTTCCCTGGTTGGCGGCCGAAGCATTGCTGACTTTGTAACGGCCGGCGAATCTCATCCAGATCTGGTTTTGCAGGCGCTACAGAAGATCGAAGAAGAAGGCATCAGCCAAGAGGCGGCGTTAAGGTGGATCGAGAAGACCATTAAGGACGATAGCAACAAGCAGAGATCACCTAGCTTTAGCACCTCTGAATTGACGCTGGGTAATGGACGCGCTGCATCAATGACGGTCAGGAAGAACACGATCAGCCTCAAGCTTCCTAAGGATCTGGACATGAGCGCGGCTCAGGAAGTGATCCGCAAGGCTATTGAGTCGATCCAATAGCCAGCTTTATCGAAGCACTACCTTGGCCCTGCTCATGACGGGGCCTTTTTTTTCACTGTGAAACACTGCCCGTTATTATCGACTGAGCCCTCAGCTTGAGTGGCATATCGCCACCCCCCAACATTCAACCGCCCTGCCCTGCCCTGCCCCGCCCTGATCTGCTGCTGCCGTTGTTTCACAGTGAAACATGGCAGGCTGAGCGCAGCATGCCCGCGCCTTTGAGCGCCCACTATGTGATGCTGATTATGATGGGTCACCCAGATCTCACTCCAATCACATAGAGAGCGAGTGAGGCGACTCTATCGTCTGCGTGTTTCACCGTGAAACATGTTGATGCGCCCCTCCCCTACGCCGCGATAAACGAATAGGAATGGGCTGGTGTGAAGTCAGGAGATGAAGCCTTATCAATGTTTCACTGTGAAACATCAGCATCTGCTGGAATTCTGATGCTGCCAAATTGGATGCCGTCTGGCATAACGCCCCAAGCGTGGACGGCCAATTGCCGTATTGGCAGCGCTTTGAGCATGCGCACTCATAGTAAAGGACTTCGAGCGCCGCCGTTGCCATAGTGGCCTGCATTCGACGACGCCCGACGCGAACTATTTTTTAAAGCGACAACAAAGCTGCAGGATTCCAGCGCACATAGCTGAAAAAAAACTCCAACATGTCCTCACTCACCACAAAGAGGACAGTCATGGAAAGCGCGCTGAAATTCGATGAAGAAGCCTTCGCACCTAAGGAACGTTGCAGCGACCTAAGCCTGCCGCTGGGATTGCGGGTAGGGCAGAGCACAATGAAATCAGTCTTGGAAGATTTCATAGTCACGAGCGAACAAGGGTTCAGCTTCACGAATGGGCCAGTAGTAGAGGTCATATCGGCGAATGATCTGTACCCAGAGGTGCAGCACATTCTGCTGGCCTTCGACGAAACAAGCATCCTGGATGCGGCCTGGCTGACGCTGGATGCTTCACAGTACGAACAAATGAAAACGAACCTTTCGCAGGCCCTAGAGGTGATCAATACCAACGACCCTATAAGAGGCAGCAGGAGCGTGCTCTTCAAGCTCGAAGATGGGCAGCTGGAGCTTCATGCGCCGCTGTTCAGCCAAGAAATGACCCTTGGCTACAGCACCAGAAAGTTTCATTTAGCAAAAATGTCTAGAACGACGCTTATATATGAATAAATGAGTGAGGTGATCGGAACGAACGGCGTACTAAAATATCAATATGATGTGCCTATGTTTCTTGCATGATGGCACAATGCCAGCCGAGCATTTCGGAGGCGAACATGGAACAGCCAACCAAAACCAGCACACCAGTTTCTCATCGGGCAATCTCTCGATTCGATAGCATGCGCTTGGCGGAAACCCTAACCCGTAATGACCTTATTGACGCATCCACTGCTGAGCTGTACGCAGCCGTGATGGAGCACTGGAGAAAATGCACACCCTGCGCGAAACGAGAACTCCTAGAATCCAGCTGCCGTCCCATCAGGGATAATGCCAAATTAATGCAAAAGATTTTTGATATTACCCAATCTGACATGATACGCCTGGTCTGAAAGCACCCGCGCAACAGGTGGCCTTTCAAAGCTGAGTGTCACATCAGCCAGCGTGCCGCAACTGTTGATATTGCTGACTGAGCAAGAGGTTAGCCACAATGAAGAAAAAGTCAGAGCCTAGCGTCGTGCATTCTTTCCCTTATTGGGTCGAACCGCCCGCGCCGGGACAAGATCTCCGAAGCATCGACTGGTGCGTAATGGAGGTCCTGTCTGATAAAACGCTGAGGATCGTCGAAACAAACCCCGATCCTAAGGAACTTGAGGCACTGATCACTGCCCTTGAGAAAGAGAGGGTTTGACGGGTAGATACAAACAACGAAGCACAATGAAGACCAATCAAAGGCCGCTCGACGCGGCCTTTTTTGTTGGCAGGAAACCTACCAGAATCTGGTAGGTTTAAAGCACCGGATCATGTTGATGACTGATAACGTAAGTCCATCAACTAGCCAGGCTCCGCATCATGGTCACACAGTACGAAATTCATCCTTACGCCAAGCTGTTCCCGATGATGCAAGAAGATGAATACGTCACATTCCGCTCAGATATCAGCACCAATGGCTTGCGACATCCTATCGTTCTTTTCCAGGGCAAGATTCTTGACGGTCGTAATCGTTATAGGAGCTGCTGTGATCTCGATATTGAGCCAGCGACGGAGGAGTACACAGGCGACGACGCGTTAGGCTTCGTGCTGTCGTTAAACCTCTATCGTCGGCAACTGAGCGTTGCGCAGCGAGCATTGATCGCAGCAGAGGTTTCCTCCTTGAAGTCCGCAGATGAAGAGGCGAGCATTACGATTGAGGACGCAGCAACCATTATGGGCGTTAGCCCCAGATCCATATCTTCAGCTTGCAAGGTCGTTCGCCAGGGTGTGCCCGAGCTGCTAGACGCTGTGAAGTCTGGCGAAATCAGTATTTCAGCTGCAGAAAGAATCAGTGGACTGGAAGACCAGGAACAAAAAACACTTTGCAACGATGGACCCAAAGCCATATGCAAAGCTGCGAAGCAAATGCGAGAGAAGAGCAGGCCGGCCCCCAAGGCTGCAAGTAAACCCATAACTGCACCATCGCTAATTGATGCAGCTGAATCCAATCCTGCATCCCTCGATGCATCTACTTTTGATACAAACTCCGCATCAGACGATTTGCTTCAGCCAACGATGAAGTCTCCGTCCAGCACCGAGTTGCTATTTGCACTAGCGAAGGAAGCTATGGAGCAGGGCTATGAGGCCGAGACACTGGTGGGACAGATTCTGGATGAGGTAGAACAGGGATTGGATATGCAATTACTACTGTTTACCTCCGAGGCCATGAGTCTTCTATACCCCCGCCTTAAAGCTATGTCGTTAAGGCGTTAAACCTCGCTTGGGTTGTTGCTGGTCCGTGGTTAGATGAAGCTGTACAGATAGAACGAACCGACCACACCAGTTGACTCCAAAGAGGGCGAGTAACACTCGTGAACACAAATGAACACATTTCAGCTCATACGCGGTAAATTTTGGTATGCAGGCATATTCGCTTTCGGTACGCTTGCAACCTACGGATGCCTTACTCTTGTCGGGTTTGGCTCACACGCGATCTAATTGCGCATTCCCAACATAAGGAAAGGATCGAAAATGTCTCTCATCACTGAATACCGCCAGACCGAGGAAGCTATCAAAGAGCTTCAGGCCCGATTGGAAAGCATGAACAATGATGACCGCCTGAAAAAGGAAATGGAGTTCGAAGAAAAGCTGCGCGCTCTGATGGCTGATTACAACAAGTCCCTACGGGACATCATCGCAATCCTGGACCCCGATTCCCGTCAGCGCCCAGCTGCTGCGGCGCCCAAGAAGCGTGGAGAGCGTAAGGTCAAGACCTACGTGAATCCCCACACCAACGAATCAATCTCCACCAAAGGGGGCAACCACAAAACCCTGAAAGCCTGGAAAGCCGAACACGGCAGCGATGTGGTTGAAAGCTGGGTTACCGAATGACCGTTAAGGTTAAACAAAAAAGTCAGCGCTAAGCTGGCTTTTTTGTTTCTATTCTTTTGCTGAGTTTCAGTAGATTTCAAATAACCTTATTGTGCTCGGCTACAAGCTCTTCCTCCTTGATCTCCCCGCTATCGAGCGCTACCTTTAGTGCTGCGTTAAGTTGTTTGGTCTTATGCATGTAGACCGCTGCCCCTCGACACATAGGGTTATCGCCACCGTCAGCAACGTCAGCGTGCTTGCGGCAGTTGGGGCGATAAAATAGGTCGCCTTTCATTTCAGACAGATGATGCCGGCGAATACTCAATGCTTCAGCATCACGGTTACTTTTCAGAAACGGGCACTCATTGCATATCTCTTTTACAGAGCAAATGTGCTTTAAGATGTTTTCCATACAGGCTCTCCAGTCAATGCCTAGATCGACTGTACGGCCAAGCTGCTATATCCCAAGCCATTGGGTTTCTGGTCATCTAGGATAGATTTAAGAAAAACCGGAGGGTTCCATGAATAGCTCAGTCGCACTCAATCAGAATCCAACTCTTGCCCAGATCAATCACCAGCTAATGCGCTTCAGCTTGCCAGTGATCCCGCGCGAAAAGATCCAGGTGGTTCTTGATCATGCTGATCGCGGTAAGTTGATCGCCTCGCTCAACCAGCTCGATGACCCGAACGCATTGGAATATGTCAGATCATCGCTAACAGCCGCGCAAATACTGTCGGCCAATGAGGAAGATGATCAAGGTGGTATGGATGGCCAAACTAACGATGATGACCAGGGCCGTAGCCAACGTGACGAGAACAATCTGATGAGTGATCGTGCGAAGTTCCACGTCTACGGTGGCAAAGCCGCGCTATGCTTTGAAGCCGATGTTACCCGTGGTGGGGTGCCAACCATTGCACTCGATGCTGCAAGTGCAACGGGACCGCGATCCTACAACTGGGGGCAGAAAACTCGCATTCAAATGACGCGCGCTGAGCTACCCGTGGTTGCGGCCGTACTGCTTGGCGCTCGCCAATCCTGCGAGTTCTCTTCTCACGGTGCCGATAAAACGAAAGGCTTCTCTATGGAGCGCCAGGGTACTAAGGTGTTCACGAAGGTCTTCGAGAAGGGCGGGGGTGTGAAAGCTGTACCGATTGAGGCTGCAGACGCCTTCTTTGTCACGAGCTTGTTTCTCTTGCAGATCCGTAAGATCTCTCCATGGTTGGATGCCAGTTCAGCTATCGCACTGGTTCGCTCAACAATGCACATGCAGCAGGCTACCTGATGCATGGTGCAACGCCGACCTAGCTACTTTGGCACGCTGCTGCAGATGCAGCTGCTGCTCATTGCCTGGGGCAGAGAATTAAACCCGCCATTGCCCAGCTCCGGCCTACAACCACAGTCATCTACATGACGGCCACCATTGCTCAAATGGAGGCCTCCCATGAGATGCCTATCCCAGCGTGTTTGCATTAAGCAGCCTCTTGCTGCTCTCTGGTACCCATCAAGAAATCGTTCCACTGCTGCATAAGCAGCCGGCGTTTATCGATCAAC
Organism: Stutzerimonas stutzeri; assembly: GCF_000935215.1. Taxonomy (GTDB): domain Bacteria; phylum Pseudomonadota; class Gammaproteobacteria; order Pseudomonadales; family Pseudomonadaceae; genus Stutzerimonas. Next base: position 7,316 of record NZ_JXXD01000084.1, read on the forward strand.
TCCGCGCGGTTGTACGCTGCTTCTACCCTGTCACTCAGACCGTGCGCCAAAGCCATTTCGCAGACCTCTCGCGGGAAATCGGTAGCGTCTGCCGCCCACGTCCTGAAGGTCGAGCGGAACCCATGCGGGACGCAATCACCGGCCTTGATCTTCTTCAGCACGCGGCCCAATGCATTCCCCGCCAAAGGGCCTGAGCCCCGACCCTTCTTAAAAACCCAGACAGGATCGAGCCCTTTCACACTGTCGAGAACTTCGATCATTGCCTCGGTGAGCGGTACCCGATGTGTTACCCCAGACTTCATGCGCTCTGCAGGGATCGTCCAGATGCGCTCTGCAAAATCGAACTCATGCCATTGGGCATTACGGACCTCACCGCTTCGGCAGGCAGTGAGAATCACCATCTCCATTGCGCGGGCAGCACTCCCATCCAGGGTGATGAGATCGCTGTATAGCCCGTGGATCTTCTGCCAAGGGTAGGCGGGGAAGGGCCGCTTACTCTTTGATTGCCTGGCCAGCAGCTTGTCGAGGTGGCCACGCCAGCGGGCCGGATTCTCGCCCTCACGCAGCCCCTTGGCTTTGGCAGCATCCAGAATCAGCTCGATGCGATTGCGGACCAGCTTTGCGGTAGCTGGAATCTGCAGCCAGATGGGTTCGAGAACAGCCAGGACGTTATCGGTGTGTACATCGCGTGGGTGCAGCATGCCGATAACATTGAATACGTGATTCTCCAGGCTCGATTCCCAATCCTGAGCATACGCCGGGCTCCAAGAGGCAGAGTGAGTCCTGACGTACTGCTTGGCTTCAGACTTGAACGTCTTTCCCGCCTTTTTGCTGGCAGCCGATTTCTGGCGAATGGCGTAGCGCTGGTCCAGCGGATTTTTCCCCTGCGAGATCGTCACTCGCTCAGCGTCGGCGGCAAGCCGGGCATCACGCAGAGAGAGGGCAGGGTAGGTACCCAACGAGATGTCGTGCCGATCCCCGTGGAATGAATATCGGAACACCCAGCTTTTCCGCCCTGTCTCCGCGATACGCAGTATCAAGCCCCGCCCATCCTGATAGGCGCCGGGTGTGGTCGTGTCCTTCACAAACTTCGGGGTCAGTTTGCTCATGGTTCGATTCCAAGGAAGGTTTCAAGTTGCGGCTTGGCCGGGTGGCTGAAGCCTGCCTGCCAGCCGGCGAGCGTGTCGGAAGATCCGTGCGCACCAACCGGGCAGCCCAGCCAGGCGCGGACAAAACCTGCACGGCGGTTGCCTGTGAACCCCTCGGACTCAGCAAACGCACCGATGGCTTCGATGACCAGGTGAGCGACTGCATCCTTTATGAACAACGGACGCTGCGATGCGCTGAGGTATATCGCGCGCACCTCCATCTCCGCGCGCACCTGGGTGAAGTCCTGATCCAAGGCCATGCTGATGGCTGCTGCGCATATGCCGTCCTCGATCACTGCACTGACGGTTGCAACTACTGATTCCATGCTGATCCTTTTATGCAAAATTCAAATCTCGGCACCGCAGGGCCAGCAGCAGGGTCAGATTTCACGCTTTGTACGCAGATAGAGTATCTGCGTACAAACGACCTGTAGAGCGCATATTTACAGCCCATTGCCCGTTCCGGCTCAATCTGTCCCACAGCCTCTCCCACATTTACACCTGATAGACGTGCCGGGCGCCGTTCGGCATCAGCTCGATCATGGTCAACCGGCCGCCCTCAAAGCAGGCGCCAGTGTCCAGGTAACAGACGTTGCCAATGGTTTTGACCTGATCGACCCGCGTGTGGCCAACGAACACCGCTTCAACACCGCGCACCAGGGAAGCGTCAAGTTGCTGGTAGCGCTTTCGGCTCCAGATAGCCTTGGAGGCGAAGTGGGCGCACACATTGTTGCCCCACTCACCACAAAGTATTTCCTCAAAGTGGGTCCAGTCGTGATGCGGGCATTCGGCATGAACTAATCCGTATTTCTTTCCGCACGGCCCAATAAACGAAAGTGCAACTGGAAGCTTATTTAAAAGCCTTGCGACCATACTTCGCTCAAGTACGTTTAATTCATAAAACCAGTCGCCACCATTATTGATATGCCCCGGCGCATCACCTTCTAAACCTGCGTCAATACACCACTGATCATGATTCCCGCGCACAGCGATGAAGCCTTGCTGGCGAGTCATCAATGCCATTCGGAGTGAGAGAGGGCCACGATCAACCAGATCGCCAGCAGAAAAAATCCTGTCAGAATCCCAGTCAAACCGCGCCATGCAGAGCAGTTCATTGAGCTTTTCAGCCTCTCCGTGAAGGTCGCCAACTACAAAGTCACGACCAACACGATTGGCACCGTACTCGTGATAAAGCCCGTTACCCGAAACAACTGGCGTCCGACCGATCATTGCTTTTCCTGTTGGCGCTGATGGAAAATTGACCCACCCTGCCGATTGAAATTTGACCCAGGGCGGATTGCTGATTTTGTTACCAGCAACTGTGGATAAGTCTACCAGCGCAGCTGCTGTTGCCCCCACTCCTTCGCTAGCCCAGTTCAGTTGTTTAAGACCTGCCACACGCAGCATGTAGCAGGCCGTCGTCGCCATGAAATCAGAACGGCTCATCGTCCTCCGGTTCCTGGCCGCCCTTACGCTTTCGCTCCCGTGATTTGATCTTGGCCTGGGCCGCCAAGCTACTGTGTTGCAGGCGATAGGACTCGTTACCGGTTTCGACGATGTGGCAGTGGTGGGTCAGCCGATCCAGCAGGGCGGTGGTCATCTTGGCGTCGCCGAACACGCTCGACCATTCGGCGAAGCTCAGGTTGGTGGTGATCACCACGCTGGTGTGTTCGTACAGCTTGGACAGCAGGTGAAACAGCAACGCACCGCCAGCCTGGCTGAACGGCAGATAACCCAGTTCGTCGAGGATGACCAGATCCATGCGCAGCAGTGCCTGGGCGATCCGCCCGGCTTTGCCGTCGTGTTTTTCGCGCTCCAGCAGATTGACCAGATCGACCGTGGAGTAGAAGCGCACGCGCTTACCGTGCCGGGTGATGCCGGACACGGCCAGCGCGGTGGCTAGGTGGGTTTTACCGGTGCCTGGCCCACCGATCAGCACCACGTTCTGCGCGGTGTCGGTAAAGCTCAGATTGGCCAGCTCGCTGATCAAGCGAGCGTCGGCGCTGGAGGCGCTGAAGTCGAAGCCGGCCAGATCGCGGTGCATCGGCAGCTTGGCCATGTTCATCTGGTGGCTCACCGAGCGCATGGCGCGATCTGTGTGCTCTTGTTCCAGCAGGTGTTCGAGCAGCCACTTGGACGAGGCTGTGTTCGACTCACCCTGTGCAGTTAACTCCGCCCAGGCCGTGGCCATGCCGTGCAGGCGCAGCTCCTTGAGTTCCGCCATCAAATCACGCATGACCGACCTCCTCGGCCTGGCCACGCAGGCGGTCGTAGCGCGCCGTGTTAGCGACGGGGGCTTCCTTGAGCGACAAGTGGGTTTCGACGCTGGGTGGTGGTTCGGATGCTGTCAGCCGTGCCACGACATTGAGGATGTGTTCGGCGCTCAGGCTGCCGCTCTCCAGTACCAGCTCAACGGCTACCAGCACGGCATCGAGTCCGGCGACCGGTACGGCAGCCAGGACTTGCGCCATGATCCGGTCACCGCCGGCATGACGCCCCAGACCGTGCTTAAGCTGACGCAGCGGCGCTGGCAGATCAGCAAAGGGCGCTCCGTTGCGCAGCGCACCGGGCTTGCGTTCGATCAGCGGGAGGTAGTGCTGCCAGTCATAGCTGACCTGGTCGCGATCCAGCAAGCGGACATGGCTGGCGATCAGCGCGTCGTCAGCCACCACCTCGATTCGCGTCGGATACAAACGGCTGCTGACCCACTTACCCGCGTACTCATACGGCACCGAGTAGCGGTTGCGCCCGACGCTGACCAGGCAGGTGCTGGAGACCCGCGCAGGCCGCTCGACGTAACCGTCGAATGGCGCAGGCACAGGCATCAGTTCAGCGCGCTCCAACTCCAGCACTTCGGCCACACTCAGACCGCTGTATTGAGGGTGCGTCAGCTCGTTCCAAAGCGCGCGGCAGCGCTGGCCCAGCCAGGCATTGAGTTCCTCGAAGGAGTGAAACTGGCAGTCCTGGGCGTCTAGCCAGATACGCCTGCGGCTGTCTTGCACGTTCTTTTCAACGATGCCCTTTTCCCAACCAGCGGCGACGTTGCAGAAGTCCGGATCGAACAGGTAATGCGCGCACATCACCGCAAAGCGCGCATTCACCGTCCGGCCTTTGCCCTTATTGACCTTGTCGACGGCCGTCTTCATGTTGTCGTAGATGCCCCGGCGCGGCACGCCGCCCAAGGAGCCGAACGAGCGTGTATGGGCGTCAAATAACATCTCATAGCCCTGGCTCGGATACGCCACAAGCCAGAACGCACGGCTGGCACACAGCTTCAGATGTGCCACCTGCATACGCCGGTAAATGCCGCCGACCAGCAAGCCTTCCTCGCTCCAGTCAAACTGAAACGCCTCGCCAAGAGCAAAGGTCAGCGGCACAAAGGCCTGCGACGCCTTGCCCTGTCCCCCTCGCCAGGCACGGATAAACGCGGTGAGCTGGCTGTAGCCACCGTCATAACCTTCGGCTTTGATTTGCGCCAACAGCGCCTTGGCACTGCGCCGCTGTTGCTTGGGCCGCAGCGAATCGGCTTTTAGCGCCTGCTCCAGCGTGGCGTGAAAAGGGCTGAGTTTGTTGAAGATCGCGCGGCGTTGGTAGACCGGCGGCTTGGCCTCAGGTGCTCTGACCCACTTGCGAATCGTGTTGCGCGCCAACCCGGTGCGCTTGGCTATCTCATGCAGCGACAGCTTGTCGCGGAAATACATCCGGCGGATTTTGCCCATCATTTCCATACTGATCACCCTGTGTTCTCCTGCTCAAAAATTGAGCAGAAGCAGTTGAACACCTGGGTCAGTTTTCAGTCGGCAGAACAGCCTCTACTGGGTCAGTTTTCGGTCAGCGGCAACAGCTTCCAGCTCAAACAGGGCGCCTTGGAGTTGAAATATCTCGGAGAACGAGTTTGTGTGACGAAGACTTGCCGAGTGGCCATACTTGTCTTTACTGTTCCCATTGAAAAAGTAGTGCATAACACCCGAGACATTCTCTTGGGTGTACATAGCATGCACTTCCAATATCTTTTTCTTGGTTGCCTCATAAGCTGAGACAAGGGAGGAGAATCGGTCGAAAGCGACCGGAGCATAGAACGTGTCTATAATATCGGCAGGGATTACTTCTGGCTCTGTTGCGGGTATGTTGCTCAACATGGTCATCACCTATAAGGAAATGACCAAATTGTCCCGCGTAACCTTAAATACCCAAATCAACGCTACCTAACTTTCGGGCTCAGCAATGATATCGTTCATGTCTTGCTCAAGGTCCTCAGGGGGGAAATTCCCTTTCTGGAACTGGAGCGTCATTTGATCGAGCAGTCTAAAGTTGAATTTAATTGCCTTAACTGTCCGGTGCTCTTTTATTAACTCGTAGTCCAGTTCCATGCTGCATTTATTGCGCAGCTCCTTCACTGAAGCATCGATTACACGACTGCGCAGATTACTAAAGCGCTCATAGGCCTCGCCGAGCTGAAGGCGCCGGCGCAGCTCCTCAACTGTGATGTAAAGCCATCCTTTCGACTTGTACTGCATCAGCATCTCAAAGAGTCGAAAGCTATAGGTTGATTCGATGCCGGAAACACGCCAAAGGTCGTAGGACGTGTAATGGCCGATCAGCCTGGAGAGATATGGCTTAACGGTCGTGGAGAAAAGAAGCTCTACCCGGCCTTCGCCTTTGACATAGGTGCAGCGCTCGACCCAGCGGACCTCGTGGATCGCCCGGCCTTTGCCAGTCCCGGTGATGGAGGTGATCTTGGCGTTGAACAGCTGCTTGGCGGCGTCCTGGAGCTGGGTGTAGGCATCGCTCTTGTTGACCGTGTACCGGCTCATGAAGTCGTGCGCGGTGACTACGATCCCGTTGGGCATGGGCTTGCGCGAATCGATCTTGGCAATGGCCAGCAAGATCAGCCGCTGCTCAGCCACGGACAAGCGATAGGACGCGCCCACCAGATCGTTGTGCTTGGAGACAACGTGAGGCGAAATCATCGTTTCATTGCTGGTGTCGCTGTCTGGCTCAGTGGCGACGCTATCAGTCGTGATGATGTCTCCCATGCCTCAATCCCGGTCAAAAGTCATTCAGGGTGTTGAGCATAAAGGCCTTTCCCGGAAACCCCAACCGACCATCCAGCAGATATCTCGCACGGTGCCGGCAGGTAATGGAATCTGTAGTCATGAGGTTTTCCTGAGGTCATGTCAGCATGGAATCTGTAGTCATAAGGCCACGCCGCCCTGGTTGGGAACATGGAATTTGTAGTCATGAGGCGTTCCGATCCGCTCGTTTCGCATGGAATCTGTAGTCATGACGCCGAGAGAGGGAGGTTTTCCACCTGGAATCTGTAGTCATGAGGGCTCCAAAGCCTGGCTTACGACATGGAATCTGTAGTCATGAGCCCGTTCGGAGCGCTGCTTAACATGGAATTTGTAGTCATTAGGCCGCACCCATCTGCCGATCTGCGGCTCAAAATCGTGACATTGATCATGCTCACAGCATGGAATTTGTAGCTGTGAGGCCAGCGGGACAATCGGAAGTAGCTCAAGGTTCCGATAAAAGGGAAACTGGTTGCAGATCAATGATTTAGCGGCCTTCACAGGTGCCGGAAGCTTAAACCTACAAGAAATGCGTAAGATTGAGCCTTACAAATTGGCTGTTTTGTTGTAGCCCTGACTTCGCCCCTTCGTCCCGCGTTCTCACCTGCCTGTGGATAGCGCATGGAATCTGTAGCACGAAGCATGGAATCCGTAGTCATGAGGAATGGAATCTGTAGGCATGAGACATGGAATCTGTAGTCATGAAGGTGGGAATCTGTAGTCATGACCCTTCTGAAACCCGCATGGTAGAAGGGCTGGAGCGTTCCGATAAAGCTTTTAAAAACAAGCCATAAAACAAGAAAAAAAG
>NZ_JXXD01000085.1 GCF_000935215.1 Stutzerimonas stutzeri
GTTTGTCTCCCGAGCAGATTGCCGGCAAGCTGCGCAGCATGAACATTCCCAGCCTCAGAGATGTATACGTCTGTCGCGAGACGATCTATAACGCCATCTATGCCTTGCCGGTCGGCGAGCTGCGTAAGGAGCTGATCATCTGCCTGCGCCAAAGTAAGACGACGCGCCGGCCGCGCTCTGGCGGCGTGGATCGGCGTGGCCAGATCCCCGAGATGGTCAGCATCCATGTGCGCCCACCGGAGATCGAAGACCGACTGATGCCAGGGCATTGGGAAGGCGATCTGATCAAGGGCAAGGCCAACGCCTCGTCTGTAGGCACGCTGGTAGAGCGCACCAGTGGCTACCTGATGCTGGTAAAGATGAACGACGCGACGGCGACCTCGGCGATGGAAGGCTTCAGTGCAGCGCTCAATGGCATGCCGCTGGCGATGCGCAAGAGCATGACCTACGACCAGGGCCGAGAAATGGCGCGGCATGCTGAAATCACCCAGCAGACCGGGGTGGCGATTTACTTCTGCGATCCGCATAGCCCTTGGCAACGCGGCAGCAACGAAAACATCAATGGCCTGATCCGCCAGTACCTGCCCAAGGGCACGGACTTGTCGGTACACAGCCAAGAAGAACTCGACGCTATTGCACTGCAACTGAACATGCGGCCGCGTAAGCGCTTCGACTTCAAGTGCCCCATCGAAGTTATGGGTGAGGTGATGCAGAAGGCCATGGCTATGCGGCATGATGCTCCAGCTTCAATTCAATGACCGTGTTGCACTCAGCTCCTGCAACCGCCCAGAATAAGTCATCGCTATCAGCGCCTGCATTTAAGTTAGGTTTCAGCTTAGCCCAGTAGTAGCCGGATGCGAGTGCTGCTAGCTTTGGATTGTACGCCAGCTGCTCTGCGCGCTCAGTGGAACTTGTAATCCTATACGTGGCCCATCACCACGAATTCGTCTGGTAATTTCTTCTACATTGTTACTGTCTGCAATTCTAAGCAGATCGTTTTTCGCCCAGAACCATCCGGCGGTATCAAATGATATGGCCGGCTTGGAGACTATAAACGGCCTAATCCGCCAGTACCTGTCCAAGGGCACAGATCTGTCGGTCCACAGCTAGGAAGAGCAGGATGCCTTCGCCCTGAAGCTGAACATTCGTTCGCGTAAGCGCCTCGACTTCAAGTGTACTATCGGAATCATGGGCCACGTAATGCAGAAAGCCATGGCTATGCAGCATTATGCTTCAGCTTAAATTCAATAAACAGTGTTGCACACAGGTCCTGCAACCGCCCTTCAAATCATGGGCTCGATGGATTGCAAAGGTGCAAATTTGCGTCCCCATTAATTTCTGCGAGCGCTTCCATGTCAGAATTCTTTGACGCCGTGTTTTGATCGCGCTGGTCAATAGATACCCCTTCGCCAGCCCATAACCAAGCATCGTTACTGAGCGCCCATTGTCCCCCGCAGAATGAGCCTGTTTCCTGTCGTACGATACAACCGCTCGCCATTTCAACGAAGGCGCAATAAGCACGATCGTAATCCTCTTCCAGAGCGCTTCCTTCAATACCTCCACGGATGGTTTTTTCAATCTTTAGATATCTGCTGCCGTCAGAAAAATCAGAAGGTAGGCTTGCATCAAAGTAGGCTTGCTCTTTGGGGAATAATTTGTAATGGCTTCCATTTTTCAAAAAATACACGCTACGCCAAAAGCCATTTTCGGGATCAGCAAAAATCACTTCACCGCCGTGTGCCTTCAGCACCGATTGAGCTTCAGCCCAAGCCGTAATATGAGCTGCAGTGAAATAAATAAATAATGCTAGTAAGATTTTCATGCTCATCAATCTCATAGCTTGTCCTTAAGGTGTTGATATCTGATTGGTGCAACGCTCTGGCCATTTACTATAGCCATTCTTCTCGTGTTTCCATAATCGTTTAGAATCGAATGTTCATATTTTTCATGGTTGTCGCCCCAGTTACTTGGTTCTTGGGCGGCACTTGGATTCCTGTCAAAGAAACGCTGTAACGCAGCACCAAAATCGCGACTTACATAGCCTGGACGGTTGATATGGTGGTCAAGTACCGTCGCTTTTCCGAGGGGTGATTTTAGATAGTCCTTAAGTTTAAATCCGGAGCCGAAAGGCTTAATCTCCATTACCTCGTTTTTGAGGCGTTTTGCAAAGTCCAAGACTTGTTGTTCTTGGAATTTCTCATGGGTTATTGCTTTTAGGATTGAGCTTAAAGGAATGGAACCAATTTTCTGTTTTCGAGAGAAAGCAGTTTCGTTAAATCCTTCGCGTAGTAGTCGTTTAAGTTCGGCACCAGTGTAGTTGTCGCCTTTTGTGAGGCTTTGGTGCTTATAGTAAATTCTCGCAGCTGTGCGAGGGCCTTCTACTGACCATCCACAGTTTTCGAATAATTCTTTATAGAGTTGAGGTTGGCGCTCTTTAAAATCAAAAACCTGAATAGGGAATTCTCCTGCGCCGTACAGGTTTATCGTTTTTTGCATGGCGCCTGCAGTAAGTATTTCGCTGTCGTAAGACTGTAGCGAATCGATTTTTCCCTCGTTGGGAGACATAGCAATGAATATATTTTTTTCCTCTTCAGTGACGATGCCTGTAGCTACAGTTTCGTGCCAATTAGCGTAGCTTTGTAAGTCAATTGAGCCGGCGTATAGCGGGCCATAAATTGTCGCGCTTTGCCCTTTGAAGCGGACACAGGAAAATATTTTCCCTAAGTTACATCCACAGTCAGTGCTTTCATCCTGGCGGAGTAGGCTCACAATCCTGGTTGGGTTCAAATGCCAAGCCATTCCATCCGCCCGGACTGCGTGCTTCTCAGCTATATCAGCCCACCAACTTAGTTTCTCGATCCGCTGCTTTTCAACCCCCCAAATAAAATTCGGCTTTCCAGCTTCTTCCTCTAGTAACGGGTCAAGCTCATCCCATTTTCCTTTGTTCCAAAGCCACTCACTTTCGTACTTGATGATCAATTGCCCGAGCAATTGAGCGTGCCAAGGCCTGGTCAGCGCTGCTTGGATTTCAGCGCTGGTCAATACGCCATCCTTGTCGGTATCGGCGATATCGTAGAGTCGAGCGAGCGTTACGATTGGGCCGCCATCGGCTTTGCTGATCTGCGCCCGGTAGTTGTGCTGTTCGTCTGCGCTTAGCAGGCCTCTGGCATTGAAGGCGTAGGCGAGCTTTTCGATGGGCGTTCCGGTTTCCTCGATGCACTGGAAGCCTTCCCATTCCCAAGGGCTGTGACGAGTAGTGATCAGCTCCTGTTCGGCGAGCCAGCCGTCGATGGGATTGCCGTTGGCGTCGGCGAACAGGCCGTCCAGCCGCCACCAGTGCATGGCGTTGTCAGCGCCATCCTTGACCTGGATCTTTCTCGAAGCGGGGAGCCCATCCAGCAAGGACTGCGGAATGATCAGGTCGACGCCGATCAGCGTGCCATCGTCGTCCAGTTTGGGCGGATTCTCGGCATTGATGTCGCTCCGGTGCGGAATCAGTTTGCTCGCACCTTTATAGACCTTGAGCAGGGTTTTCTGGTCGTCTGGCAAGCGGGAGGCCCAGGCGCGGCTCTGGGCAATGAACGCAGGTACATCATCGCAGCTGAACAGCTCGACATGGACCATGTGCTGAGCGGCGCTGTCGAGGTTCTGGTACAGGCCGGGATGGCCAATAAGTTCACCCGCCTTGATCGGCCACCCGCTGTCGAGAACGACTACCTTGTCGTATTCCGCTGGCTCGCTGTGCGGTTTGAGCAAGCTGGTGGATACATAGCCGGGTAGGTGCCCCTCGTCGTCAGCTGATAGGGCGGGTTGTGCGGCCCCGCTGATCAGACTCACCAGCTTGCTGAATTCGCCTTCCGCTCTACCGATGGTGATCTCGGCACCCTTGGGCAGCTCCGACAGCTTGGTGGTGTTCTTGCTCGGTCCGGAACGGACGCTCAGCCCATCCTGCTGCGTATTCACGGTGTAGCGTTTGGTTTCCCAAAAGGTGGGGCGCGGCAGGTCCGGTTGCGCTTGGTAGCCCGCCCAATCCAGCAGGTGCATATACAGGCTGTAGAGAGTGAGGCTTGGAGGAGTTTGTCCTTCGACGATGCTGCCGTCAGCGTTCTTCAGTGGCGGCGGCTGCAGGCTGTGCTTGACCAGAACGAACCCCGTGGAAAAGGGTGCACTTTTGACCAGGGGAATGTCGTCGGTGAATTCGCTGACTGGGTAGCGCTCGTCGATGCGGTAGGCAATCACCTCGCCGTCGGCGATACAGCGCACGCTCGACTGGTCGAATGCAGCGGCCGTGCCTTCGTCGAAGTGGACGCCACCATGCCATAAGCCGTTCTCGCCGGTGGGGTAGAACCCGCCCTTGGCCTGGGCCATATGCGTAAGCAGCTGCAGCGGATTGTTGCTGCTGTCCTTGCCAGGAAACGGGTATGCCCAGCTGATCGGGTTGGATTGGTTCATGTTCGATGCATCCTTGCGTTCGAGCCGGCGGGGCAGCCGGCTCTGTCCTTTTCTTAGCCTGAAAAATTGAGCGAGCGCTTGCGTTTGCTGAGCAGGCTGTCCGCCTCAGCCGGCATTGCCTGCTCCAGTAGGCTTCCGGCCTTGTCGCTATCGGCCATTCCCGGCAGCACCGGTGATTTGATCTTGATCCCCGAGCCCTTGCCCGGCGAGCCGCCGGCGTTTATTCGTGCCAGCGGGCCGGAGACGGTGATGCCGCCCGGGTCGAGCTTGATGAAGCTGCCGCCGGCCTTGAGGGTCAGTTCGATGCCGGCTTCGATGACCATTTTCTGCCCGGCCTTGAGGTGGATCTCGCGGCCGGCCTTGGTCAGATGGGCAGTGCCGAGCTTGATGTGCTGGGTCTGGCCGACAGTGAGGTCGTCGTCGGGTTTGACTTCGACCTTGCGGTCGCCGGCAATGGTCAGGTGCTCCTCGGCGCGGAATTCGCTATAGCTGTTGGCCTCGACGGTGTCATGGCGCTCGTGGCCGACGCGGATCTTCTGGTCGTGCTCGATGTTCT
>NZ_JXXD01000086.1 GCF_000935215.1 Stutzerimonas stutzeri
GACTGCGGCTGGGCTGGGGCGATCTGTTCGACCGCGCCGGCGTGATCGCCGAGGACCACCAGGGCCGCGCGTATGTGCAGTCGACCCCGCCGATCGTGCGCACACGCATGGTGCCGGAGCCCTGGCATACCAATATTCTGCGCCGCGGTTGGCGCCGGATGCTGGGCCGCACGCCGCCGCGGCGTCACTTCGAGCCCAGTCCGCAGCCGCTCGACGAGGCGCGCTGGCGCCGGGTCGCGGCGCTGCGCCGTGCGGCACTGCTGGTGCTGATGCTCGGCCAGACCGCCTTTGCCACCTGGCAGATGAAGGCGGTGCTGCCTTACCAGGGCTGGTTCCTGGTCGACATGCAGGAAGTGTTCGTCCAGCCGCTGTCCGAATCGGCCCGGCAGATCCTTCCCTATGTGGTGCAGACCAGCATCCTGCTGCTCTTCGCACTGCTGTTCTGCTGGGTCTCGGTGGGCTTCTGGACCGCGCTGATGGGCTTCTTCCAGCTACTTCGCGGCAAGGACCGTTACAGCATCTCGGCCAGCAGCCCCGGCACCGAACCGATACCGGCCGAGGCGCGTACGGCGCTGGTGATGCCGATTGCCAACGAGGACGTGCCGCGTGTGTTCGCCGGCCTGCGCGCGACTTACGAGTCGCTCAAGGCAACCGGTGAGCTCGAGCATTTCGACATCTTCGTGCTCAGCGACAGCAACGACCCGGACACCTGTGTTGCCGAGCAGAAGGCCTGGGTCGAGTTGTGCCGTGCGGTGGATGGCTTCGGCCACATCTTCTACCGTCGCCGCCGTCGTCGGGTGAAGCGCAAGAGCGGCAACATCGACGACTTCTGTCGTCGCTGGGGCAGTAGCTACCGCTACATGGTGGTGCTGGACGCCGACAGCGTGATGAGTGGCGAATGTCTGACCAGCCTGGTGCGATTGATGGAGGCCAATCCCAACGCCGGCATCATCCAGACTGCGCCCAAGGCGTCGGGCATGGACACGCTCTATGCGCGGCTGCAGCAGTTCGCCACGCGCGTCTACGGACCGCTGTTCACCGCCGGGCTCAACTTCTGGCAGCTGGGTGAATCGCATTACTGGGGCCATAACGCGATCATTCGCGTGAAGCCGTTCATCGAGCACTGCGCGCTGGCGCCGTTGCCCGGCACCGGTTCGTTCGCCGGCGCGATCCTCTCCCACGACTTCGTCGAAGCCGCGCTGATGCGCCGTGCCGGCTGGGGCGTGTGGATCGCCTATGACCTGCCGGGCAGCTACGAGGAACTGCCGCCGAACCTGCTCGACGAGCTCAAGCGCGACCGCCGCTGGTGCCACGGCAACCTGATGAACTTCCGTCTGTTCATGGTGCGTGGCGTGCATACGGTGCATCGCCTGGTGTTCCTCACCGGGGTGATGTCCTACCTGTCGGCGCCGCTGTGGTTCCTCTTCCTGCTGCTGTCCACCGGCCTGCTGGCGATCCATACGCTGATGGAGCCGGAGTACTTCCTGCAGCCGAACCAGCTCTACCCGCTGTGGCCACGCTGGCATCCGGAGGAGGCCATCGCGCTGTTCTCGGCGACCATGACGCTGCTGTTCCTGCCCAAGTTGCTCAGTGTGCTGCTGGTCTGCATCCAGGGCGCGCAGGCCTATGGCGGGCGGCTGCGGGTGGTGTTGTCGATGCTGATCGAAACGCTGTTCTCGGTGCTGCTGGCGCCGGTGCGCATGCTCTTTCACAGCGTGTTCGTCACCGCGGCGTTCCTCGGCTGGTCGGTGCAGTGGAAATCGCCGCAGCGCGGCGATGACGCCACGCCCTGGGGCGAGGCGCTGCGTCGGCATGGTTCGCAGATCGTCATCGGCGTGCTCTGGACGGCCCTGGTTGCCTGGCTGGATGCGGCCTTTCTCTGGTGGCTGGCGCCAATCGTGGTGTCGCTGATCCTCTCGGCGCCGGTTTCGGTGATCACCAGCCGTACCGGTCTCGGCCTGGCCGCGCGGCGCAGCAAGCTGTTCCTGATCCCGGAGGAATACGCACCGCCCACCGAGCTGGCCAATACCGACCTGTACCAGCAGCAGAACCAGGCGGTTGCCTTGCGCCATGGCTTCCTCGTGGCGGTGGTCGATCCGCTGTACAACGCGCTGGTCTGTGCCATGGCGCGCGCCCGGCATGCCAGGGTGGTCACTGGCGCCGAGCGTTTGCGCGAGCAGCGCCTCGGTCAGGTGCTGGCGGTCGGCCCGGACGGCGCGGATGCCGAGGCGGCGCGCTGGCGCCTGCTGAACGATCCGGATGGCATGGCGCTGTTGCACCGTCACGCCTGGGAAGATCCGGCCGGGGCCGTCTGGCTGGCACGCTACCGCGAGCAGTATCCCCACGGCGTGGCGCGCCCGGACCTCGCGGGCGAGGCCTGATACGCGCGACTTTCTGGCGGTCCGCAGGGCCGCCAGAAAGGGCGATCAGTCGTCGCGCGTCAGCACTTCCAGCAGTTCGATCTCGAAGTGCAGATCCGAATTGGGCGGGATATGCGCGCCGACCTGGCGTTCGCCATAGCCCAGCTGCGCCGGCACGAACAGCCGCCGCTTGCCGCCGACCCGCATGCCCATCAGCCCGATGTCCCAGCCCTTGATCACCCGGCCGGTGCCGATGACGCACTGGAAGGGTTTGCCGCGCGCGTAAGAACTGTCGAACTCCGTCCCATCGCTCAGCGTGCCGCGGTACTGGGTGGTGATCAGCGCGCCCTTGACCACCGCCTTACCGTCGCCGAGCTGAATGTCTTCGACCCGCAATTCATCGTTCATTCATGCGCTTCCTGAAAGCTGAAAAAAGGGAGCGCTTTGTCGCAGGTAAACGCGCTGCGGGCAATAGACCCGGCCGCCGCGCCGCTTTCACCGGGATAGTCGACCTGCCTGATTATCGATTTATTCGATAGTTATTGGCGGAAAATTGCAGACATTGTTGATCGGATTGAATGGATCATCTCCCTCATTCGCCGGGTTGCCCGGTGTCCCATCTGCGGAGAGCGAGATGATCGAACGACGTCCATATGCCCAGCTTGGTCATGCGCAGCACGGCTGGCTGAACGCGCGCCACCATTTTTCCTTTGCCGATTATCACGATGTCGAGCGCATGCGCTGGGGCCGCCTGCGCGTCTGGAACGACGACAGCATCGCGCCGCAATCGGGCTTCGAGCCGCACTCGCACCGCGACATGGAAATCATCACCTATGTCCGCCAGGGCGCCATCACTCATGAAGACAGCCTCGGTAACCGCGGCCGTACCGTCGCCGGCGATGTGCAGGTGATGAGCGCCGGCACCGGCATCGTGCACAGCGAGTACAACCTGGAAGACGTGGAAACGCGCATCTTCCAGATCTGGATTCACCCGCAGCAGACCGGCCTGCCGCCGGCCTGGGGCACTCGCCAGTTCCCCAGCGGCGAGCGCGCTGGCGCCTTCGTCACGCTCGCCAGTGGTCTGCCCGGCGATGACGAGGCGCTGCCGATTCGTGCCGAGGCCCGCCTGGCAGCGGCTACGCTTGCAGCAGGGCAGAGCGCTGACTACGAAATTGGCGCCGGGCACCGGGTGTATCTGGTGCCGGCCAGCGGCCAGATCGAAATCAACGGACTTGCGGTCGCCGCGGGCGATGGCGTGGCCGTGCGCGACGAGGCGCGGCTGAGCATCAGAGCCGTGACCGACAGCGAAGTCATCCTGGTCGAGTCGCTCTGACGCCCCGCGTCGGAACGACCCGCCTGGTGCGTTATCCCATCCACGACTTTATTCAGACTTACCCACCGAAAGAGGAAAGCAAGATGGCGAAGATTCTCGTGCTCTATCACTCGATGTACGGCCACATCGAAACCATGGCCAATGCCGTCGCCGAAGGTGCGCGCCGCGTCCCGGGCGTCGAGGTCACGATCAAGCGCGTGCCGGAAACCATGCCGGAAGACGCCTTCCGCAACGCCGGCGGCAAGGTCGATCAGCCAGCCGACATCGCCGATCCGAACGAGCTGCCGAACTACGACGGCATCATCTTTGGCACCCCGACCCGCTTCGGCAACATGTCCGGGCAGATGCGCAACTTCCTCGACCGCACCGGCGGCCTGTGGGCCAAGGGCGCGCTGCACGGCAAGGTCGCCAGCGTGTTCGCCTCGACCGGCACCGGCGGCGGGCAGGAGATGACCATCACCTCGACCTGGACCACCCTGGCGCACCACGGCATGGTCATCGTGCCGACCGGTTATGGCATCAGCGAGTTCTTCGATATCTCCGAAACCAACGGTGGCACGCCCTACGGCGCCACGACCATCGCCGGTGGCGACGGCTCGCGCCAGCCTTCGGAGAAGGAACTGGCCATCGCGCGCTACCAGGGCGAGCATGTGGCGAAGATCACCAGCAAGCTCAAGGGCTGACGAACGACGCAGTACCTACGCTGGGGCCCGCCCGGGCTCCAGCAACAGGCCATACATCAGTTCGTCGACGAAGCCGTCGTCGCTGCTGCGCTTGTAGGCGGCGCGCTGCGTGCCTTCGTGAACAAAGCCGAAACGCTCGTAGAAGGCGATGGCCCGCGGGTTGTCCGCCTCCACTGTCAATTCCACGCGCCGAATGCCGCTGGCGGCCAGCCGGTCGAGGGCGTCCTGCATCATCCGTCGCGCCAGGCCGCTGCCCCTGACCTCGGGCGCGACGGCCAGGGTGCCGAGGTAGGCCACATGGGCGGCGCGGCCCAGATGGCGCTGCACCTTGTAGAAGCCCTGCACCACGCCAGCGTCTTCGAAAACATAGAAACCGGCGCTTTCGAACAACGGCTCGAAGACCTTGCCGAAGTGCTCGCGCGGCATGGGATCGAAGCCCAGGTAGGGCACCACGTCCGGGTGCATGTAGATGTCGTAGACCCGCTGTTGGTCGGCGGGGGTAGCAAGGCGGCGCATGGGGTTCTCCGATCGGGCGCGGCCTCCAGCATAGCCGGAGCGCGGCAGATACTGCGCTGTATCAGTCAGCGCGCGGCGATTGAGGTGATAATGGCCGCCGCTCATCTCCCTCCTCAGCCAAGGACATCGCCCCGTGGTGCTATTTGAGATCGTTCCGCTCAGCCCCGAAACCTATCGCCAGCAAACCCGGCGCAGCACCCTGATCGTCGCGGTGACCTTTGCCGTGCTCGCCATGGGCTTGTCGACCTTGGCCGTGGCACTGTTCGGTGAGCCCGGTGGCGACAACCTGCGGCTGAATATCGTCGGGGTGGCAGTTGGGTTAGCGCTGACGATCGGAATTGTCAGGTGGCTTTACTGGCAGCAGCCGTGGATGGCGGCGGCGGTGTACGGCTGGAAGCTCAAGCGCAGCCTGATGCGCGTGACCAACATGATGCACCAGGTCAAGGCCGGCGTAAGTGCGGGCGACCCGGATGCGATGAAGCTGCTGCGCTTCTATCACCTGGGGCTGACGCAGATGCACCAGCTCGATGGCAACCTCACCGGCCTCAGCGATTCGGTCGCCGAGATCGATCGTCATCGCGAGGCGATGGAGGCGCGGAGCATGGATACCGACCAGCCACGCCTGGAGTCGGGTTGGCTGGAGCGAGTCGGACAGATCGAGGCGAAGCGCTGAGGCGCGCGGTCTGAAGGCGAATTGTCCCGTGCTACGCATCAATGCACGTGGCGGCTACCGTCCGGGTGGTGGTGTACATCGGCTTCCGGTGCTGCTTCTGATTGCGCCGGCGCATGGCCGTCGTGCGCACCTTGATGATGGTCCGCGCCTGCCGGCTGCTGATCGGCGGCAGGAGCGGGGTGCTGGCCGCTGTGATCGTGCATGTCCGATTCACCGCCACCGTGCTGGTGGCCGTCACTAGAGTCCACTAGCGTCTGGTATTCCAGCGGGGTGAGTGAGGGCAGTTGTTCGACGAAGGCGACCAGCGACCAGATGTAGCGGTCCTCCATGAACTTGCCCCACGCCGGCATGCCGGTGGACTTGAGTCCATGCTTGATGACCCAGAAAGTCGCGGCCGGGTCGTTGTCGTGGGAGTCCTCGGCAAGCGTTGGGGGCGCGGGGTAGAGGCCCTGGCTCAGTTCGGTCGGCTCGACGCCGGGCGCCAGGTGGCAACCGACGCACATGGCCGCGTAGTTGCCCGCCCCGGAACGAATCTGCTCCGCAGACCCCAGCGTCGGCACTTCGAGGTCGCGGGCGCGCACGGCCACGGCGCGTTCACGGGTGGTCTCCAGCACGGCGTGCAGTGGCGCGCTGTGCGGGGCGTCCGCGCCGACATCGATGATGCCGGAATACACCACCAGCGCGCCGCCGATTGCAACCAGCAGGGTGCTCAGTGCCAGTGTCGCCAGGACAGTCTTCATACGTGGGGCCTCAGAACCAGAAGCGAATACCGGCTACCAGCTTCGCCTCGCTGACGTCTTCGTCATCGGCACGCAGCAGGTCAGCGGTATTGCCGTAGGCACGGCCCCAGCTGACGCCGACATAAGGCGCGAACTGACGACTTATCTCGTAACGCAGGCGCAGACCGACACTGGCGTCGCTGAGACCGGAAACGACGCCGCGCGCCTGGTCGTTGCGCCCGTGCAGGTTCAGCTCCGCGGTGGGCTGCAGTACCCAGCGCTGGGTCAGCAGGATGTCGTATTCAGCCTCCAGGCGCAGCGCGCTCTGGCCCCTCGCCAAGGAAAGCCGTGGCTTCTGTTTCCAGACCGAACAGTGGCATGCCCTGCACGCCAAAGGCGGCCCAGGTCTGTGGCGAACCAGGCTTGAAGTCCTGGCGCACGCCGGCGACGGTTTCCCACCAGGGGCCGATGGCGTGGCTCCAGAGCAGCTGCAGTTCGGCCTCCTCGGTGTGGCCATTGGTGCGCTCACCCTCGGAGCGGAAGGCGAGGCGGTCGATATCGCCGCCATACCAGCCGGAAAGGTCCCAGGCCAGCGTGCTGCCTTCATCGGCGTCCTGCCATTCCAGCTGATCGGCGAGGAACAGAAAATTGCTGCCGCCCTGATGCATAGAATGAGGCGGCAGGTCGGGAAATGCCGCGGCGCGGTCAGCATCGCTGATCGTAGGAATTGGCGTGCGCGGCTCCTGTCCGGTGCCGACGCCGGTGACTGGCGGGTGAGCCATTGAACTGTGATCCATGCTGCTGTGATCGCGATGATCCATGCCGCCTTGGTTCACAGGCTCATGGTTCATCTGGCTGTGACCCATCTGCCCAGGATCCATCTGGCTGTGGTCCGCTGGCGCAGCGTGCCCGGCGTGTCCGGAATGATCCATGGCCTGCTGCGCCTGGCTCGCCGTCGCAGCCAGTGCGAGGGCGATGGCGACCGGCAGTGTCTTAATGATCATGCGGCTTGCCTTGTTCGGCGCCCTTTGGCAGGTCGTTCTGCATCTTTCCGTTGCCCATGCTGCCGTGGTCCATGTGGTCGGAACCCATGTGCTGGTCGTGCATGTCCTGCATCTTGTCGTGGTCCATGCCCTGCATCATGTCGCCCTGCTTTTGTCCGGGCTTGGGCTGGCTGGCCTGCGGCGCGGCCTGTTCGGCTGGCGCGTTGGCGGGATGATGACCGTCCTGCTCGCTTTGCGCGTAGGCGGCGTTGAGGCTGAGAGCGGCGGCCAGGCCGAAGGCGAGCAGGGCGGTGCGCTTGATTGTTTTCATGGTTTTCTCCGTCATTCTTCTACGCGGACTTCGCGGAACATCCCGAGGTCCATGTGCATCAGCATGTGGCAGTGATAGGCCCAGCGCCCGAGGGCGTCGGCGGTGACGCGATAGCTGCGTTTCGAACCCGGTGGCATGTCGATGGTGTGCTTGCGCACCTGGAAATTGCCGTGTTCGTCCTCCAGATCGCTCCACAGCCCGTGCAGGTGGATGGGGTGGTGCATCATGGTGTCGTTGACCAGCACGAAGCGCACCCGCTCGCCGTATCTGAGGCGGATCGGCTCGGCGTCGGCGAAGGGGATGCCGTCGAACGACCAGGCGAAGCGCTCCATGTGTCCGGTCAGGTGCAGTTCGATGGTGCGCGTCGGCTCACGGCCGTCCGGATCGGCGAAGGTGCTGCGCAGGTCGGCGTAGGTCAGCACGCGCCGGCCGTTGTCGCGCAGGCCGATGCCGGGATCGTCCAGCTTGGACACCGGCATCATGGTCTGCATGTACACCAGCGGGTTGTCGGTTTCGCTGGCCGGATGCGTCTGCATGCCGCCGCCGGACGAGCCGTGGCCCATGGTCGCGTGGTCCATCTGGCCATTCATCTCATTCTGATTCATCGCGCCGTGATCCATGTCGCCATGCCCGGCGTGAGGATCGTCGCTCGGCGCAGGCGCAGCAGCCTGGCCGTGGGCGGCATGATCACCGTGGCCCATGTCCTCCATGCTCAGTTCTGGGCGCGGATCGGGCTCGGGCACCGACGCCTGCAAGCCATCGCGCACTGCCAGCGTGCCGCGGGCATAGCCGCTGCGGTCCATGGCTTGGGCGAACAGGGTATAGGCGTCCTGGCTGCCGTCCGGCTCGACGATCACGTCGAGGGTTTCCGCCACGGCCAGGCGCACTTCGTCCACCTGCACCGGTTCGACGTTCTGCCCGTCGGCGGCGACCACGGTGAGCTTGAGACCGGGGATGCGGAAGTCGAAATAACTCATCGCCGAGCCGTTGATCAGGCGCAGGCGGATGCGCTCGCCTGGCTGAAACAGGCCGGTCCAGTTGCCGTCCGGCGCCTGGCCGTTGAGCAGGTAGGTGTAGGTGGCACCGCTGATATCGGCCAGATCGGTCGGCGACATGTTCATCTTCGCCCAGGCCCAGCGCTTGCTGACGGTGTCACTCCAGCCGTTGTCGGCGACGTCATTGATGAAATCGCCAAGCGTGCGGCGGCCCCGGTTGTAGTAGTCCGAGCGCTTCTTCAGCTTGGCCAGCACCCGTGCCGGGCTTTCGTCGGTCCAGTCGGAAAGGAACACCACATAGTCGCGATCGTAGCTGAAAGGCTCCGGCTCCTTGGGATCGATGATCAGCGCGCCATAGACGCCCAGCTGTTCCTGAAAACCGGAGTGGCTGTGGTACCAGTAGGTGCCGCTCTGGACGACCTTGAAGCGGTATTCGTACATGCCATCCGGCGCGATGCCGGCGAAGCTGAAGCCGGTAAGCCGTCCATGTTGGCCGGCAGCAGGATGCCGTGCCAATGGATGGAAGTGTCGTGGGGTAGCCGGTTGCGCACGCGCAGGGTCACGGTGTCGCCCTCGCGCCAGCGCAACAATGGGCCGGGGATGCTGCCGTTGATGGCCATGGCAGTGCGGCGCTTGCCGGTGAAGTCCACGCTCATGGAATCAATGGTGAGGTCGAACTCGGTGCCGCTGAGCACCGTCGGCTGACCTGGGCTGGTCAGCGCCCAGACGGGCTGTTGCCACAGCCCGAGGCCAGCGACGGCGCCGCCGGCAGCCAGGCTTTTGACGAAGGTGCGCCGAGAACTGGTCAATTGCATGCGGGTCCTGTTCGGTCGATCGAATTGTTGGTTTGCCGCCGCGCAGGCGCGACGTTGCAACGCTTGTGACAAGCACCATAGCGCGGTGCATCTGTCAGCGACCTGAAGCGAAAATTACGATTTTGTCAGCTGGCAGCGTGGCCAGCCCCAATCGGGCTGGCCCTGCCGGAGATGCCGAACGGCATC
>NZ_JXXD01000087.1 GCF_000935215.1 Stutzerimonas stutzeri
GGCTCGGGCACCGTGTCGAACTACGACCGCAGCGCCGGCTCGTCCTGCCTGGCCGAGAAGCGCATGCTCGAGGTGGTCGAGCACGGCGAGGCGAAGACGCCATTCCTCAAGTTCGGCGATCGGGTGCGCATCGAGATGTTCGACGCCGCCGGGCAGAGCATCTTTGGTGCTATCGATCAGCAGGTCGAGCGCTATGAGCACTGAGCTGACGCTCTACGGTTACTGGCGCTCCAGTGCCGCCTACCGGGTGCGCATCGCGCTGAACCTCAAGGGGCTGGCCTACCGGCAGGTGCCGGTGCATCTGGTCAAGGATGGCGGCCAGCAGCGTGCGGCCGATTACCGCGCCCTCAACCCGCAGCAGCTGGTGCCGTTGCTGGTTGACGAAGCCAACGGTGGGGCGCGCATCAGCCAGTCGCTGGCGATTCTGGAATACCTCGAAGAAGTGTTCCCGGTGCCGGCGCTGCTGCCGGACGATCCGGTTCGCCGCGCCCAGGTGCGCGCCCTGGCCATGCACATCGCCTGCGAGATCCATCCGCTGAACAACCTGCGCGTGCTGCAGTACCTTTCCGCCGAACTGGGTGTCGACGACGAGGCCAAGAACGCGTGGTATCAGCACTGGGTCGGTCAGGGTCTCGCCGCCGTGGAAGCGGGCCTGGAATGTTTCGATGGCAGGCTTTCCCTGAACGATCGGCCAGGTTATCTGGAGGCATGCCTGATGCCGCAGGTATACAATGCGCGCCGTTTTGCCTGTGACCTCGCGGCGTATCCACGCATTCTCGAGATCGTTGCACGCTGCGAGACGCTTCCGGCCTTCCAGCAGGCCGCGCCGGAGGTGCAGCCCGACGCTCAATGAACGACTGAATCCGCCTTGCACGCCGCCGCGCCCTGCGCGACGGTCCCGATCCCGTCACAGATAACAACAAACAGGTGACGTATGACTCGTGAAAAACCGAAGAACCTCTGGCTGTCGCGCTGGGGCTTCATCCTCGCGGCAACCGGCTCCGCCGTGGGCCTGGGCAACATCTGGAAATTCCCCTACATCACCGGCGAGTTCGGCGGTGGTGCCTTCGTACTGATGTACCTGCTGTGCATCCTCGCCATCGGCGTACCGGTGATGATGTGCGAGATCGCCATCGGTCGCCGCGGCCGTGGCAGCCCGATCGACGCCATCGGCCGGGTGGTCCGCGAGAACAACGGCAATCCGCTGTGGAAGGCGGTGGGCGGCATGGCCATGACCGCCGGCTTCCTGATCCTCTGCTTCTACGTGGTGGTCGCCGGCTGGGCCTTCGCCTACACGGTGAAGATGCTCGACGGCTCGCTGGCGGCGACCAGCGTTGAGGCATTGGGTGGCGTGTTCGAGGCGCACAACTCCAACCCGTGGGAACTCGGCGGCTGGAGCCTGCTGGTCGCGCTGCTGACGCTGTGGATCGTCGCCAAGGGCGTGCAGAAGGGCATCGAGAACGCGGTGCGCTGGATGATGCCGGGGCTGGCCGTGCTGCTGCTGATCCTCGTGGGTTACGCGGTCACCAGCGGTGGCTTCGATCAGGGCTTCGCCTTCCTGTTCAGCTTCGACACCTCGAAGATCACCGGCGAGGCGCTGCTGGCGGCGCTTGGCCACGCATTCTTCACCCTCAGCCTGGCTTCCGGTGCGATCCTCACCTACGGCTCGTACATCCCGGATGACCAGTCCATCGCCCGCACCACCTTCATGGTCGCCATCGCCGACACCTGCGTCGCGCTGCTGGCGGGCCTGGCGATCTTCCCGATCATCTTCGCCAACGGCATGGACCCGACTGCCGGCCCGGGCCTGATCTTCATGAGCTTGCCACTGGCCTTCCAGCAGATGCCGTTCGGCACCGCCTTCGGCGTGCTGTTCTTCGCCATGGTGTCGATCGCCGCGCTGACCTCGGCGATCTCCATGATCGAGGCCACCGTCGCCTACCTCAACGAGAAGCACGGCATCTCGCGGATCAAGGCGGCAATGGGTTCCGGCGTGGTGCTGCTGGTGATCAGCCTGCTGGCGATGCTCTCGTTCAACCTGATGTCGGGCTGGACGCCGATGGGCAAGAACTTCTTCGACTGGCTGGATTACCTGACCTCGCGCTGGATGATGCCGCTGGGCGGGATCTTCACCGTGCTGCTGGCCGGCTACGCGCTGCGCAGCGAGATCATGCGCGACGAGCTGAACCTGCCGCCGCTGGGCTACGCGCTGTGGCTGTTCATGGTGCGCTATGTCTGTCCGGTCCTGATTCTCATGGTCTTCCTGCATGCCCTTGGCTGGCTGGGCTTCGACCCGTTGCAGCGCTGGTACTGGATCGCCGGAGCGATCGGTGCGCTGGCGGTGCTTGGCGAGATGTTGCGTCCGCGGGTGATGCCGGCGCTGGCCGGTCGCTGAGACCGCGTCAAGGCCGCGCGTGGCGCTCTGCTGGAGCGCCACGCAGGCCACTGGTCGGAAAGACGATCCCCCGCTTGATCGTCGTCATCTGACCGTAAAGTTCCGCTGGACGAGGCCGACAATTCAGGGTGACAGCCAGGGAGGCGCACGGGACAAGGATGCTCGCCCAGCCCGAACCGTTCCGGACTCGCTGCCATGACCAACAGCCTCAAATTCAGCCACAAGATCCTGCTGGCCGCCTCCCTGGTGGTGATCGCGACCTTCGCGCTTTTCACCCTCTACAACGACTACCTGCAGCGCAACGCCATTCGCGCCAATCTCGAGAGCTACCTCGACGAGATGGGTGAGGTGACCGCGCACAACATCCAGAACTGGCTATCCGGCCGGCTGGTCCTGCTGGAAAGCCTGGCGCAGACCGTCGCCCGTGACAGCGCCAGCGAGCAGGTGGAGGCGCTGGTCAAGCAGCCCGCGCTGAGCTCGACTTTCGCTTTCAGCTACCTGGGCCGCGCCGATGGCGAGTTCATCGTGCATCCGCGCTTCGAACTGCCATCCGGCTACGACCCGCGACAGCGTCCCTGGTACAAGGATGCCGTGGCCGCCGGCCGCACCACGCTGACCGAGCCCTACCAGGACGCTGCCACCAACGAGCTGATCATCACCGCGGCAACCCCGGCGCAGGCCGGCGGTCAGGCGCTCGGCGTAGTTGGTGGTGACCTCAGCCTCAAGGTGCTGGTGCAGATCATCAACGCGCTGGACTTCAACGGCATGGGCTATGCCTTCCTGGCCAGCGGCGACGGCAAGATCCTGGTGCATCCGGACAGCTCCAAGGTGATGAAGTCGCTCGGTGAGCTCTTCCCCGGTCATGCGCCGTCGCTCGACGCCAACTATGCCGAAGTCGATCTCGACGGCCAGACCCGCATCCTCAGCTTCAGCCGGGTCCAGGGCCTGCCATCGGTGACCTGGTACGTCGGCATCTCGCTGGACAAGGACGCGGCCTACGCCAGCCTCGCCAGTTTTCGCACCACCGCGCTGGTCGCCACGGTTGCCGCCGTGGCGTTCATCCTGCTGCTGCTGGGCATGCTGATTCGTGTACTGATGCGTCCGCTCACCGACATGGGCCGCGCCATGGCCAACATCGCTGAAGGCGAGGGCGACCTGACCCGGCGCCTGGCGGTGCAGTCCAAGGATGAGTTCGGTCAGCTGGCGACCGCCTTCAACCGCTTCGTCGAGCGTATCCATGAATCGATCCGCGAGGTGTCCTCGGCCACGCTGCAGGTCAACGAAGTGGCACAACGCGTGCTCAATGCCTCGAATGCCTCGATGGCCAACTCCGACGAGCAGGCCAGCCGCACCAACAGCGTCGCGGCGGCGATCAACGAACTGGGTGCCGCGGCGCAGGAAATCGCCCGCAATGCCGCCGATGCCTCGCAACACGCCAGCAATGCGCGGCATCAGGCCAATGACGGCCGTCAGGTGGTCGAGCAGAACATCGCCGCGATGCGCGAGCTGTCGGCGAAGATCAGCGCGTCCTGCGGGCAGATCGAGGCGCTCAATGCCAAGACCGTGGACATCGGCCAGATTCTCGAGGTGATCAAGGGCATTTCCGAGCAGACCAACCTGCTCGCGCTGAACGCCGCCATCGAGGCGGCGCGGGCCGGCGAGGCGGGGCGCGGCTTTGCCGTGGTCGCCGACGAGGTGCGCAACCTGGCGCATCGCACCCAGAGCTCGGCGCAGGAAATCCAGCAGATGATCGAGCAGCTGCAGGTCGGTGCCGGCGCTTCGGTGCAGACCATGACCGAAAGCCAGCGGCAGAGTGAATCCAGCGTCTCCATCGCCGACCGCGCCGGCGAGCGCCTCGGCGAGGTGACCCAGCGCATCGGGGAGATCGACGGCATGAACCAGTCGGTGGCCACCGCCACCGAGGAGCAGACCGCGGTGATCGAGTCGCTGAACATGGACATCACCGAGATCAACACGCTGAACCAGCAAGGCGTGGAGAACCTGCAGTCGACCCTGCGCGCCTGCGGCGATCTGGATCAGCAGGCGCGCCGCCTGAAGCAGCTGGTGGATAGCTTTCGGATCTGACCGGAACGGTGATTCTTGAGGGCGCTTCGGCGCCCTTTTTCATGGATGTGATTTGGCCGCGGAGCAATGTGCCCGCGGCGGCAGTCTCAACTGTTCACGTCGCGCTTCAACAAGGAGGCTCCATGAAAATTCTTATCGTGCTCACGTCCCACGACCAGCTGGGTGACACCGGCAAAAAGACCGGCTTCTGGCTGGAGGAATTCGCCGCGCCGTACTACGTCTTCATGGATGCCGGGGCGCAGGTGGTGCTCGCGTCGCCCGAGGGTGGCGAACCGCCGCTCGACCCGAAGAGCGACGAGCCTGACGCCCAGACCGAAGCTACCGAGCGCTTCAACGGCGATGGCGAGGCGCAGACGTTGCTGGCCAACACCTATCGTCTGGATCAGGTTTCCGCCGAGGACTTCGATGCGGTGTTCTACCCGGGCGGCCACGGCCCGTTGTGGGATCTGGTGGATAACCCGTCTTCCATCGCCCTGATCGAATCCTTCGTCAAGGCCGACAAGCCGGTGGCCGCGGTCTGCCATGCACCGGCGGCACTGACCGAGGTGCGCGGCAAGGATGGCGAGTATCTGGTCAAGGGCAAGCGCGTCACCGGCTTCACCAATGGCGAGGAAGCGGGTGTGGAGCTGACCGATGTAGTGCCGTTCCTGCTCGAGGACCGCCTGCGCGAGCGTGGCGGCCAGTACAGCAAGGGCGCGGACTGGGCGCCTTACGTGCAGGTCGACGGGCTGCTGGTGACCGGGCAGAACCCGGCCTCATCGGAAGCGGCGGCAGAGGAACTGCTCAAGCTGCTGCGCGGCTGAACTCACTGTGGCCAGGCGAGCTGTTCCGCCTGGCCACAGGCCTCGAACAGCGGCCGGCTGAACAGGTAGCCCTGCATCAGATGGATGCCCAGATCGAACAGGGCGCTGCATTCGTCGGCGGTTTCCACGCCTTCACCGATCACCTTGATACCCAATTCCTCACACATCCCCACCGTCGCCCTGACGATGGCCTGACGCGTGCGGCTCTGATCGATGCCGCGGATCAGGTCCATGTCCAGCTTGATGATGTCCGGCTGGAAATCGGCCAGCAGATTGAGCCCGGCAAAGCCGGCACCGAAGTCATCGATGGCGGTGAGAAAGCCGATGCGCTGGTATTCGCGGAACACCTCGGTCAGCCACTTGCCGTCGTTGATGCGCTCGCCTTCGACGGTCTCGAAGATGATTTGCTCGATGGGAAAGTCGTGGGCACGGGCGGCTTCCAGCGTCGAGCGGATGCACAGCTCGGGACGATAAATCGCGTTGGGCATGAAATTGATCGACAGCTTGCTCTGCATGCCCAGCCTGGCGGCGGTCTTGATCGCCTTGACCCGGCTGGCCTGATCGAAACGGAAGCGGTTCTGCTCGGTGACTTGCGACAGCACAGTGGGTGCCGGCTCGCCGCCGATGCCGCGCACCAGCGCCTCATGGGCGAAGATCTGCCGGCTGCGCAGATCGACGATCGGCTGGAAGGCGTAACTGAAGCTGAAGCCCAGGCGCTCGCCACTGGCGCAGCTGGGGCAGGCGCCGTACTCGGCGGCGCCGTGGCACGGATAGGCATCTGGGGCAGGGATGCTGCTGGTGTTGCTCGAACTCATGGGCGCACTCGATTGGACCGACTGATAGCAAGTTAGCGGCTGTGCATTCGATCACTGAATGCCATTGGTCTGCCAGTACTGTGTGCGGGATGGCCCTCGAATCCCTTGCGGTCGCGGGTCAGTGGCTTGGCCTCTGCCCCAGCTCGTCGATCAGGCTGCGCGCGGCGAAGTCCGCCGCATCGGTGAAGGGGTTCAGTACGCGGGCGACGCCGGCTGCATCCAGCGCCTTGCCATGCTGGTCGTCGCGCACCACGCCGGCAATCTTGCCCTGAAACCCTGCATGCTTGAGCGCATGCAGAAAGGCGCGATTGGCCTCCCACTGCGGAAAGCTGGTGACCACCCATTCGGCATGCTGCAGCGGCAGCGATTCGAGAAAGCTCGGGTCCTCGCCGTCGCCGAAACGTACCGGCAGCTTGCTGCGGCGCAGCGTGCGCACGGCTTCCGGGTCGAAGTCCACGCCGAGCACCGGTAGTCGTGCC
>NZ_JXXD01000088.1 GCF_000935215.1 Stutzerimonas stutzeri
GGCGCGCCAGTAGCTTTGCGCTTGCTCGAAAGCTGCCTCCCGCGTCGCGCCAAGGCCTCGCAGGGCAAGGGCCATGGTGGCGATCACAGCGAGTTCACCGTAGGCGTCTTCCTGCTCGCCAGCCCAGACGGCAAGCAGATGCTGCGGGTCGAGCTCTGCGGGCTTCACGTGGCGCCGCTCGGACAGTGCCGGCCATTCTTCGTCCCACGGCGTGCCGCCATTGGTGCCGTAGAGATGGGAGATGTTGTCCGGGTTCATCTCGATCTCGCCGCCTTCGCCCTTGATGACGATGGCGTGGTCCCCGAGCAGGGTGCTGGCCTGGCGATGGGCATCCTGATAGCCGGGGTGGAAGATGCTCTGCAGGCCGCAGCGTGCGCCCAGCGGGTTGAGCAGGCGCGCCAGCGAGTGGATTGGCGAGCGCAGGCCGAGCAGGTTGCGCATGTCGATCATGCGCTGCAGCACCGGCATCCAGGCTCCCAGCGGGATGAACGCGAGATTGCTCTGGTCCAGTGCCACGCTGACCTGTTGCCAGTTCTCGCATCGACGAATGCCCAGCAGCTCAAGCTGCTGTTCGCTATAGATGCGCCCAGCAGTATGGGCACCGCCACCGTGCATGAGGATGCGTATGCCATTGGCTGCCAGGCACTTGGCTGCCAGCAGATACCAGGGCAGGTGGCGCTTTTTGCCGGCATAGGTCGGCCAGTCGATATCGACCGGGATAGTCGGTGCCTGCACGCGCTCACGCACGGCCTGGGTAAAGCCCGCCAGCTCGTCGGGGCTTTCTTCCTTGTGTCGCAGCAACATGAGGAAGGCGCCCAGCTGAGCGTCCTCCACCTTGCCGTCGAGCAGCATGCCCATGGCTTCGCGGGCTTCTTCGCGTGTCAGGTCGCGGGCGCCACGCTTGCCTTTGCCAAGGATACGCACGAAGGCGGCGAAAGGATGTTCTGCAGGCGTTTCGAGGCTCATAGGCAGTTGCTCGGTTTTGGCAGCCCGGCCAGTTTGGCGGCCAGTTTGGCAGGGGTGCCCTTGAACAGGCGGTTGAGGTGCATGCTGTTGCCCTTTTCAGGCCCCAGCTTGAGTGCGGTGTACTTGATCAGCGGGCGTGTGGCCGGCGACAGCTGGAATTCAGCATAGAACTCGCGCAGCAGCCGAAGCACTTCCCGATGTTCGTCTTCCAGCTCCAACTCTTCACGGCGCGCCAGCGCTTCGGCAACGGCTTCGTTCCAGTCGCTCAGATCGACCAGAAAGCCGTCCTTGTCCAGCGCGATCTCGCGCCCATCCACTACCAGGCTGCTCATAGCCAGCTGTTGATCCGTTCGTAACGGCAGGTCAGTTCGACGAAGCCCGCGTAGTCCAGCAATTGCACGCGCGTCGGCAGCATGCCGAGTGCCCGGGCCTGCACGTCTTCTTCAAGTGCGAACAGCGCGACCTGCTCTGGCAGTTGCTCCAATTCGGTCGCGGGTTTGGTTCCGGCTGTCAGGGCGTAGGTTGCGTCGCCGGCCAGCAGCAGGGCGTCGGTGTCGCCTAGTAGCGGCAGACAGCTGTTGAAGCGGCCGTCGCTGAAGGGCGAATGGGAAAGCAGATGCAGAGTCGCCATCAGATCGTGATCACATGGTCATAGCGGTTGATCAGGGTGCTCAGGCCAGCGTCGTCGAGGATTTCGACCGGCAGCGCTAGAGAGGATTCGTCCAGCTTGCGCTCGGCCAGGCTGCGGCGAGCGACGAACAGGCTGTCGATGCCGAACAGCGGCAGCGCCTGCAGATTCGCGGTCAGGTCTTTCTGCTCGAGCGATGCGGCCTGCTGCGCCTTCGTAAGCTGGAATACGCCGTCATCGAGAAACAGCAGCCCTAGCGGCAGCTCGAAAGCGCCACCGGCCAAAACGATATCCAGTGCCTCACGCGCAGAGGGACCGGCCCAAGGCGCCTGACGGCTAATGATTAGCATGGAACGCGCCATCATTGGCCTCCGAAGCAGACGAGCCGATCGGCCTGCTGCGCGGCTTCATGCAACTGGCCCAGCCCCGACAGCTCCCAGCCAGCGGCAAGGTTCGCTGCCGGACGCTGGTAGCGCTGCGCTTCGCCGGCATCCAGTACGCCGCGACGCAGGCCGGCGGCGATGCAGACCACGCCGTCCAGCTGGTTGGCGCTGACGAAAAGGCTCCATTCAGCCGCCACGTCCAGTTCGTCCTGTGCCGCCACGACGTTCGCTGAAGCACTGTGCACGCCATCCTGATAGAAGAACAGCCGGACGATTTCATGCCCGCCAGCGAGCACAGCTTTGGCAAAGCGCAACGCGCGGCGGGCAGCGGGTGAATGGGGCGGAGCGAACAGGGCGATTACGAATTTCATCGGAGCACCATGGCAGAGCAGCGGACATGATACGCCAGCTGCGGGCATGAAAAAGCCCGCCGAAGCGGGCTCGTTCAAGACGATACCGGATCAGTCGTCGCCACCGAACATGCCCAGCAGCTGCAGCAGGCTGATGAACAGGTTGTACAGCGAAACGAACAGGCCGATGGTGGCCATGATGTAGTTACGCTCGCCGCCGTGGATGATGGCGCTGGTCTGGAACAGAATGCAGGCCGAGGAGAACAGCACGAAACCTGCGCTGATCGCCAGTTGCAGCCCGGTG
The DNA here is from genome assembly GCF_000935215.1 of Stutzerimonas stutzeri. Taxonomy (GTDB): domain Bacteria; phylum Pseudomonadota; class Gammaproteobacteria; order Pseudomonadales; family Pseudomonadaceae; genus Stutzerimonas. The sequence continues at coordinate 2,632 of NZ_JXXD01000088.1, forward strand.
ATCTGGAAGAAGAAGCCCGCCAGCATGGCGCCGATCAACACGAAGAAACCCGCGGTGATGAAGCCACTGAGGAAGCTCATGTCCTTGCGGGTAATCAGCACGTAGGCCGACAGTCCGAAGAACACCAGAGCGGTCATCGACAGCGCCGAGCTAATCAGTTCACCGCCATTGGCCAGACCCAGATACATATTGAGGATCGGCCCGAGCGTGTAGCCCATGAAGCCGGTCAGAGCGAAGGTGGAAACCAGGCCCCATGCCGAGTTGCGCAGCTTGGCGGTGAGGAAGAACAGGCCATAGAAGCCGATCAGCACCACGAAGATGTTCGGGTAGGCCGCGTTGGCCTGCATGGCCATATAGGCAACCAGGCCGCTGAACGCGAGCGTCATGGCCAGTAGCCCGTAGGTGTTGCGCAGGACCTTGCTGACCTCACGCTGTTCGACCTGCGTGTGGCTAAGCGCGTATTCGTGTTCGTGCATGGCGACACTCCTTGGATGAATTCAAGCCTGAGACGATTTGTCCCGGATCATAACAGAGGCAAGTTGGATGCCTAGCATCAGTGTTTGACAGTGTATTTCTATCCGGTACTATTGCGCCCGCTTTATCCGGAAGTGTGGCCGAGTGGTTGAAGGCAGCGGTCTTGAAAACCGCCGAAGGGGAGACCCTTCCCAGAGTTCGAATCTCTGCGCTTCCGCCATCTGCAATCCTGAAGGCCCCGATTACGGGGCCTTCAGCGTTTCTGCGGTACGGAAAACGAGCGCGGATGTTGCCAGGCCCGGCGAATGTCAGGCTGCAGTTCATTGCGTAGGATGCCCGCGCGACTTCCTGCAACATCCGTAGGGCAAGTTTTGCTCTGACAGTGTCGACCCACGTTGTGCTGCAGTTGGCACTTGCCAGCCAAAGCGATGCGAAAGCCACTGCTAGAATCCGCCGCCTGACAAATGGAGTTGTCATCATGAAGCGATTCAGGCAACCGGAGGCATTTGCCCTGGTTCAACAATATTTCGAACCGCTGCTGTTCAGCGCGCGGATGGATTCGCCCTCGACCATCCGCGTGCTGTTAGTCGATGAAGCGGCAGGCGAGTCGCTCTTGCTTACCGGTTTGCCGTGCCGGCTATCGCTTTCCCGCGCCGAGATCACCGGGCTGATCAATACCATCGATCTGGACGCCGCCGCGCTGCGGCCGGCGCTGCTGAGCAAGCTCAAGCGCCCTCGCTTGCTTGGCTAGTCACGGATGGAGCGTGCGACGTCACCAGCGCCAACAGATTGCTCGCCATGAAGGGCGTCTGCTCCCTGAGCGAAAACAGCTTGGGTGACAGCAACCAGGTGTGGGTGATGCCCATCAGGCTCGAATAGAGCAGCAGCGCCAGCGATCGTGGGGATTGGCAGTTGCCGGTGCCAGGCGTCTGCTGACTTCGCTCAACCAACGCCTCCAGCAGCTGGACCATGTCGCGGGTCAGCTTGCGTTCACGCTTCAATGTGCTGGCCATCTGTGCCGTGAGTTCGGTCTTGTTCAGCAGGATCTCGAAAGACTGGCGATACCAGCGGTCCTCCAGCAACAGCCGAAACCAGTCGTCGATGAAGTGCTCGAGCGCGACAAGCGGCTCGTCGGCCAGCTTCCGGCTGCGGGCGATGAGCTGCTCCAGCGGTGCTTGGGAGTAGGCCAGGACCGCTTCGTACAGTTCGTCCTTGCTTTTGAAATGCCAGTAGATCGGGCCGCGGCTGAAGCCGGCGCTGTCGGCGATCATCGCCAGCGTGGTGTTCGAGTAACCGTTGCGGCTGAACAATTCCAGCGCCGCGGCAATGATCTTCAGACGGGTCTGTTCGGCGTCTTCTTTGGTCCGGCGCATGTGGGGCCTCAGATGATGCGCGGTGGCTCAGCCAGAACGCGCTGTGCGACAGCGCGCCGTGGCTGATGAATCGGTCGCGTGGCGCCCGTCAGGGGCTGAGGATTCAGAGTTTTCCGTCCGCGGCCATTTGCATGTAGGTGGTATCGAAGCGCAGTTTGACGTTGGCGTCCGAGCCCATCAACTTGCCGCCAGGCATGGCGATGCCGATAAAGTCTACCGAGTCCGCACCGTCGCCCAGCAGACCGTGGTCGAAGGAGAACCTGCGCACGCTGTCCATGGCCTGATACGCCTCGTCGCTGTTGATGAACGCGAGCGAGTCGGCAGGCTTCCAGAACATCTTCATGCCCTTGAGCTGGCTTTCGTACCCGGCCTGATCGGTTCCGGAGGCCTGGCCCAGCGAGGCACGCGCCTTGGCGCCTTCCTCGGTGTCGCTTTCCAGGATCGCCATCACCTCATACCAGGCGCCAACCACGGCTTTGCCGAAATCAGGGTTGTCGGCCAGGGTTTCACTGTTGACGATGGTCAGGTCCTTGATGTGGCCGGGGATCTGGCTCGAGTCGAAGGTGCGGTGCGCACCGGGCGTGGCGGCGACTTCGTCGAGCAGCGGGTTCCAGGTCACGACATTGCGCACTTCGTCCGTACTGAATGCGGCGACCAGATCGGCGTCCGAGGTGTTGACCACCTGTACGTCGCGCTCGCTCATGCCGACGCTATCGAGCGTCTGGGCCAGCAGGTAATGCGAAACCGACAGCTCGACCAGATGGATCTGCTGATCCTTGAGGCTCTTCAGGTCGGCGCTGCCCTTCATCACCATCCCGTCGTTGCCGTTGGAATAGTCACCGACGATCAGTGCCGTGGTATCGATGCCGCCGGCTGCCGGAATGGACAGCGCATCCATGCTGGTGGCGACCACCCCGTCGAACTGGCCGGCGCTGTACTGGTTGATCGACTCGACGTAGTCGTTGACCTGGGTGATGTTCACTTCGATCCCGTACTTGTCGGCCCACTTCTTCATGATTCCCGACTCATCCGCATACTTCCATGGCATCCAGCCGGCGTAGATGGTCCAGGCAATATCGAAGCTTTTCTTTTCCTCGGCCTGCGCGGCAAAAGGCGAAAGGGCTGCAAAGATCACGGCGCCGGCACAGAGTGCCCGCTTGAACGTATTGGCTTGCATGGTGAATCTCCTTTTCATCGAGTCAGAAGAATTTCAGGTAGCGCTGGATTTCCCAGTCGGAAACATGGGTGTGGTAGGCATTCCATTCGTCGCGCTTGTAGTCGACGAAGGCCTGGTACATGGCGTCGCCGAAGACCTGGCGCGACAGCGGGTCGGCCTCGAAGGCGTCGATGGCTTCGGACAGCGTGCGCGGCAGGGTTTCGATGCCCATGTCCGCGACATCCTTTTCGCTGTAGTCGTACATGTTCTCGCGGTGCGGCTGGCCCGGTTCGAGCTTGTCGCGGATGCCTTCCAGGCCGGCGGCGAGGATCATTGCGGCGCCGAGGTAAGGGTTGCAGCCGATATCCGCGGCGCGGCATTCGACCCGCGCGCCCTGGGACGGGATGCGCAGCATGTTGGTGCGGTTGTTGTTGCCGTAGCAGACGAACACCGGCGCCCAGGTCGAGCCGGACATGGCGCCCTTGCGGATCAGCCGCTTGTAGCTGTTCACCGTTGGCGCGATGACCGCGCAGATCGCCTTGGCGTGTTTCAGCACGCCGGCGATGAAGTGATAGGCGAGCGGGGTGACACCGCAGCCGTGAGGGTCTTCGCCATCCACTTCGAAGAGGTTCTTGCCCGAGGCCAGGTCCGCCAGGGACATGTTGTAGTGCGCACCGCTGCCGGTGCGCTGCGCGGACGGCTTGGGCATGAAGGTGGCGAAGGCGCCATGCTTGCGGGCGATCTCATTGGCCATCATGCGGAAGAACACGAAGCGGTCGGCCATGGTCAGCGCGTCGGCGTACTTGAAGTCGGTTTCGAACTGGCCGTTGGCGTCTTCATGGTCGAACGAGTACACGCCCCAGCCCATCTCGTTCATGGCTTCCACCAGTTCGTCGATCACCGGCAGGTTGTCCATCAGCAGGCGCGGGTCGTAGCAGGGCTTGGCCGCGGTATCACGATCGCTGAGCGGGGCGAAGCCGCCGTCCGGGGTGTCCTTGTAGAGGAAGAACTCGGTCTCGATGCCCAGATTGAAGCTGTAGCCCATCTCGGCCGCAGCGTCGGTCTGGCGCTTGAGAATGCCGCGCGAGCAGGCGTCGAACGGCTTGCCGTCCAGGTAGAGGTCGCTGGCGAACCAGGCCAGGCTGCGGTTCCAGCTGCACTGGGTGGCGCTGGCCGGATCGGGCATCGCCGCCACTTCGTTATCGCTGATCTGCTGCGGCACGCCGTCCAGCGCTGCGCCGGTGTACAGCTCGGAACCGCGAAGCATCTGCCCCAGATGGTCGAGCGGAACGAACTTGCCTTTGATCACGCCGTGCATGTCGACGTAGCTGGCCATGGCGTACTTCACGCCCTTGTCCTGCAGCCGCTGTTTCAGCTCCTCGACGGAGGAGAGTGGGAAGCTGGTCATCTGCTTGCGCTCCTTGGAGTCATGAATGGCGGCGCTTGGCACCGCTGGCACGATTCCTTCATCCAATATACATGCCAGCGTGTATAGAAACGGGCTACGTCTGGTGCCACTGCTTGCCCGTTTCGCCGATGTGGGAGTCATGCAGATGCTTGAAATAAAAAGGGAAAAGAAATTTTTCGCGCTGGGCGAAATAAGCCTGGAAAGCGGCGAGCGATTGCGTAATGCACGCATTTGCTATCAGGTAATAGGCACGCCGAACCGGGCGCGAGACAACCTGGTGCTGATTCCGAGCTACTACGGCGGCACACATTGGGGCAGCCTGCCCCTGCTTGGTGCGGAGGGGCCACTGGCAGGCGGCGATTACTGCGTGGTGCTGACCAACCTGTTCGGCGCCGGCTGGTCGACTTCGCCGAGCAACGCGGCGCCAGGGCAGGAAGGTGCGGACTTTCCACAGGTGAGCCTGCTGGACAATGTGCACGCACAGAAGGCCTTGCTCGACCGGCTGTTCGGTGACGACTGGCAGCTCGCCCTGGTGACGGGCTGGTCCATGGGCGGCATGCAGACGCTGTTCTGGGCGATGGCCTATCCCGAGCGGATGCGCGCCATCCTGCCGTTCTGCTGCACGGCGCGCTGCTGGCCGCACAACCGGGTGTTTCTCGAAGGGGTGAAGGCGGCGCTGTGTGCCGACGCGGCCTGGCAGGGCGGTCGCTACGCCACGCCGCCGGAACGCGGCCTGCGTGCCTTTGGCCGCGTCTATGCCGGCTGGGCCTATTCCCAGGCTTTCTATCGCCACGAGCTTTGGCGCGAGCTGGGCTTCGAGAGCCTGGAGGCGCTGCTCGACTACTGGGAGCGGGACCATTTGGAGCAGGACGCCAACGACCTGCTCTGCGTGCTGAACACCTGGCAATCGGCCGACCCGGCCCGCAGTTTCGGCGGTGGCTCGCTGGCCGAAGCGCTGGGTCGCATCCGCGCGCGGTCCATCCTAATGCCCGGCAGTACAGACCTGTATTTCACCGTCGAGGACGCGCGGCACGAGGCATCGCTGAGCCCAGGTGCTGAGCTGCGGGTGCTCGAATCGGACTGGGGCCATTGCGCCGGTGGGCCGGGCCGCAGCGCGCCGGCCATGCAGCAGGTGTTCGCGGTAATGGCCGAGTTGCTCGGCCGCTAGCCTTCAGCCGGCCACGGCGCTGAGTTTGGCCAGTTGCTCGAGGTCGGTCTGCATGCCGGACGTCTCGCGGATGCGGGCGAGGATTTCGCGCTTGAGCTCGGTGAATTCGGGCGCGAGCTTCATGTCCTGATGGCGCTGGGCCGGCAGCGGCACCTCGTAGATGGAGTCGATGCGCCCGGGCCTCGGCGCCATCAGCACGATGCGGCTGCCCAGATAGATGGCTTCCTCGACATCGTGGGTGACGAACAGGATGGTGCTCTTTTCCAGCCTGTGCACATGGCGGATGAGGTCGTGCATGACCTCACGCGTCTGCGCATCCAGCGCACCGAACGGCTCGTCCATCAGCAGCGTCGCGGGCTTGGGCAGCAAGGCGCGGGCAATGGCGACGCGCTGCTGCATCCCGCCGGAGAGCTGGCTGGGATAGGCATCGGCGAAGCGCGTCAGGCCCATCAGGTTGAGCAGGGCGTCGGCGCGGCCGGCGGCCGACTCCACGTCTCCATCGTGGCGCACGGTGTCGCCGATCACCTTGAGTTGGCGGCAGAACTTGATGTTCTGCATCACCGTCAGCCAGGGGTAGAGGCTGTAGTGCTGGAAGACCATGGCGCGGTCGACGCCAGGGCCGTCGATGGGCTTGCCGTCGAGCAGGATCTCGCCACGGCTCAGCGTTTCCAGCCCGGCGATGATTCGCAGCAGCGTGGATTTGCCGCAGCCCGACGCGCCGACGAAGGTGACGAACTCGTTGGACTGGATATCCAGGTCGATCGACTGCAGCGCCTGCACCTCGCGGCGCTCGCTAACAAAGGTCTTGCCGATCTGGCGGACACGAATCTTGGCATCGGACATGGTCATTTCCTCATCCAGGGGAAGGCGCGGCGGTGCAACCAGCGGAAGGCCTGGTCGGTGAGCAGGCCGATCAGGCCGATCAGCAGGATGCCGGCGAAGATCTTGTCGGTGTGCATGTAGCGCTGTGCCTTGAGGATGGCGTAGCCGAGGCCGGAGTTGGCGGCGACCAGTTCGGCTACCACCAGATAGGTCCAGGCCCAGCCGCAGGTGATGCGCAGGGTGTCGAGCAGCGCCGGTTTGGCCGACGGCAGGATCACCAGCTTGACGATCTCGCCCCGATTGGCGCCCATGGTCTGCGCCGCCTCGATCTGCGCCATGGGCACACGGCGCACATCCTCGGCGACCATCAGCACCATCTGGAAAAAGGTGCCAATGAAGATGATTAGCACCTTCGAGCCCTCGTCGATGCCGACCCAGAGCATCACCAGCGGAATGAACGCCACTGCGGGCATATAGCGGATGAAGTCGGTGAGCGGTTCGAGAAAGGCCTGCACCGGCCGGTAGGTGCCAATGTACAGCCCCAGCGGCAGCGCAATCAGTGCCGAGGCACCGAAGCCCGCCATGACCCGCCAGACGCTGATGCCGATGTCCCCCAGCAGCCCCTCGCTGGTCCACCAGCGACCGATGCGTTCGAGCACCGCGCCGGGGCTGGGCATGAACATCGGGTCGGCGAGGCCAAGCGCGGTCCACAGCCACCAGATGATGAAGGGCAGGCTCAGCCCGGCGCCGGTCAGCAGCCAGGCGCTGCGCCGGGATATCTCGCCGCGAATGCGCCAGAAACTGCTCTTGCGCACCACCTGTTCGGCCGGTGCGGCCGGTGTTGCCGTGTGTCGCGGCTGCGCGGCGGTGGCAGCGGAGGGGATGCTGATCTGCGCTGTCATGCGGGAACCTCCTGTGAAACGGTGGGCACATCGAGTTCAACGCGTTGCCAGCCACCGGCCGCCGGATAACGACCAAGCGCGGCGAGGTCAGCAGTCGGCAGGCTGGTGGGGTCGGCGAAGTTCCAGTAGCTCGACAGCAGGGCGTCGCCGACGCGGCCGGGGAGCGTCGAGTGAGTGATTTGCCAGGGTGTTGCGCCGTTGCGGTGGCGGCCGAAGGACAGCTCGCACGCCAGCAACTGTGGCCGCAGCGCGGCGCCGACGGCGGCCAGTTGGTCACGCAGATGGCCTGTGCTGGCCGGCAGCAGAATCGGGCGCTCGGCAGCGAACAGGAAGTAGTCGCCCGCCACCAGCAGGTAGGCCTGGCGAGCTGGCTGCTCCGCCGCGCGCAGCCAGATGCCCCAGTTGCGCCCCTGCGACTCCGGCAGGCGCTGCCAGATTTCGTGATAGCTGCCGTCCAGCCCGTCTTCCAGCAGCCGCTCCGGGGTCTCGAAGTGCATCAGGCCGATATCCGCAGGCCCGCCCGGCGGCTGGAAGTCGATCAGCCGATGCCACTGGCAGATATCGCCGTTGACCTCGGTGACGCCGGCGAAGCCAGCCTGCTCGCTCAGGGCCAGCTGCTGGGCATGGCTGCAGGTTTCTAGCGAGGCGGCTGGCGGCAGCGCTTGCGGCCGCGGCAGGCGCAGGTCGGCGTGCAGGCTGGCGGTTTGCAGCCAGTACACCTCGCTGGTTTCGTCACGCAAGCCGGCCGTGGTGGTCAGCAGGCGCCGGCGCCACACGCCGAGATAGGCATCGGGAACGCTCTTCATGCGTGGTACTCCGGAAAGCGTTTGAGGGTGCGCCAGAAGGCCATGTCGTGATTCGGCCAGATAGCGGCGTCGGTTTCGGCAGCGGTGACCTTGAGCGTGCGGATGCTGGCCAACGCCAGGTCTTCGCGGTCCTGCCAGCAGAGGCCGGGCGCGACTTCGTCGACCAGGTTCTCGCTCAGGTCCGCAGCGTCCCCGGCGAGAATCACCGGCTTGCCGTGCGGCAGTTCGATAAGCAGCGACATGTGGCCGGCCGTGTGCCCGGGGGTATTGATCGCGCGCAGTCCGGGCAGCAGCTCGTATTCGTCGCGCTGCAGCTTCCAGCGATGTTCGCCGGCAAAGTCATCGGCGAAGTAGGCGTCGTCCGCCTGGGCGCAGGCGGCGGCGAGTTCCGCTTCATGCACATGCACATCGCAGCCGCACAACTCGCACAGGCCGCCGGCGTGATCGAAATGCAGATGGCTGAGGAACACGAGATCAATATCGGCGGGGGACAGCCCGTGTCGGTCCAGATGGGCGGGCAGACGCTGTTCCTCGGTCATCTCGGGCGGCCCCATGGGAAACTCCACCGGATCGAACCAGCGCGCACGCAGCTGCGGATCGCTCAGCTTGGCGTAGTCGCAGCCGACATCGAACAACACCCGTCCCTGTCGGGTTTCGATTAGGAAGGCGAGGATCGGCGCGTCGATCAGCGTGCCCTGGCCGCGATTGCGGGTGGAAATCGACTTGTCATAGCGATGCGTGGCGGTCAGCAGTGGCCAGAGCTTCAGCACATCGGTCATGCGGCACGCTCCAGGCGCCGCAGCAGGTCGGTGCTGTCGGTCACGCTGCCGAACAGCCCGCCTTCGACTTCGATCATCGCCAGTGCAGCGGCGTGCAGCTGTGGATCGGACGAGGCGCAGGCATCGCTGACGGTCAGGCAGTCGAAGCCAAGGTCGATGGCCTGGCGCAGCGTCGAGGACACGCAGACCTCGCTGGTCACGCCGGTCAGGATCAGCCGCTCGATGCCGCGGCGTCGCAGGATCAGTTCCAGATCGGTATGGGCGAAAGCGCTGTAGCCGGGCTTGTCGATCACCGGCTCGCCAGCGCGCGGCTGCAGTTCGTCAATCAGGTCGTGGCCGAATTCGCCGCGCACCAGCAGGCGGCCGAGGGGGCCAGCACTGCCGATGGGGGCGCCAGTCGCTTCGGCACGGCGGCGTTTGGTGTCGGGTAGATCGGAAAGATCCGGACGATGCCCCTCACGGGTGTGCACGACCAGCATGCCCAGCCCGCGAGCGCGATCCAGCAGCGCCTGAATCGCCGGAATCGGTGCGCGCAGGCGGCTGACGTCCATGCCGGCCTGGTCGGCGTAACCGCCCAGGGCGCAGAAGTCGCGCTGCATGTCGATCACCAGCAGCGCCGTGCGCTGGGGGTGCAGCAGGTTCGTCGTCAGGCTCACAGGGCGAACTCCTTGCACACCGCGGCGGCGATGCCTTCGACGATGTCGTCGGCCAGCCGCTGGCCTTTCGCCGCGCTGGAGCCCTTGGCCGAGGACAGCACGCCGGAAGGCGGTACCCACTGGGTACGGGAGGGATACATGTCGTAGGGCGGGAAGTCGGCCGGGGCGTCGTCGGGAATCTTTTCCAGCGCCACCAGCTGCGGATGGAAGTGCAGCATCAGCGAGGTCTCGATCACCGCGGCATGCTCCAGGGCGAAACCGGGAAAGCCGTCAGGGAAAACGTCAGTGAGAGTCTGCTCGCGGCAGAAATCCCAGTGTTCCAGGCGCATCACTTCCAGCCCGGCGCCCGGTCCGAGGTCGCGCAGCGCCAGCTGGATGCCTTCGGCGACGAACCACTGATTCTCGTAATGGCCGAGCACCAGCACCAGCCGGCGCACGCCGTGGCGGTGGAACTCCCGCACGGCGTCGCGCACCAGCGCGCTCAAGGTCGCGCCATCTAGGCTGGTGGTGCCGCAGAAGTGCTGGCCGCCGCCGCATTTCGGTTGCGACTTGTAGCCGTAGGAGAGTGCCGGTGCGACCAGCCCGCCGACCCGCGCTGCCACTTCGGCGCTGATTGCGCTGGCCAGCAGCGCGTCGGTGCCCAGCGGCAGGTGCGGGCCATGCTGCTCGGTGGCGCCGCAGGGCAGGAAGACCACGGCGCCTTCGCCGATGCGGCGTTCATAATCGACCCAGCTCAGTTGATCCATGTGCACGGTCATGCGCAGGTGCTCCTTGTCGCAATGGGAAGGGGACGTTCCGGCCAGCCGGCGATCAGCGCGGCGGTGGTGATCAGGGCGGCGCCGAGCCATTCGTTCGGGCCGATGGCGTGGTTGCCGAACCAGGCGGACGACAGCACCGCGGCGATCAGCTCGAACACCACCAGCACCGCGGCGCGGCCGGCCTCAAGATGAGTGAGGCCGTACTGCACGGCGGCCATGCTGACCAGCCAGCCGAGGGCGAGCAGGCTGATCTGCCAGGTCAGGGTCAGATCCAGCGGTGGTATCGACTGACGAAACAGCAGGCAGAACAGCCCACCGAGCAGCACGCTGCCGATGAAACTGACCAGCGCCTTGCTCGCCAGCGGCACCCGGTCGGCGGCGCGGGTGGCGAGGTTGTTGAGGCTGAAGGCAAGGCCGGCGGAAAGCGCCAGCCAGTCATTCGCGCCCGGCGCGTCCAGGGCTTCGCCAGTGATGCCGAGGGTCAGGCCGATGCCGAGCATTGCCAGCCCCAGAGCGAAAAGCCGTGTGCCGCTGAAGCGTTCGCCTAGCAGCAGCCAGCCGCCGACTATCGCCCACACCGGTGCCAGGTAGAACAGCAGCATCACCCGCACCACGTTGCCGTCAGCCAGCGCCGTGACCAGTGCTGCGGTGGCCCAGCCGCCGCACAGGCCCATGGTGAGCACCTGGCGATATTGGCTCGCCCACTGCCGGCGCTGCTGCCAGAGCACCGGTAGCGCCAGCAGGCTGAGCAGCGAATAGGTCAGCAGCACCAGCGGCATGCCGGCCAGGCCGCGGGCGGCGAAGAACTGCAGCGGCAGCCAGCCCAGGCCCCACATGATGGCGCCGCCGATCAGCATGCCCTGCGGCATCAGGCTGTTCATGCGCCCATCCAGGAGCCGCCATTGGGCCCGAGCAGCTGTCCGGTGAAGTAGCTCGACTGCGGCGAAAGCAGAAAGACGATGGCCGCCGCGACTTCCTCCGGCGTACCCAGGCGCGCCATGGGGATCGCCAGTTCCTTGGCCATCCACTCGTCGCTCATGTGCTCCGGGCTGACCATCGCCGTGGCGATAGGGCCGGGTGCGACGCCATTGACGCGAATGCCATCGGCGGCGAATTCGCGCGCCAACGAGCGGGTCAGGCCGATCACCCCGGCCTTGGCCGTGCAGTAGGCGGTGTACTGCTCGCGGCCGAGAAAGCCGAGGTCCGAGGCGACATTGACGATGGCGCCGCTGCGCCGCGGCTGCATCCGCGCCAGTGCATGACGGCAGCAGCGATAGACGCCGGCGAGGTCGACGCCCAGCACCATGGCCCAGTCTGCTTCGCTGGCCTCGAGAAAGGGCTTTTCCAGGATCACCCCGGCGTTGTTCACCAACAGATCCAGTGGCCCGTGCGCCTCGATGGCCTCGAACATCGCCGCGACCGCGGCCGGGTCGCTGACATCCGCTTCGATGGCCCAGGCGTCGCCGCCATTGGCGGTGATCTGCTCGACCAATTGGTTCGCCAGATCATGCTGGTCGCGATGGTTGATCCAGACCCGCGCACCCTCGGCTGTCAGTGCAAGCGCGGTGGCGCGGCCGATACCGGTCGCCGCGCCGGTGACCAGGGCGGTCTGGCCAGTAAAGATGGCAGCCATTAGTGCATCACCTCGCCGTGGCTGACCGACAGCGCCTGGCCGGTCAGGGCGGCAGCCAGTGGCGAGCCGAGAAACAGGAAGGTGCCGCCCAGATCCGCAGGCGTCAGCAGCTCCGGGATGGCCTGGTTGGCGAGGATCGTCGCCAGTTCGGCGCTGTCGCTGCGGCCGTTGGCGTCGGCCATCACCTGCAGCGAGCGCATGGCCGCATCGGTGGCGATCCAGCCGGGGCATACCGCGTTCACCCGGATGCGCCGCGGCCCGAGTTCCCAGGCCAGAGAGCGGGTCAGGCCGACCACTGCGTGCTTGCTGGCGACATAGGCGGAAAAGCCCGGCACGCCTTTCAGACCCCAGATCGAGGCCTGGTTGATCACGCTGGCGCCGGCACGCAGGCGTGGCAGCAACGCACGGGTCAGGCGTTGCATGGAGCCGACGTTGTTCTCCAGCAGGGTCGACCAGCGCTGATCGGCCTCGAAGCTGCACTCATCCAGCGGCGTGGCGTATTCGACGCCGGCGTTGTTGACCAGCACATCGGCATTGAGGCCGCGGCAGGCGAGGTCATCGGCGTACTGCTGCACCGCCTGGCGATCACCGAGGTCCAGCGCGGTGCAGTGCAGCGGCGTCTCGTCAGCGAGTTCGTCTGCGAGCCGGGCGAGGGCGTCGGCGTCACGGTCGAGCAGTTCCAGGGTGGCGCCGGCAGCGGCGAAGCTCTGCGCCAGTCCCCGGCCGATGCCCCCGGCGGCGCCGGTGATGACCACGCAGCGGCCGCGGTAATCCAGTGCCTTGTGCATGTCACACCGCCGTCAGGAAGGAGACGCCCACGGCGCCGTAGAAGTTGTCGGCCTTGTGCGGCCCCTCGCTGACCACACCGTAGTCATCGTCCAGCACGCGACGCACGCGGTAGCGGTGGAAGCTACCGAGCAGCTTGCGCATCGGGATGACCTGGTTGTAGGTGCTGCCGTACAGCTCGGCGTGCAGCTTGGGCAGTCGATACCAGGGCGCTACCGGCTTTTCGTGGTGGGCGTTGTGGAAGGAAAAGTTGAGCAGCAGCAGGTTCAGCGTCGGCCAGCGTTCCGAGACTACGTTGCTATAGGTGTTCTGCTGCTCGTAGCTGCGGTCGCGGCGCTTGTCCTCCGGCAGCTTGCCACCGTCCTCCAGCACGGCGAAGGCTTCGTAGGTGTGCTGATAGGCATCGGCGAAACGCAGCACGCTGAGCATGATCATCCAGGCCACTGCGTAGAGCAGCACGGCCTTCAGCGACAGCGCCGCGAGCCCGGCAAAAAGCAGCGTGCGAACGGCCAGCACAGCGGCGACCTTGCCACGCCGGGCGCGGTGCTTGTCGTTGTCGGTGATGAAGGGCAGGGCGATCACGTAGAAATGCATGATCAGCTCCACCGCCGGCACATAGGCCCATTCCAGCGCCAGCACCAGCTTCTGGAACCACAGCGGGCGTGCCTTGAGGAAGGCCTTACTGTCGAAGGTGATCACGTCGGCGCGGTCGACGTGGTGACGCATGTGTTTCTTGCGCAGGTCCTGAAACTCGGCGTAGCAACTGCCGCACAGCCAGCTGCAGACGTTGCCGGCCCATTCGTTGTGCTTGGGCACGCTGAAGATGGCGCCATGGGCGAATTCGTGGATCAGGTAGGCGGCGATGATCATGCCGTGGGCCAGCAGCAACGTGCCCAGCGCGTTCAACCAGCCGTTGCCGGCGAACAGCAGGGCCAGGCCGCCGCCGTAGGCAAGCGCGGTATAGAGAATGGCCAGCGTGTTGGGCAGGCGGCCATCGGCATAGCGGTACAGGGGTTTGGCAGTCATGGTGTTCTCCAGCACAGGCGGGCTACGGCCCGCCCGGCGTCGGCTTACTGGGCGAGCGCTTCGGTGAACTGGGCGTCGTAGGTCTTGCTGAAGTCCGGGATGGTCGGAATCTGCCCGTTGTCCTTGAGCAACTTGGCGATGATCGCGCCGCTGCCATGGAAGGAATGGGTGTCGTCACCTGGCGTGAAGCTCTTGCCCATCTCGTCGAGTGGGATGTTGTAGGCGCCGGCCATCTGCTCGACGGCTTCTTCGGCGCTGACGCCGAGCACCTCGCCGATGATCTCAGCCGACTCCTCGGGGTGCGCCTGCATGTAGGCCAGGCCGTCGAGATAGCCCTGGATCATTGACTTGATGGCAGCGGGCTTCTTGGCGATCACCGCTTCGTCGAAGACCAGTACATCGGTGATCAGGCCTGGCGCGTCCTTGGACGAATAGACCACCTTGAACTTGTCGCCGCCGCCCATGGAGAGAATCTGCGAGACGTTGGGCTCGTAGGTCACGCCGACCGGCAGATTGCCCGAGGCCATGGCGCCGGGAATGCCTTCCGGAGTCATGTTGACGGCGTCGATGTCCTTGTCGCTCATGCCGTTCTGTTGCAGCGCATAAGCCAGCAGGAAGTCCGACGGAGACAGCGGGTTGAAGCCGACCTTCTTGCCCTTGAAGTCGGCGACCGACTGAATCGAAGCATCGGCGACGATGGCGTCACCGCCGTTGGAGAAGTCGATGGGCATCACCACCCGATGCTTCAAGCCCTTGGCGACCGAGGCCACAACCTGGTCGTAGGTGAGCATGCCGCCGTCCAGCGCGCGGCTAAGCATGGCGGTGGGAATCAGCGCAGGGTCGTTGAAGAACTGCAGGTCTACATCCAGACCGTGGGGCTTGAACAGGTCTTTCTTGTCGGCGACGTAGAAGGGGCCGTAACCGGCCCAGACCACAGTGCCGATCTTCAGCTTCTCGGCGGCCTGGCTGGCCAACGGTGAAATCAAGGTCGCAACGGCGAGGCCGGCGGCGAGGAGGGTCTTGTTCAGCGAGCGCAGTGTGGACATGGCGTGATTTCCCTACACATTGGAATGACAAGGCACGGGATGACATCGCGTCTCCCGGGCTTTTATCCCTCCGTGTAGTCCCGTCCCTGGGACCGGAGAACTCTCGGACCAGCGCCCACTCCCTGTGAGCCGGAACCCTAGTTCTCCTTGAAGCTGCTCCTGTGTTTGTGCCAAGCGTCATGAGTGCCGGTGGCGACTCATCCCGTTCACTTGGGATAGAGCAGATTGCGTGCCAGTTGCCGTGCAAGCTCGGCAAGCCCGCGTGGTACGGCGCGTGCGGTGCGGTACGAGGCTTTTTGTTGAGCGGCGGGCATGCTCGGATGCAGGTCAATTTCTGAAAGGGCGCTCCCGAATGGTGCTGCGGCGCGTCTTAATGATGATCGGGATAGAGTCGCGAGATGTACTGGTCGGCGAAAACCTTGAACGATGGGGGTACCTGCCAGTCGGAACTGATGAACTCACGAAGAACGGGAGCCATCACATGCTGAAGTTTCTAGGTAGCACCATTGGCATCATCTTTCTGATCGGCCTGATCGTCGTGATCGGCCTGTTCGCGCTGGTCTTCTGATAAACCACGGACGCACCCTGGGTCGCAGATTGCACATCGGTCGGCCCAGGGCTGCGCTCTTCTCGCAACATCTCTTCCCATGACTCGACTGATGCGTTTGCCGCTGGCCCTGCTAATGGCGCTGCTCGTGCTGTCCTTGCCATTGCCGGCAATGGCGCAGGTGGATGATGGCTTGGCGACGGTGCGGCTCGACGGCCGCGCACTGTTTCGTCTTGGCGGAACCGAGGAGCTGGAGGCGCGCCTGCGGGCTCGGCAGATAGAGCGGCAATTGCTGACGGTGTTGGAAACCCCGCAGGGCATCAGCAGGGCGCGCATCGCGCCGGCCGGGGAAAATGCCGAGGCGCGCCAGATCACCATGGCTGGGCGCATCCTGATGCAGGTCACTGAGGAGGATGCCCAAGCCAACGGCCGGGCGCTTGAGGCGCAGGCGCGCGAGTGGGCGTCGGTTCTCGAAACTGCGCTGGTGCAGGCCAGCACACGGCGGACGTCGGAGCGAGCGCGCTTCGTGACCGACGTCCGCGCGAGCGTCGATACCGCCTTCGCCCGGTTGCTGGAAGCGGCCATCAGCATCGTGCCGCGGGCACTGGCGGCGCTTCTGGTGATCGGCGTGTTCTGGGCCCTGGCGGCCGGCGTGCGGGGGCTGACGCGGATCATTTCCGAGCGGTTGGTGCGGGATCGAACGGTCGAGAACCTGATCAAGCAGGTCAGCTACTACACAGTTTGGCTGCTGGGCCTGATCGTCGCGGCCACCGCTTTCGGACTGGAACCCAGCACGTTGGCGACTGGCCTCGGCCTGACCAGTCTGGCCCTCGGTTTTGCGCTGAAGGACATTCTCTCCAACTTCGTCAGCGGCCTGCTGATCCTCACGCTGCGGCCGTTCAAACTCGGCGATCAGATCGTCATCGGCGAAACCGAGGGCACCGTCGAACGTATCGAACTGCGTGCCACCCAGATCCGCACCTACGATGGTCGCCGTGTGCTGGTGCCCAATGCCGAGACCTTCACCTCGCGGGTGACCAACAACACAGCTGCTCCGGTGCGCCGTGCCAAGGTGTTGTGTCACCTGGGATATGAGGTCGAGGTGGCTCAGGTGATGGCACTGCTGAATGCGGCGGCCCTGGAAACCGAAGGGGTGATCGATACGCCGCCACCCGTCGTTGTATTGCTGGAACTGCGTGCTGATGGCCTGACGTTCCAGCTCAATTTCTGGTGCGACTCGAGGCGGTCCGACTTCATGCAGACTGCCTCGCGGGTGCGGATCCGTGTCATACGTGCTCTGCGCGACGCAGCCGTGGCATTACCGGACCCGGGCACTAGTACCGTTAGGCTTCTGGACGATCCGCCCGAACAGTCGTGATCACCAGAGGACAAAGCTGCGTGGCAGTGCTTCAGTCGCGGCTGGCCAGCCAGGCCTTCCAGCCGCCGAAGTGGGTGATGTCCTCGGCGCCGTCAAGGCCGTAAGCATCGCAGATAAACCCGGTTTCCCAGCGCCCGTCTTCTAGCTCCACTTTGCCCAGGCCCAGCGGCGCGGGGATGCCGGTCAGGAAAGAGCCCAGCTCGCTGCTGGGGATGTCCCAGACTTCCACGGCAATCGCCGCGCCACCCTCGGCGACGCGCACCATCCCCGGGCGTAACAGCGGGCCGCCGGCCAGGGCGTAGAGCTTGTACGCCGCGCTGCTGGTGGTTGCCTCCAGCAGCCGACCGCCGCGCTGGCGAAGTTGCCAGTTCAGCGGCAGGCCATCGAGGTGCGCGCCGCAGACCACCACTCTCGTCCGGTCGTTGCGCGCCGGATTCTGCAGGGCGGGTGTTGTGATCGCATTGCTGCCCACCAGGGCCAGGTCGGTTCGGCGTTGCAGCGCATCGGCCAAGCTCAGCAGGTACTGGTCGGTGAACACCCGGCCGAACATGGTCACGCCCCAGGGCAGGCCGTTATCCATGACGCCGGCAGGCACCGCCACCGCGGCATAGTCCAGCATGTTCATGAAGTTGGTGTAGTAGCCCAGGTCCGAGTTGCGCTTGACCGGTTCGGCGTGAAGCTCGGCGAGCGTCACCGGGCGCGGGTACGCGGGCGTCAGTACGCAATCGACCTCGGTCATGATCCGGTCGCAGATGGCCTTCAGCTGCTGCAGGCGGTATTGCGCTTCGAACAGTTGCACGGCGGTGGTGCCCGGTGCCTTTCCCAGTACCGCCTTTATCACTGGCAGGACGGCGTCGGGTTGCTGCTCGATCAGCGCGCCGGCCACGCTATAGCGTTCGGCGACCCAGGGGCCTTCGTAGAGCAGGCGTGCAGCTTCGAGGAAGGGGGCGAAGTCCACTTCCACCGGCTCGCCGCCAATGGCTTTCAGGTTTTCGATGGTGGCGGCGAACAGCGCCGGGCTTTCCTGGCAGCCGAGAAACTCCGGGTTCTTCGGCACGCCGAAGCGGAAGGCTTTC
>NZ_JXXD01000008.1 GCF_000935215.1 Stutzerimonas stutzeri
CCGGCGAGTGCAGACGAAAGACCGCCTGTTCGCCGGCACGCCTGACGAACTCGCCGCTGCCGAAACCGGCGATGGGCTGGGTCAGTCGGCACTCGAACTGATCGCCCTCCACCTGCCATTGCACCCGTTCCAGCCGCGTCTGGAATGTCAGGGCGTTGGCCGGTGAAGCGAGCAGGCACAACAGTACGAGGGGGCGCAGGCGCACGATGAACTCCGAGAGGATGCGTATTCCTTCTAGGTATCGGTGCCCGACCGGCAAACTTGAGCGTGTCACGGTCAGTGCCCAAGCCTGGCAGACGAAGGCAAGATGCCGTCTCCGGGCTTTTCCGGTAGCATTCGCGCACGTTTCACCCGCCTGGAAACCCCTGCATGTCCGACCGACTCACCCTGCTGCGCCCCGACGACTGGCACATCCACCTGCGCGACGGCGCCGCCCTGCCTCACACCGTCGCGGATGCTGCTCGCCAGTTCGCCCGCGCCATCATCATGCCGAACCTGGTGCCACCGGTACGCAATGCCGACGAGGCCGAAGCCTATCGCCAGCGCATCCTGGCGGCTCGGCCGACCGGCAGTGATTTCGCGCCATTGATGGTGCTCTATCTCACCGACAGCACCAGTTCCGACGATATCCGCCAGGCCAAGGCCAGCGGCTTCGTGCATGCCGCCAAGCTATATCCGGCAGGCGCGACCACCAACTCCGCTTCCGGCGTAACCGCGATCGACAACATCTTCGGTGTGCTGGAAACCATGGCCGAGGTCGGCCTGCCTTTGCTGGTCCACGGCGAGGTCACGCGCAGCGAGATCGATATCTTCGATCGCGAGAAGCACTTCATCGACGAGCAGTTGAGTCGCGTCACCGCGCGCTTCCCAACCCTGAAAGTGGTGTTCGAGCACATCACCACCCGTGACGCCGTGCAGTTCGTCCAGGCGGCAGGCACCAACGTCGGCGCCACCATCACCGCGCACCACCTGCTGTACAACCGCAACCACATGCTGGTCGGCGGCATTCGTCCGCATCTTTTCTGCCTGCCGGTGCTCAAGCGCAACGTTCACCAGGAAGCCCTGCTGGATGCCGCAACCAGCGGCAACCCGAAGTTCTTCCTCGGCACCGACTCGGCCCCCCACGCACAGCACGCCAAGGAAGCTGCCTGCGGTTGTGCTGGGTGCTATACCGCGCATGCGGCCATCGAGCTGTACGCCGAAGCCTTCGAGCAGCGGCAGGCGCTGGACAAACTGGAACCCTTTGCCAGTCACTTCGGTCCGGATTTCTACGGTCTGCCGCGCAACACCACGCAGATCACCCTTGTGCGCGAGGAGTGGAACGTGCCGGCCAATCTGCCATTCGGTGAGCAGGTCGTCGTGCCGCTGCGTGCCGGGGAACGACTGCACTGGCGTCTGGAGGCGAACGCATGAGCGAAGAACACTTCGAAGACGAGCTCGAAGAGCACCTGCCGGGCAAACCCCGCTCGCCGATGGCGCGGCGTTTCCGTGGTTTCCTGCCAGTGGTGATCGATGTCGAGTGCGGCGGCTTCAATAGCGCAACGGATGCGCTGCTGGAAATTGCGGCCGTGACCATCGGCATGGACGAGCAAGGCCTGCTGTACCCGCAGGACACCTTGTTCTACCGCGTGGAGCCTTTCGCTGGCGCCAACATCGAGGCAGCCGCGCTGGAGTTCACCGGCATCAAGCTCGACCATCCGCTGCGCATGGCCGTGCCCGAATCGCAGGCCCTGACCGATATCTTTCGCAGCGTGCGCAAGGCGGTGAAATCCGCCGGCTGCAAGCGCGCGATTCTGGTCGGTCATAACAGCAGCTTCGACCTGGGATTTCTCAACGCAGCGATCGCTCGTTGCGAGATCAAGCGCAACCCGTTCCACCCCTTCTCCAGCTTCGACACCGCCACCCTCGCTGGCCTTGCCTACGGTCAGACCGTGCTGGCCAAGGCCTGCCAGGCCGCCGGGATCGACTTCGACGGCCGCGAGGCGCACTCGGCCCGGTACGACACCGAGAAGACTGCCGAGCTGTTCTGCGGCATCGTCAATCGTTGGCGGGAAATGGGCGGTTGGGAAGAGTTCGACGAGTAACGTCCGGGATACGGCGCATCGGGGCGAAGGCCCGCTTTGGAATGCCAGCAGTCGAGATCGACGCTGTAAACGAAAAAAGGCCAGTCATGCGACTGGCCTTTTTTGTATTACCGCAGCGTTACAGCGGCTTGCCCCGGTTGCCGTGCTGGCCAACGAAGGCCTGAACGGCCTTCAGGTCGTTCGGCAGCACCGTGCAACGCTCGCTGCGTTCGAACAGATCAGCCAGGTGCGCCGGAAGGGCAAGTGCCTGGCCAATACCCGCCTTCTCCACCGCATCCGGGAATTTCACCGGGTGCGCGGTGCCCAGTGTCACCATCGGGATGCTCAGGCTGCGACGGCATTCGCGTGCGGCATGCACTCCGATGGCCGTATGCGGATCGAGCACCTCGCCGGTTTCCTTGAAGACCTGAGCGATGGTGGCGCAGGTCTGCTCGTCATCCACGGCCAGCGAATCGAACAGCTTACGCGCTTCGGCCCAGCGCTCCTCTTCCACCGACAGCTTGCCGCTGGCGCGGAAACCATCCAGCAATTCGGCCACGGCCTTGCCATTGCGACCATGCAGGTCGAACAGCAGACGCTCAAAGTTCGACGACACCATGATGTCCATCGACGGCGACAGCGACGCGTGCAGGGTATCCTTGTCGTAGCGGTTGCCGGACATGAAGCGATGCAGGATGTCGTTGCGGTTGGTGGCAACGATCAACTGGTTGATCGGCAGGCCCATGTTGCGCGCCAGATAGCCGGCAAAGATGTCGCCGAAATTGCCGGTCGGCACCGAGAACGCCACGGAGCGCGCCGGACCGCCAAGCTGCAGCGCAGCGTGGAAGTAGTAGACGATCTGGGCCATGATCCGCGCCCAGTTGATCGAGTTGACTGCCACCAGACGGGTGCCCTTGAGGAAACCCTGGTCGGCAAAGCTGGCCTTGACCATCTCCTGGCAGTCGTCGAAGTTGCCTTCGATGGCGATGTTGTGAATGTTGTCGCCGAGGATGGTGGTCATCTGCCGGCGCTGCACCTCGGATACGCGGTTGTGCGGGTGCATGATGAAGATGTCGACGTTGTCGCAGGCCTTGCAGCCTTCGATGGCCGCCGAGCCGGTATCACCGGAGGTGGCGCCCATGATCACCACGCGCTCGCCACGCTTGGCCAGCACGTGATCGAGCAGGCGACCGAGCAGCTGCAAGGCGAAATCCTTGAACGCCAGGGTTGGCCCGTGAAACAGCTCCAGCACCCACTCGTTGCCGTTCAGCTGACGCAGCGGGGCGATGGCGCTATGGGCGAAGACGCCATAGGTTTCTTCGAGGATTCGCTTGAAGTCGGCGTCCGGAATGCTGCCGGCAACGAACGGGCGCATGACCCGAAAGGCCAGCTCGTGATACGGCAGGCCGGCCCAAGAGGCAATTTCTTCCACGGTGAACCGCGGCAGGTTCTCCGGCACGTACAGGCCGCCATCGCTGGCCAGGCCGGCCAGCAGGACGTCTTCGAAGTTCAGGGCCGGCGCCTGGCCGCGAGTGCTGATGTAGCGCATTTGTTCAAACCTTCGGTTCGAGCGGCAGGCTGGCGCTGCAGGTATCAGGCTGTTCCGTGCCTGCAGCTGCGGCCTGCGGCTTGGTTAGTTGAGCTGTTCGACGCGAATGCGCACGACCTTGTCCGCCACATCATCGAGGGCTTCCAACGCAGCGATAGCATCGTCGATACGCTGCTCGACCACTCGATGGGTCACCAGAATCACAGGAACCAGACCGTCCTGGACTTCGGCCTCCTTCTGCATGATCGACTCGATGTTGATGCCACGCTCGGAGAGAATGGTTGCCACCTGAGCCAGCACGCCCGGATGGTCCTTGGCCTGGATGCGCAGGTAGTAGGCGCTCTCGCAGGCGCTGATCGGCAGAATTGGATGATCGGACAGCGAGTCGGGCTGGAACGCCAGATGCGGCACGCGATTGTTCGGATCGGTGGTCAGGGCCCGGGTCACATCCACGAGGTCGGCCACGACTGCCGAAGCGGTCGGCTCCATGCCTGCACCGGCGCCGTAGTAGAGCGTGCTGCCGACGGCATCGCCATTGACCATGACCGCATTCATCACGCCATTGACGTTGGCGATCAGGCGGTCGGCCGGAATCAGTGTCGGATGAACGCGCAGTTCGATGCCAGCATCGGTGCGGCGGGCGACGCCCAGGTGCTTGATGCGATAGCCCAGCGCTTCGGCGTAATTCACATCAGCCGTGGTCAGGCGCGCGATGCCCTCGGTGTAAGCCTTGTCGAACTGCAGCGGGATCCCGAAAGCAATGGACGCCAGAATCGTCAGCTTGTGCGCGGCATCGATGCCCTCGACGTCGAAGGTCGGGTCGGCCTCGGCGTAGCCGAGCTCCTGGGCTTCCTTGAGAACGTCCTCGAAGGTGCGCCCCTTTTCACGCATCTCGGTGAGGATGAAGTTGCCGGTGCCGTTGATGATTCCCGCCAGCCAGTTGATGCGGTTACCGGCCAAGCCTTCACGAATCGCCTTGATGATCGGAATACCACCCGCGACCGAGGCTTCGAAGGCGACGATTACGCCCTTCGCGCACGCCTTGGCGAAGATTTCGTTGCCATGCACGGCGATCAGCGCCTTGTTGGCGGTGACCACATGCTTGCCATTCTCGATGGCCTTGAGGACGAGTTCCTTGGCCAGGGTGTAACCGCCGATCAGCTCGACGACGATGTCGATTTCGGGGTTGTTCACGACATCGAAGATGTCCGCCGTGATGGCTGTCGTACCGGTATCGCACTTGGGATTCGGGTGCCGGGTGGCAATCTGCGCAACCTCGATTCCGCGCCCGGCACGGCGGGCAATCTCCTCGGCGTTGCGTTTGAGCACATTGAAGGTACCGCCACCGACGGTTCCCAGCCCACAGATGCCAACTTTCACCGGTTTCAAGCTGAACTCCCCATTCACAGCGAGACGACCGGAGCTGCCGGTCGACAAAAGAGTCGCACATTACGAAGGGAGCAGCTTTTAGTCAATCAGCCTCGCCTTGCGGCGGGCGCGCCCGATCGTCAAGTTTCAACCGCTGATGCCATTGCGCGAGCGACTCATCCGGGTATTCGGCAAAACAGCGATCACGCCCCTGTACTTGCGGCTCTACCCAACTGGCCTTGGAGTCGAGCATCAAATGCGTGTGCTCCGGCGGGATGGGCAGATCGGTGTCGATCGCCGATGCGAAGGGATGCACCAGCTCGGGCCAGCTCGGATCCCACAACCACAACGCACTGGCGCAGTGTCGACAGAAGTGGCGGCGACCATCACTGATCTTTACCTCGCCAGTCTCGGCATCGGTGATATGTGCCTGGTAGACGCCAAGATGCTCTTGCCCCTCGACCTGCAGGCTTCGATAGTCACCACCAAGATTGATCGCGTAGCCGCCGCCACCCGCTGTCTTGCGACAGATCGAGCAGTAGCAGCGCATGAAAGGATACGGCTGCGCGGATTCTAGGCTGAACCGCACAGCCTGACAGTGACAGGAACCTTCGAGCTTCATCACGACCCTCCTCATTCAGACCGTTAGGGTTTTGAACGCATCAGGCCAGCCAGTTCCACTATCGGCAATCAGCCCGAATGAATCGGACCAATGGCCTCAACGCATTACTCGGCAGCGAGCGCAACTTCTGCTAATTGGGCGGCCGGCTGATAGCCGGGAATCATCTGACCGTTGGCGAGAATGATGGCAGGCGTGCCCTGTACGCCGATCATCTGGCCAAGCTGATACTGCTTTTCGATAGGCGTCTCGCAGCTGGCTGTGGGCAGATCTTCACGTGCCTTGGCCTTGTTCATGGCGTCCTGGCGATCCTTGGCGCACCACACGCTGGTCAGGGTATTGGCCCCATGACTACCCATGCCCTGCCGCGGAAACGCGACATAGCGAACCTCAACGCCGAGGCGGTTCAACTGCGAAACCTCGCTGTGCAGCTTCTGGCAGTAGCCACAGTCAGTATCGGTAAATACGGTGATATGGGTCTTGGGTTCCTTGGGCGCGAACACTACCATCTCGCTGGCCGGGATTGAGTTGATCTGCCTGGCCACCGACTTGCTTTGAGCTTGCTCGGTCAGGTTGACGGCCTGACCATCCTTGAACTGGTAGAGATAGCCCTGGATGACGAACTGCCCATCAGCGCTGGCATACAGCTGCCGCCCGCCCTCCAGCTGAACCTGATAAACCCCGGGCATCGGGCTCTCGGCAATAGCCTCGATGGGCATGTCCGACTGGATCTTCTGCAAAGACTGGCGAATCGCCTGATCCGGATCGGCGGCCATTACAACAACGCTGGCCAGACCTGCAACGGCGGCAGCGAACAAACGAATCACGCCCATGGAAACTCCTGGCAGCGACAATCGGGGAAAGGCGCAAAGCCTATCATAGCCATGCCGTACAAACTGCTAGCTGCTTCTCTGGGCCGCCGCCGAGACCACGGCCTACCAGCGCCGGCGCTCTGCCCTAGCCGCGTGGATGGTGCGCCGCATGCAACTCCTGCAACCGCGCTCGCGCAATGTGGGTGTAGATCTGAGTGGTCGACAGGTCGCTGTGACCAAGCAACATCTGCACGGTGCGCAGATCCGCGCCATGGTTGAGCAAGTGCGTGGCGAAAGCGTGGCGCAAGGTATGCGGTGAAATCGATGCGGCGACACCGGCGACCTTCGCGTGCAGCTTGATCCGGTGCCAGAAGGTCTGGCGTGTCATCTGGCCACCGCGCTGACTGGGAAACAGTACATCACTGGCCTTGCCCGACAGCAAGAGTTCACGACCATCGCGCTGATAACGCTCCAGCCAGTGCAAAGCTTCATCGCCAAGCGGCACAAGACGCTCTTTATTGCCTTTGCCGAACGTTCGCACGACGCCCTGGCGCATGCTGACCTGCTCGAGCGTCAGGCTGATCAACTCGGTAACCCGCAACCCGCAGGCATAAAGCACTTCGAGCATGGCGCGATCACGCAGACCTAACGGCTCTCCAATATCTGGCGCCGTCAGCAATGCCTCTACATCGGCTTCGGACAGTGCTTTCGGCAAGGGACGTCCAAGCCGTGGCAGATCCACGCGCAACGTCGGATCGACGGCGATCTCGCCCTCGCGTAACAGGTAGCGATAAAAGCCCCGTAAGCCTGACAGAAAGCGCGCCGTGGAGCGCGCCTTGTAACCATTGTTCAGACGCCATGCGAGGTGATCGAGAATGATCTCGCGCCCGGCGGTGGCAAGTCGAACGCCTCGCCCCTCCAGCCAGCCGTTGAACAATGCGAGGTCGCTGCGGTAGGCCTCGCGGCTATTGTCCGCCAGCCCTTTTTCCAGCCAGAGCGCATCGAGGTAACGGTCGATGATGGGGTCGTCGAGTGCAGGCATGACAGCTTCAATCAGAAGGGGTGCAACAGTTTTCCACAGGCGTCCCGACGCGGCCAGAGCGCAAACGAATCGGAATCTCTTCATCCGATCGCCGCCCCAATCGCAGGCACCAGTCTCGCTCCGCCGGGATCAGCAGGCCGTAGAAACGAAAAAAGCAGCCCGAGGGCTGCTTTTTTCCGGAACCGCGGTCTTAGACCAGCTTTTCCTTGATGCGGGCGGCCTTGCCGGACAGCGCGCGGAGGTAGTACAGCTTGGCCTTGCGCACGTCACCGCGACGCTTGACGCTGATGCTGTCGACCATCGGGCTGTAGCTCTGGAAAGTACGCTCGACGCCTACACCGTTGGAGATCTTGCGAACGGTGAAAGCACTGTTCAGACCGCGGTTGCGCTTGCCAATCACGACGCCTTCGAAGGCCTGCAGACGCTGACGCTCGCCTTCCTTCACCTTCACCTGAACGATAACGGTGTCGCCCGGTGCGAACGGCGGGATTTCTTTGTTCATCTGCTCGGCTTCGAGCTGCTGAATGATCTTGTTGGTCATGCTGTGCTCCTAAGGTCAACCCTGTGGGTTGCCATCGATACGTTAACTATCGTCCCGCTGGCGGATGTATTCCGCCAGCAGCTTCTGTTCTTCTCCAGAAAGCGAGCGGCTATCCAGAAGATCGGCGCGTCGCTCCCAGGTCCTTCCAAGGGACTGCTGCAAGCGCCAGCGTCGGATGTGTTCGTGGTTGCCGCTGAGCAGCACATCAGGAACACATTTACCCGCATACACCTCAGGACGCGTGTAGTGCGGACAGTCGAGCAGGCCGTCGGTGAACGAATCCTCCTCGGCGGAACCAGCATGACCAAGGGCGCCCGGAAGCAGCCTCGTCACGGCGTCGATCAGCACCATTGCCGGCAACTCGCCACCGGACAACACGTAATCACCAATCGACCATTCCTCATCGACATGCGCTTCGATGAAGCGCTCATCAATACCTTCGTAGCGACCGGCAATCAGGATAAGCGCATCCTCTTTTGCCATCTCGCGGACATCAGCCTGTTTCAGCTGGCGCCCCTGCGGCGAGAGGTAGATCACCTTCGCCGTCTCACCCGCAGCCTGTTTGGCGTCAGCCAAGGCAAGCTCGAGCGGCTTGATCTTCATCACCATGCCGGGGCCACCGCCGAATGGGCGGTCGTCCACTGTTTGGTGGCGGTCTTCGGTGTAGCTTCTGGGGTTCCAGCAGCTCAACTGCAACAACCCCTGCTTCACGGCACGACTGGTAATCCCGTAGTCACATATCGCTGCGAACATATCCGGGAAAAGGCTGATGACCTCGACGCGCAAAGCGGACATGCCGTTCAGAAATCCGCGTCCCAATCGACCTGCATCTCGCCCGCTACCAGATCGATCTTCAACACGCATTGATCGGTGTAAGGCAGCAGACGCTCGCGATCGTCCAGGCTTTCAGCACAAGGCTTCACGACCATCACGTCGTTGGCTCCGGTTTCAAGCAGGTGATCGATCTGACCAAGCAACTGCCCAGCCTGATTGATGACCTTCAAGCCCTGAAGCTGATACCAGTAGTACTCACCGTCGTCCAAGGCGGGCAGTTCGCTACGCGGGATGCATATCTCGAAATCGGCGTAGGTACGCGCAACTTCGCGATCATCCAACCCACTCAGCGTTGCCACCAGGATCTTCCCCTGGAGGCGCCCCTTGACCAACTCGACCTGCTTCACCTCGTCGCCTCGCCTCAGCGTCCAGCGTCGATAGCCCAGCAGGTTGTCGATCGGATCAGTAAAGGAATAGACCTTTACGTCACCGCGTACGCCATGCACCGAAACGATCTTGCCGATGACAACCAGGTCATCGACCGGAGCAGACGTTGCGTTCATGAGATTCAGGCAGCGGCCTTGGCAGCTTCCTTCAGCAGCTGAGCAACGCGCTCAGACGGCTGTGCGCCCTGGCTCAGCCAGTAAGTAGCGCGCTCCTGGTTTACAGAAAGCTTCACTTCCGCACCAGTGGCGATCGGGTTGAAGAAACCGATGCGCTCGACGAAGCGACCATCACGCGGGTTGCGGCTGTTGGTCACGGTCAGGTGGTAGAAAGGGCGCTTCTTGGAGCCGCCACGGGCGAGACGAATAGTTACCATGTGAACATCGTTCCTGTAGTCGGTGCTAACTTACTTAAGGCACACACTTAAAATGGGCCTAGGCCCGAAAGGCCGCACATTTTAAGGAATGCCGGGGATTTTGCAAACTCTTTTACTAAAGGTCTCAGCCGGAGCTAGGTGATACCCGGCATCAGGCTGCAGACCGCATTACGTCGCGGCTCAGCGCCGCGACAAGACACTCTCTAGAACTTCGGCATGCCGCCGCCTGGGAACATGCCGCCCATGCCGCGCATCATCTTGGTCATGCCACCCTTGCCGGTGACCTTTTTCATCATCTTCTGCATCTGCTTGTGCTGCTTGATCAGCCGGCCGATATCCTGCACCTGAGTACCTGACCCCATGGCGATACGGCGCTTGCGCGATCCACTGATGATGTCAGGATTGCGTCGCTCGGCAGGCGTCATCGAGTTGATGATCGCCTCCATCTGCATGAACTGCTTCTCCGCTGCGCCCTGAGCATGCCCCATCTGCGACAGGTTGACGCCACCTATGGATGGCAGCTTGTCCATCAAGCCACCGAGGCCGCCCATGTTCTTCATCTGCTGCAGCTGATCGCGGAAGTCCTCGAGATCGAACCCTTTGCCCTTCTTGAGCTTCTTGGTGAGCTTCTCGGCCTTCTCGCGATCAAGGGTCTGCTCGGCCTGCTCGATAAGGCTGAGCACATCGCCCATGCCGAGGATGCGCGAGGCGATACGATCCGGATGGAAAGGTTCAAGGGCGTCACTCTTCTCGCCCATGCCGAGGAACTTGATCGGCTTCCCGGTCACGTGCCGCACCGAAAGCGCGGCACCACCACGCGCATCGCCATCTACCTTGGTCAACACCACACCGGTCAGCGGCAGTGCTTCGCCGAACGCCTTGGCGGTGTTTGCCGCGTCCTGGCCCGTCATGGCATCGACCACGAACAGCGTTTCGGCAGGATTGATCGCGGCGTGTACAGCCTGGATCTCGGCCATCATCTCGGCATCAACGGCCAGACGACCGGCAGTATCCACCAGTACCACGTCGATGAACTTGAGCTTGGCTTCACGGATGGCCTCCTGGGCGATCTCCACCGGCTTCTGGCTGATATCGGAAGGGAAGAAGGTCACACCCACTTCGCCGGCCAGGGTTTCGAGCTGCTTGATCGCAGCCGGACGATAGACGTCAGCCGAAACCACCAGCACGCTCTTCTTCTTGCGCTCCTTGAGGAAGCGCGCCAGCTTCCCCACGGTGGTGGTCTTGCCCGCCCCCTGCAGGCCGGCCATCAGCACCACGGCCGGCGGAGTGACCTGAAGCGCCAGGTCCTCGTTGGCCGCGCCCATCAACTCTTCCAGCTCTGCGCGAACGATCTTCACGAACGCCTGACCCGGAGTCAGACTCTTCGAGACCTCGGTGCCAACAGCGCGCTCCTTGACCCGATTGACGAACTCCTTGACCACCGGCAGTGCGACGTCGGCCTCGAGCAGCGCCATCCGCACTTCGCGCAGCGTGTCCTTGATGTTGTCCTCGGTCAGCTTCGCCTTGCCGGTGACGTGGCGAAGCGTTTGTGAGAGGCGGTCGGTTAGGTTTTCGAACATGAGCCATTCCACGCTGGGGTGCTGAAGGGCGAGATTATAGAAGGTGCGGGCGTCCGGCCGGTACCCCGGCTGCACGGCTTTTCGTATTTACCTGGCCGCGCCAGCCGCCGCGCGACCCGAAGCCAGGGATGGATGGCGCAGCATGCGGCGCATCGCACGCCGTGACGATCCGTAACCCGGCCACCGCTTTTGCGCCTCGGGTCTTTGTGCCACACTCACGACCTTTCGAGCCCGTTACCGGAACTTATGCACCCTCTGCTACCCAGCCTTGCCGCCGCGGCTCTGTATGCCGGCGCCACGGGTTATCACAGTTTGCGTCTGGCACAACGCGCCGTGCCGGACAGACGTCTGCTGCTGACAGTCGGACTGCTCGCTCTGCTTGCCCATGGGATCAGCCTTTTCATCCAGCTGATATCACCAAGCGGCCTGCACCTGGACTTCTTCACCGCCTCAAGCCTGATTGCCGCTGCTGTCATCCTGCTGATACTACTGGCGCTGCATCGGATGCCAGTGGAAAACCTGCTGCTGCTGCTCTTTCCACTGGGCTGCCTGACGGTACTCTTCGCCCAGTTCGCCCCATCCGGCACTGCACCTGCGATTGCCGAGGAGCCGGGCATACTCGCGCATATCCTGCTGTCGATCCTGGCCTACGGCATGCTGACCATTGCGGTCTTCCAGGCCTTGTTGCTGCTGCTGCAGGATCATCACCTCAAGCACAAGCACCCCTCGGGCCTGATCCGCAACTTCCCGCCTCTGCAGACGATGGAAAGCCTGTTGTTCGGCTTTCTCTGGGCAGGTTGGCTGCTTCTGTCCGCCTCACTGCTTTCCGGCTGGCTGTTTCTTGATGACCTTTTTGCGCAGCACCTGGTCCACAAGACACTCCTTTCGGTGGTTGCCTGGATCGTCTTCGGCCTGCTGCTGTGGGGGCGCCACCAGCTTGGCTGGCGCGGCTACAAGGCCATCCGCTGGACACTGGTCGGTTTCTGCCTGCTGATGCTGGCGTATTTCGGCAGCAAGCTCGTCCGCGAATTCATCCTGCACATCTGACGCAAACAGGCTAACCCGTGGAAAATCTACACCCCGGCTTTCTGGTCGGACTGCTGGTCTTTCTGCTGCTGTGCTCGGCGTTCTTCTCCAGTTCCGAAACCGGCATGCTCAGCCTCAACCGCTACCGCCTCAGGCATCAGGCCAAGGAAGGGCATCGAGGCGCGCAGCGCGCCAGCGAACTGCTGGCCCATCCTGACCGCCTGCTGGGCACCATTCTGGTTGGCAACAACTTCGTCAACATCCTGGCCTCATCCATCGCTACCGTGCTCGCGATGCAGCTATGGGGCGAAGCTGGGATCGCGATTGCCACCATCGGCCTGACCATCATCTTGCTGATCTTCGGCGAAATCACGCCGAAAACCCTGGCCGCACTACGCCCGGAGATTGTCGCCTACCCGGTCAGCCTACCGCTGAAGCTGCTGCAGAAGGTGCTTTATCCTCTGGTTGCCATGCTCGGCTGGGTAAGCAACGGACTGCTCAAGCTGCTTGGCGTCGACCTATCCAACAAGGGCAACGACAGCCTGTCCACCGAGGAGCTACGCAGCGTCGTACGCGAATCCGGCACCGACCTGCCGCTGAATCGCCAGAGCATGCTGCTCGGCATTCTCGACCTGGAGCGGGTCACTGTCGACGACATCATGATTCCGCGCAACGAGGTTACCGGGATCGATCTCGATGACGATCTGGAATCGATCATCGGTCAGCTGCGCACCACGCCACATACTCGCCTGCCGGTGTTTCGCAACGACATCAACCAGATCGAGGGCATCGTCCATATGCGACAGATTGCCCGCCTGCTCAGTCATGACCAGCTAACCAAGGAAAGCCTGCTCGAAGCCTGTAACGAACCCTATTTCGTACCGGAAAATACTCCGCTTTCCACCCAGCTGCTGAACTTCCAGAAGCAAAAGCGACGAATCGGCATCGTGGTCGACGAATACGGCGACGTCCGCGGCATCGTCACGCTCGAGGACATCCTCGAAGAGATCGTCGGCGAGTTCAGCAATCAGGACGTACTGCGCAGCCCGGATATTCACCCGCAGGACGACGGCACGCTAGTGATCGATGGCGCCGCCTACATTCGCGAGGTAAACCGGGCCCTCGGCTGGAAGTTGCCTTGCGACGGCCCCAAGACGCTCAACGGCCTCATCACCGAGGCCCTTGAGCACATGCCGGATAGCGGCATCTGCTTGCAGATCGGCAACTACCGGCTGGAAATCCTGCAAGCGGCCGATAACCGCGTGAAAAGCGTACGCGCCTGGACCATCGACGACACATCCTCGGACGAGCAGCAACCCGAGTAATAGGGGCGGCAGCAAGCCGGCCCGCCAGCCTCACAGCTCCACTTTCACCGCAGCAGCTGCACGCAACGCCTTTTCTCTCGCCGCATCGATGGATACGTCCCGCGCCAGCGCGACCCCCATGCGCCGTTGGCCGCTTACACCGGGCTTGCCGAACAGACGCAGCGCGGTATCCGGTTCTGCAAGCGCAGCAGCGAGATTGCCGAAGCTCACTTCGGTGGATTCACCTTCTACCAGAATCACCGCTGAAGCCGCCGAGCCCATCTGGCGGATGCTCGGAATCGGCAGGCCGAGAATGGCCCGCGCATGCAGCGCGAACTCGGAAAGGTCCTGCGAAACCAGTGTCACAAGGCCGGTATCGTGAGGACGCGGGGAGATTTCGCAGAACCAGACCTGATCGCCTTTGACGAACAACTCGACGCCAAAGATGCCCCGCCCACCCAACGCCTCGGTGACCGCCAGTGCAATGCGCTTCGCCTCGGCCATCGCCGCCGGCGCCATCGGCTGCGGCTGCCATGACTCTTGATAGTCGCCCTTCTCCTGGCGGTGGCCGACCGGCTCACAGAAACTCGTGCCACCCGCATGGCGCACCGTCAGCAAGGTGATTTCATAATCAAAGTCGATGAAGCCCTCGACGATGACCCGGCCGCGACCTGCACGACCGCCGGCCTGCGCATAACCCCAGGCGGCATTGATATCGGCTTCGCTGCGCAGCACCGACTGCCCCTTGCCGGACGAGCTCATCACCGGCTTGACCAGACAGGGAAAGCCCAGCGTCATCGCCGCCGAGCGACACTCCTCCAGCGAATCCGCGAAGCGATAGGGTGAAGTCGGCAAGCCCAGCTCCTCTGCGGCCAGTCGGCGAATGCCTTCGCGATTCATCGTCAGCTGCGCGGCCCGGGCCGTGGGTATCACGGTGTAGCCTTCTCCCTCCAGCTCGACCAGGGTAGCGGTGGCGATGGCCTCGATTTCCGGCACGATGTAATGCGGTCGCTCCTGCTCGATCACCGCTCGCAGCGCAGCACCGTCGAGCATGTCGACCACGTGGCTGCGATGCGCCACCTGCATGGCTGGTGCATTGGCGTAGCGGTCGACCGCTATGACTTCCACGCCAAGCCGCTGCAGCTCAATAACCAACTCCTTGCCAAGCTCGCCGCAGCCACAGAGCAGGACGCGCGTAGCGCTGGAAGACAATGGTGTACCTATTCTTGGCATGGAATCCTCGCGACTCTGGAAATACAAACGAACCCGGCACGCGCCTACATCAGCTGGCCACTGAGGCGAAGTCGCTCGCTGCAGCGTTGAAGCACCTCGCGCCGCTCCTCGTTGCTCATCAACCCCCAGCGCCGGATCTCATCCGCGCTTCGCTGGCAACCGACGCACAGGTCATCCTCATCCAGAGCGCAGAGACTGACGCAGGGCGAGGCGACCGGCTTTTCCTGCGTGTTCACTCATCGCGCTCCAGCTCACGCGCGTAGCGCTGAGCGTTATGCACGTAGTGAGCGGCGCTGGCTTCGAGCATCTTCTTCTGCTCATCGCTCAGCTCACGCACCACTTTGCCCGGCGAGCCGACCACCAGTGAGCCATCGGGAATTTCCTTGCCCTCGGCAATCAGGGTGTTGGCGCCAATGATGCAGTGCTTGCCGATCTTCGCGCCGTTGAGCACCACCGCATTGATGCCGATCAGGCTGTAATCACCGACCGTGCAACCGTGCAACATGGCGTTGTGGCCAACCGTGACGCCGGTACCCAGGGTCAACGGATGCCCCATATCGGTGTGCATCACGCTGCCGTCTTGCACGTTGCTGTTCTCACCGATGTGGATCAACTCGTTGTCACCACGCAGAACGGCGCCAAACCAGACGCTTGCACCCGCATCCAGCCTGATCTTGCCGACCAGCGTGGCATTGGGGGCTACCCAGCTTTGCGGATGCGCTTCGACCCGCGACTCTCCCAGACGGTATTTCACGACACACCTCTTCTTGTCAGTTGTACTCAGGCCACAGGAGTACCGCTCGCCCCTGCGACAGTGCAGCTCAGGGCTCGCGCCGCCCGGACAGATCGATGAATGCGGCAGGCGCGCGGCGCATTTCGATGCCGGCGTCGTATATGACATTGACCAGCTCGACGATCATGATCGCGGTTAGGCCCCAAATCTGGTATTCGCCATAGCGGTAGGACGGGATGTACCAGCTCTGTCCCTGGTAATCGATGCGGTGCGTGACCTCGCGCGGATCCTCGCAGAAGAATTCCAGCGGCACAGAAAACACGGAGGCGATTTCGGCATCGTTGGCGCGGTACTCGACATAGTCCGGAACCAGACCGACGTAAGGCGTGACGTGGATGCCATGCACCGACACCAGGCTGCTGAGCGGGCCGACGACCTCGACCATGCCTGGCGCCAGGCCTACCTCTTCCTCGGCCTCACGCAGCGCGGTGTGCAGTAGATCGCGGTCTTCCGGATCGCGTCGACCGCCGGGGAACGCCACTTCTCCACCATGGGTGGAAAGACCGGCGGCGCGGAGCGTCAGCACCAGCTCCGGCGACTCGCTGCGGGTGATTGGCATCAACACGGCCGCCTCGGGCAGGCGGCCTTCCGGCTCCAGAAGATGCGGGGAATGAGCGCGCACCCGGTGGAGTATTGTGTCCAGCATGTACTTTCTCGTTTCGTCTTTGATCGGCATCATGGCATGAAAGGCGGAGCCGCCCAAGGCCCGGAGAGCGCCAAACGAGAAGCTCCAACGCCTCGATGCGATATCAATGTTACAACTGCGAACCAGGCGGGTCAGAGCCACCCCGAACGGCGCAGAGGCTGCCTTGCCGAATCCGTGTGAACAGCCCAATATTTCCCGGAGCAATCAGGAAGGCACCCATGAAATACTGCAACCAGTGCGGCGATCCGGTGCTGGTCCGCGTACCGGACGGCGACAACCGGCCGCGCTTCGTCTGCGACAGCTGCCAAACGGTGCACTATCAGAACCCGAGAATAGTCGCCGGCTGCGTACCCGTCTGGGATGATCGCGTGCTGCTCTGTCGGCGTGCGATCGAACCGCGCCGGGGCTATTGGACCCTGCCGGCCGGCTTCATGGAGAACGGCGAAACCATGCAGCAGGCCGCAGAGCGCGAAACACTCGAAGAGGCCTGCGCCAGAGTGCGTGACCTGCAGCTGTATACCCTGTTCGACCTGCCACATATCAATCAGGTCTACATGTTCTTCCGCGCTGAGCTCGTCGACCTGGACTTCTGTGCCGGAGACGAAAGCCTGGAAGTGAAGCTCTTTCATCAGCAAGACATCCCTTGGTCCGAGCTGGCTTTTCCGACCATCGGCCGTACCCTAGAATGCTTCTTCGCCGACCGGGTGCAGCAGACCTTCCCGGTGCGCAACGAGGCCGTGACAAGCTATCGCAACCGCCAGCAGGGCCACGCCCGCGCAGACTGAAGTGTCTGCCGGACCGGCTGGCACATACAGGTCTGATGAAGTTCGAAGGAAAGCCTCGATGCGCTGGCTGCTTGCCCTGCTCTGCCTCACCTTTACCGCGTTCTCCCACGCCAATGCGACGCCCAGCCTGGGCGGTTCACCCATCGACAAAGTGCTGGTAATCAAGTCGGAACGCAAACTCCATCTGGTCAGCGCTGGCCAGACACTCAAGAGCTATCGCGTTTCGCTGGGCAAACAACCCGACGGCGCAAAGTTGCGCGAAGGCGACAAGCGCACGCCGGAAGGCTTCTACTGGATCGACTGGCGCAAGACCAGCGACAAATACAACCTGTCGATGCACATCTCCTACCCCAACGCGCGTGACCTGGCCCGCGCACAGCAGGAAGGCGTAGCGCCTGGAAGCATGATCATGCTGCACGGCACGCCACTGGATGAGGAGTATCCGGAGTGGTTCTTCCACACCCTGGACTGGACCGAGGGCTGCATCGCGCTGAGCAACAGCGACATGCGCGAGATCTGGGCGCTGGTGAAGGATGGCACGCTGATCGAGATTCGCCCGTAACGCCAGGAATCAATGCCGGGGCGCCGCAACCGCCAGGACTGCCCCGACCCGTTAGGCTAGAACTGCATGTCGGACAAACGCCAAACGTCGAACGCAGGCGTTTCATACGGATGGGCCTTATTCATTGCCTTCACGCTGTCGTGAATCAGCTCGTCCGCCACAACCAATTCGACCTTCCACTCGGGAACGTGCTGCACCTGCCCGGTTTGCCCGATAAAAGGCTGGCTACCGTCCAACGGGCGGTACTGCCCCTGCCCCAGCACCTGCCAGCAGCAACTGTCATATGCGCCTATGCGGCCAGCGCCGGCGGCGAACACTGCTTTCTTGACCGCTTCCAGATGACTGTCTGGAACATAGAAACACAGCTTGTACATCGACCTCTCCGTGCAGATGAGCCCGACCTCCACCGGCCGAGCGAACTGGCATTCTGCCATCCGTGTGCGCACCGAATAGTGCGGCGCGTCATAGCTCAGACGACGCTTTGCGCTGCCGGTTCATAGACCTTTGTCACAAATGAAAAAGCCCGCCGATATGCTATCGACGGGCTCCCCGGGATTGGCCAGATTGACCCGGTCGGTCAGTCGACCCAGACCCGCGCATTGCGGAACATTCGCATCCAGCCGCCGTCTTCCTGCCACTCGTCAGGGCGCCAGGAGTTGGTCACGGCGCGGAACACCCGCTCCGGATGCGGCATCATGATGGTCACGCGGCCATCGCGGCTGCTGAGACCGGTGATACCGCGCGGCGAGCCGTTCGGGTTGGCCGGGTAACGCTCGGTGACCTTGCCGTGGTTATCCACGAAGCGCAACGCCACGGTGCCGGAAAGATCTGCCTGCAGCATGGCCTCTTCGCTCTCGAACTCCGCATGGCCTTCGCCGTGGGCGATGGCGATCGGCAGACGGGAGCCGGCCATGCCCTGCAGGAAGATCGATGGCGAATCCTGAATCTGAACCATCGCCACCCGCGCCTCAAACTGCTCCGAGCGGTTACGCACGAAGTGCGGCCAATTCTCGGTGCCCGGGATCAGCTCGTGCAGGTTGCTCATCATCTGGCAACCATTGCACACGCCGAGAGCGAAGCTGTCCTTGCGCTCGAAGAAGGCCTGGAAGCCATCCCGTGCACGCGCATTGAACAGGATCGACTTGGCCCAGCCTTCACCGGCGCCGAGCACGTCGCCGTAGGAGAAGCCACCGCAGGCCACCAGGCCCTTGAACTCCTCAAGGCTGACACGCCCGGAAAGGATATCGCTCATGTGCACGTCGACCGCGGCGAAACCGGCGCGGTCGAA
The DNA here is from genome assembly GCF_000935215.1 of Stutzerimonas stutzeri. Classification (GTDB taxonomy): domain Bacteria; phylum Pseudomonadota; class Gammaproteobacteria; order Pseudomonadales; family Pseudomonadaceae; genus Stutzerimonas. Next base: position 18,806 of record NZ_JXXD01000008.1, read on the forward strand.
CGCCGCCGCCATCTCCACCTGGCCATTGACGCCCTGCTCGCGCAGCACCGCAATCTGTGGACGAACGCCACGCTTGATGTAGGGCGCCGCGATGTCCTCGTTCACGTCGAAGCTGAGCTTGGCACTGAGACCCAGGTTGTCCTCTTCGAGCAGCGCGTCGAACTCCTGATCGGCGCACTCGGCGTTATCGCGCAGACGCTGGATCTGGTAACTGGTTTCTGCCCACTGGCGCTGCAGCAAGCGGCGCTCACCGGCGAAGACTTCGTTTTCGCCGTGCTTGATCGACACATGGCCATTGTTGACCGGCTGACCGATGACCGCGACACAGTCACCCAGACCGGCTGCGCTGAACTGTGCCAGCACGATCTCGGTGTCGTCCTGACGCACCTGAATCACCGCACCAAGCTCCTCGTTGAAGAGCATCGGTGCGACATCTGCGGCACTCTCCAGCAGGCCATCGAGATTCAGACTCAGGCCACAGTGACCGGCAAACGCCATTTCCAGCACAGTGGTCAGCAGACCACCGTCGGACCGGTCGTGGTAGGCCAGTAGCAGACCATCGGCGTTCAGCCCCTGGACCACGGCGAAGAACGCCTGCAGGTCTTCGGCATCATCGACGTCGGGCGCCTGGCGACCAAGCTGACCATACACCTGCGCAAGGATCGAAGCGCCCATGCGGTTCTGGCCGCGTCCCAGATCGATCAGGATCAGGTCCGTTGCGCCCTTGTCCAGGCGCAGCTGCGGGGTCAGGGTCTGGCGGATATCAGTGACCGGGGCGAAGCCGGAAACGATCAGCGACATCGGCGAGGTCACGCTTTTCTCGGCGCCCTCCTCCGACCAACGGGTCTTCATTGACATCGAGTCCTTGCCCACCGGGATGGTCAGGCCCAGCTGCGGGCACAGCTCCATGCCGACGGCGCGCACGGTGTCGTACAGCCGCGCGTCTTCGCCGGGGTGGCCGGCGGCGGCCATCCAGTTGGCGGACAGCTTGATGTCGGAGATTTTCTCGATGCGTGCCGCTGCCAGGTTGGTCAGCGTTTCGCCGATGGCCATGCGACCCGACGCCGGAGCGTCCAGCAGCGCCAGCGGCGTACGCTCGCCCATTGCCATGGCCTCGCCGGTGTAAACGTCGTAGCTGGTAGCCGTGACGGCGCAGTCGGCGACCGGCACCTGCCAAGGACCGACCATCTGATCGCGCGCTACCTGGCCGGTGATACTGCGGTCGCCGATGGTGATCAGGAAGCTCTTGCTGGCGACCGCTGGGTGGCGCAGCACCCGGGTGACCGCCTCATTCAGATCGACAGTAGCCGCATCGAAGTCATCGCCCAGCTCCGCTTCGCGGCTGGCGCTGCGGTGCATGCGCGGTGGCTTGCCGAGTAGCACTTCGAGCGGCATGTCCACCGGGGTGTTGCCGAAATGGCTGTCGGTGACGGTCAGCTGTGGCTCTGCGGTCGCCTCGCCGACAACCGCGAACGGGCAGCGCTCACGTTCGCAGATAGCCTGGAAACGCTCGAAATCGGCGGCACTGACGGCCAGCACGTAACGCTCCTGGGACTCGTTGCTCCAGATCTCGTGCGGGGCCATGCCCGGCTCGTCGTTAGGCACGTTGCGCAGTTCGAAGCGGCCACCGCGGCCACCGTCGTTGACCAGCTCCGGGAAGGCATTGGAAATGCCACCGGCACCGACGTCATGGATGAAGGCGATGGGGTTCTCGTCGCCCAGCTGCCAGCAGCGGTCGATGACTTCCTGGCAGCGGCGTTCCATTTCCGGGTTCTCGCGCTGTACCGAGGCGAAATCCAGATCGGCCGAGCTGGCACCGGTCGCGACCGAGGAGGCGGCGCCGCCGCCCAGGCCGATCAGCATGGCCGGCCCGCCGAGCACGATCAGCTTGGCGCCAACGGTGATCTCGGCCTTCTGCACGTGATCTTCACGGATATTGCCCATGCCGCCAGCGAGCATGATCGGCTTGTGATAACCACGCACCTCGTCGCCGCGCGGCGTGTTGATCGACTGCTCGAAGGTACGGAAGTAACCAGTCAGCGCCGGGCGGCCGAACTCGTTGTTGAACGCGGCGCCGCCCAGAGGGCCTTCAATCATGATGTCCAGCGGCGTGACGATGCGTTCCGGCTTGCCGTAGGCCTGTTCCCACGGCTGTTCGAAGCCGGGGATGTTCAGGTTGGAGACGGTGAAACCGGTCAGACCGGCCTTTGGCTTGGCGCCGCGGCCGGTGGCGCCCTCGTCGCGAATCTCGCCACCGGAACCGGTGGAAGCACCCGAGAACGGCGAGATCGCGGTCGGGTGGTTGTGGGTTTCCACCTTCATCAGGATGTGCACCGGCTCCTGCACCGCGCCGTATTGGCGGGTTTCAGCATTGGGGAAGAAACGCCCTGCGGTGTGGCCGACGATGACCGACGCGTTGTCCTTGTAAGCGGACAGCACGTTCTCGCTGTGCATCTGGTAGGTGTTCTTGATCATGCCGAACAGCGACTTGTCCTGGCTCTCGCCGTCGATGTCCCAGCTGGCGTTGAAGATCTTGTGGCGGCAGTGCTCGGAGTTGGCCTGCGCGAACATCATCAGTTCGATGTCGTGCGGGTTGCGCTTGAGGCCCTGGAAGGCACTGACCAGATAATCGATTTCGTCTTCGGCCAGGGCCAGGCCCAGGTCGGTGTTGGCCTTTTCCAGCGCGGCGCGACCGCCACCGAGGATGTCCACGGCAGTCAGCGGCTTGGGCTCGGCATGGCTGAACAGGTTGGCGGCTGCTTCGAAACGATCGAGCACCATTTGCGTCATGCGGTCGTGAAGCGCTGCGGCAATCAGCTGTGCATCGCTATCGGAAAACTCGCCCTGCACGTAATAGGCGATACCCCGCTCCAGCCGCTGGACCTTCTCCAGCCCGCAGTTGTGGGCGATATCGCTGGCCTTGCTCGACCACGGCGAAATGGTGCCGAAGCGAGGCACCACGAGGAACAGCCGCCCGGCAGGTTCCTGCACCGGCACACTGGGGCCGTACTTCAGCAGGCGGGTCAGTACGTTCTGCTCATCCGCGCCGAGCGTGCCGGAAACCTCGGCGAAATGGGCGAACTCGGCATACAGCCCGCTGACGGCGGGGACCTTATCGGACAGTTGTGCCAGGAGCTTGCCATGACGGAAGGCGGAAAGAGCGGGAGCGCCGCGCAGGATCAACATCGTCGGAACAGCCTCGGAGGGGGGAGCAGTCGGGGCGCGTATTCTAGCCCATGACGGCGGCCGAGGCTAAGGCTGAACACAGCCAGGCGCCGCGTGTTCCGACGGCACGCCAGGCCCGGCTTGGATCAGTGCAGGATCTGGCTGAGGAACAGCTTGGTCCTGTCGTTGACCGGGTTTGTGAAGAACACCTCTGGCTCGGCCTGTTCGACGATCTCGCCCTTGTCCATGAAGATCACCCGATCCGCCACGGTGCGGGCGAAGCCCATCTCATGGGTCACGCAGAGCATGGTCATGCCGCTTTCGGCGAGGCTGACCATGGTGTCGAGCACCTCCTTCACCATTTCCGGGTCGAGGGCCGAAGTCGGCTCATCGAACAGCATGATCTTCGGCTTCATGCACAGCGCACGGGCGATCGCCACGCGCTGCTGCTGACCGCCGGAGAGCTGGCCGGGAAACTTGTTGGCCTGCTCCGGGATGCGCACGCGCTCCAGATAATGCATGGCGATTTCCTCGGCCTGCCGTCGCGGCAGCTTGCGCACCCACATTGGCGCCAGGGTGCAGTTCTGCAACACGGTCAGGTGCGGGAACAGGTTGAAGTGCTGGAACACCATGCCGACTTCGCTGCGGATCGCCTCGATCTGCTTGAGGTCGCTGGTCAGCTCCACGCCGTTGATGACGATGCGCCCCTGCTGGTGTTCCTCCAGGCGATTGAGGCAGCGAATGGTGGTGGACTTGCCGGAGCCGGAAGGCCCGCACAGCACGATGCGCTCGCCCTGGCGCACGGAGAGGTTGATGTCCTTGAGTACATGGAACTGGCCGAACCATTTGTGCACGCCCTGCATGCGGATGACCGGCTCGCTGCTCTGCTCGGCCTGCGCGTTTGAATCACTCATATATCACTCCTAATGCTTGTGGCCGGTGTCCAGCTTGCGCTCCAGGCGCATCGAATAGCGGGACATGCCGAAACAGAACATCCAGTACACCAGCGCGGCGAACACGTAACCCTCGGTGGACATGCCTAGCCAGGCCGGATCCGCAGTGGCGCGCTTGATGCTGTTGAGGAAGTCGAACAGGCCGATGATGATCACCAGGCTGGTGTCCTTGAACAGGGCAATGAAGGTGTTGACGATGCCTGGGATTACCAGCTTCAGCGCCTGCGGCAGGATCACCAGCAGCGTGCTGCGCCAGTACCCCAGGCCCATGGCCGCCGCCGCCTCGTACTGCCCCTTGGGGATCGCCTGCAGACCGCCACGTACCACCTCGGCGATGTAGGCGGCCTCGAAGAACACCACCATCAGCATTGCCCGCAGCAGCTTGTCGAGGCTCATGCCTTCGGGCAGGAACAGCGGCAGCATCACCGAGGACATGAACAGCACGGTGATCAACGGCACGCCGCGCCAGAACTCGATGAAGGTCACGCAGAGCACGCGAATAGCCGGCATGTCCGAGCGCCGTCCCAATGCCAGCAGAATGCCCAGCGGCAAAGCACCGGCAATGCCCACGGCAGCGATCACTACGGTCAGCATGAGCCCGCCCCACTGACTGGTAGGCACCGTCTGCAGGCCGAGAAAGCCACCATGCAGCAGCCAGTAGGCTAGCAGCGGGTAAACCAGCAGATAGCCCAACCCGTAGCGCAACTTGTGTGGCATCTGCCGCAGGAACAGCGGCGCCGCACCGATGATCGCCAGCCAGGCTGCCGCATCGACTCGCCAGCGCAGCTCCGTCGGATAGAAGCCGTACATGAACTGGCCGAACCGGGTCTGAATGAACACCCAGCAGGCGCCTTCGCGGCTGCAGTCGGCGCGGGTTTCACCGGTCCAGTCGGCCTTGAAGATGGCCCATTCGAGTACCGGCGGCACAATCAGCCAGAGCAGGTATAGCCCTACCAGCGTCAGCAGGGTATTGATCCAGCTGGAAAACAGATTGGCCCGTAGCCAGCCGAGCGCACCGATGCTGATCGTCGGTGGCGGCAGGTCGGGCTTGAAGGTATGGATGGTCATGCGCTCACCGCTCGATCAGCGCAATGCGCTTGTTGTACCAGTTCATCAGCAGCGAGATGCTGATGCTGATGGCCAGATAGACACTCATGGTGATGGCCATGGTTTCGATGGCCTGCCCGGTCTGATTGAGCACCGTGCCGGCGAATAGCGACACCATGTCCGGATAACCGATAGCAGCAGCGAGCGACGAGTTCTTTGCCAGGTTCAGGTATTGGCTGGTCAGCGGCGGCACGATCACCCGCAACGCTTGCGGCACGATCACCAGCCGCAATACCTGGCCTGGGCGCAACCCAAGCGAAGCGGCGGCTTCGGTCTGGCCATAGCTGACCGACTGAATGCCTGAACGCACGGTTTCGCCGATGAACGCCGCGGTATACACCGACAACGCCACCACGATCGAAACCAGCTCCGGGATCACCACCCAACCACCGCGAATGTTGAAGCGCTGCAACTCCGGCACTTCCCAAGTGAAAGGTACGCCTGCAATGAAGGTCATCAGCCACGGGATCGCCAGAAACAACCCAAGGCTGGTCCAGAACACCGGAAACATCTGCCCGGTGGCATGCCGACGCGCCCGAGCCCAGCGATTGAGCAAGACCACGGCCACCAGCGCCACGAGCAACGCCAGCCAGAATGCCCAGAAGCCATCGGCGGCGCTGGGTGCCGGCATCTGCACGCCACGGTTGTTGACGAACACCGCATCCCATAGGCTCAGGCTGTTGCGCGGCCCAGGCAACGGGCTGATCACAGCGAAGTAGACGAAGAAGATCAGCAGCAACGGCGGGATATTGCGGAATATCTCGATGTAGAGCGTCGCCAATTGACGGATCAGCCAGTTGCTCGAGAGGCGTCCCACACCGAGGATGAACCCCATCACCGTTGCGAGAAATATCCCGATGACGCTGACCAACAGCGTATTGAGCAGCCCGACCCAGAAGACGCGACCGTAAGTGTCGCTCTCGCTGTAGTCGATCAGGTGCTGGGATATGCCGAAGCCGGCGGCGTTCTCGAGGAAACCGAAGCCGGAGGTAATGCCGCGATGGGCAAGGTTGGTCTGGGTATTGTGAAAAAGGTACCAGCCGAATGCTACGACGGTGATTACAGCCAGAATCTGAAACAGCCAGGCGCGTGCCCGAGGGTCGGTCAATAGCGACCCGCCAGCCGGCCTAGGATTGTCGATGGTTCGCATCGAATGTCCTCATACCGCACCGCCGGCGCGTT